>JALHIE010000119.1 GCA_022840285.1 Porphyromonadaceae bacterium
CGCGTTCTCGTTCAACGGGCAGCGCTGCACCGCGCTGAAGATGCTGTTCGTGCATCAGAAGCGGTTGGACGAATTCCTGGCCCGCATGGACGAGGGCATACGCAACCTGCGCATCGGCATGCCGTGGGACGAAGGGGTGCGCATCACCCCGCTGCCGGTGCCCGGCAAGGCCGCGTACCTTGACGATCTGGTGCGCGACGCCGCCGCGCACGGCGGCCGGGTGGCCAATACCGGCGGCGGCATCCACGCCGAAACCCTGTACCACCCCACGGTGGTCTGCCCGGCCACGCCGCAGATGCGCGTGTACCACGAGGAGCAGTTCGGCCCGGTGATACCCGTCATCCCCTTCACGGACATCGAAACGCCGGTGCGCTACGTGGTGGGTTCGCAGTACGGGCAGCAACTGAGCATCTTCGGCAACGACCCGGACGACGTGGCGCGACTGATCGACCCCATGGTCAACCAGGTGTGCCGGGTGAACATCAACAGCCAGTGCCAGCGCGGGCCGGACACCTTCCCCTTCACCGGACGCAAGGATTCCGCCGAGGGCACCCTGTCGGTCAGCGACGCGTTGCGCTGCTTCTCCATCCGCACGCTGGTGGCGGCCAAGGGCACGGACGCCAATAAGGAGATTTTGACGAGTATTATCCGGGACAGGCGGTCCAACTTTTTGTCGAACGATTTTATTTTGTAGCGGGGTGGGCGCGGATACGGTCGCGTGCCGCGAGAGTGAGAAAGTACGAGAAAGCAAAGGCCCGCCGGAAACGGCGGGCCTTTGTTACATTTTTGCCGTCAGATGGAGTGAAAGATGAAAAAGGCGAGGGTCGTTCTGGTGGAGGCTAGTGTGAAAAAAGGTAGGGCTCAAATTTGTCGAATTTGTGTAGAAAAGCAGGTGTGACTTTGGGGAGGCTTGGGCATGATGATGAAATTATTGGGTCAATTTCGCCGCGCAGTTCTTGCTGCCAAATATTAGGATATACTTGGCGAATGATGAACAATACAAACATGAGCGGGGTGAAAAGGACGCCACAACCAAGCCTAAAATCATTTTGAAAACCTACGTGCAAATGTGAGGCGGGGTGGAGGCCTGGGTTATGTTGATCAGGGCGAAATTCGTACCTGATAGGATTGACGTTTGGTTTGGGCTCCAATTCGGTGAGGTATTGCTCATACTCGGTCTGACGCTCATCTCCAACGGTATCGTATGACAATTCTATGTTTTCTAAAAAGTCTTGATATGTACCGCCTGAATAGGGACACTCTAGGTATGTGTAGCAAGCAAAATCATCGTTGCCGAGGATTTGATTTTCAAAGCATATAAGTGAATTATCTTCGAGGAGAAAAGTGTAATAGGCTTCAGAGTAAACTGTTTTCCAGTAATCATCGTAGTTCATATCTCTGAAGAGCGCTCCAGGTTTTTGAGGGTGTTTTTGATGGGGATTGTAGTTTTTTATGAGTCCGACTTTTTTTAAGAATTTGTGTGATTTGTTTATCTGGGGGTAGTGTATAGAATTTTTCACTGATTCCCCCCTTTGTTCCGGTCTCGATTTGCTAAAAGTTTCCTCACGTTCTCGATTCCAATTTGGCTCACTAATCTGTCGAATTCTTTTTCCTCTTCATTGCTTATGAATTTTTCGGCGTCCATGTCGTCTTTAATGACACTTTCTGGCTCAGAATATGTGAATGCCATGTTAGGAGATTCTTTTTTTGCTCTTTGTAACTCTACATGAAATTGCTGTGCACTGTCACCCAAGCCAGTTACGTGTACCCATCCCTTTGCGCGGGTTAACGCCGTGAATATCATGTTGCGCATTCCTTTATTTGCTGTGCGGCTGTAAACAGCATCAACGCCAACAGCATAAACGGAGTACGCTTCATTGCCTTTTGCTTTATTTATTGTAGAGAGTGTTACCATCCCTTCTTGCTCAAAATCTCGAACGCCGTAAGAATCTTGGTGATTGTTGTGTGATTCAATGGACATTTGGGATAGAGCTTCTGATATGCTTGTAAGATAGTTTTTGGCGTGTCTATTGTCCAGAGAAAGGACCAATATGTCATCGGGACGAAGTCCGGCATCAATGTCTTGTTTGACGCACTGGGCAACATGGTTGACTTCTTCGTCGAAAGTCTGAAAGGCGGATGCGGAGATGATTTCATCAATGCTTTGCGCGTCCGAAACAGACCTAAGGCTGTTCTCGACAGGGCGGGCGATAATCATTTTATCGCCAATGTTGAATTCTCCCTTAAGCACGTTGTACCCCATGCTTTCCCATCTTTCTCTGGATTCCAGCATTTGAACAATTCTTCCTCCGCTGTATATGCCGAAACCCAAGGCATGCGCGCAGACGAGGATTTCCCTTGGGTTTCTATAGCATTTGTAAAGAACTATGTCGTCAGATGAACTTTCAATGTCGTCGCCGACGACATCTTGTATAGATGGTAGATTTGTTTGGAAAATATTCTGAAGCTCATCATAGGCCCATGTTGTTCTATTTTCCTTTGTCAACTTTGCAACGAGCCTGACGAATGAATTTGGAAAATCCTGCCCTTCGTCAACAAAAGAGTAGTCATATGTTTGCTTTGGTGTTTTGCAGGCATTGAGAAATTCTTTGCAAGCAGCATCGAATGGGTCTCCTCCAAATGTGCATGCTTGTGAATACGTTAAGGGCTGGACATCATTTTCAATGCAAGCCTCGTAGTATACGCCAGGGACAGATCTTCCGCCCCAAGAGTGCATTACCTTGATGCTATTCTCGAAGTCTGGTGCTCCATCAGAAAACTGACGATAAAATCTTGTGATTAAGCGCTGTACATGTTGGTAGAGGCTTTTTGTATGAAATGTAAAAAGGATTTTGGCATCTGGTTTTTCTAGGTGGGTCAATGCGGCCTTCATCGCTAGAATGACAGTCTTCCCTGATCCGGCGAGTCCTCGAATTCGTTGTACACCTTTATTGGCTACTAAGTAGCCGTGTCGTTGTTGGTGGTCGAACTTGGTGATTTCGGCTTCAAGTTTGTTTGCGATATCCCCCTTTGAGCCGCTAGCGACCCCCCTTCGGGGCTTCATTCTAACCAAGCCGTTTGCGCCATCAATTGCGCCTACTACCCTGTCGTATATATTACCGCTCATACCGCCGTTGGCATCTTTAAGTGCCTGTAAAAATGTATAATCACTGTTGGCAATTATCGTTTCTGACTGTAATCCTTCGCAGTCCTCTCGAAGTCCTGGGCAATAAAGGATAGCTTCGACGTCAAAGCGAAGTTGCTTTCTATCTAGTTTAAGTTCTTTCTCTTTGACCAGTTTTGAATATATATGGCTGTAAAGAGTTTCTAGTTGATCGAGGTCGTCATTCAGTTCGTCGCAGTTTCCTCGTGCTTCGGATAAGCCAACAAGAAATATTCCTTTCTTTTGTGATATAATTAAAATTTTTGATCTAACTATATCCCCGTCTGTGTTGTTAAAGACGGGAAAATCTAAAAAAACATGTGTATTTCCAAGTTCAAGCTCGTTTTGCTTACGTTCTAGTAAGTCTTTCAGGGTGTGAGCAAGGGGGGATGAGCGGAAAAAAACAGCATCAGGTATGAAGAGCATCGACATGACATTGCCTACCTTTGTGGATATGGAAAATATGCAGAAGCTTCTGTTATTACTAGTCTTGAGGCGGAAATTAGTCTAGCCGTGATTAGGAAGGAATTAGCTGTTGTTGGGGTGTCATTTTAAAGCGACAGTGCGTGCTATAGGTAATATTTAATGGTCGTGGTGTCTGGAAGTTGTCAACAAGGGGGCTGTTCTCGTTCGTTTGTGTCGCGTTACGCTGTGCTTCCTTCCCCTTTCCCATCCTCCAACGGCAAATCCAACTGCCAGATGTCCTCGTCGTAGTCCTTGCTGACGATGAACCCGACCGACCGCGCAAGTTCGGCCATGGACTTGTTGTCGCCAAGGGCCGCGCCCACGATGCGCTTGGTGCCGCGCGCCTTGCAGTAGCGGATGATCTTCTGCATCAGCAGCTTGCCA
>JALHIE010000120.1 GCA_022840285.1 Porphyromonadaceae bacterium
GGTGTATTCGAGTACCGGAAAATCCTTGTTGAGCGGAATTAGTCGTATCTTATCATCCGTTTTTTCGATCCATTTCACTGTGAATTCGCCATTGATATAACAACAGGCGAGCAGGTCGGACGACCATTCAACTGATTTATCTATCACCAGAATACTGCCGGGATAAACAAGCGGGGACAACGAGTAACCACGGGCAATGGCGTAGAATGTGGCATCGGGATGCTTCACCAGAAGCTTGTTCAAATCGATGCTGTCCTGTAGGAAATCATCCGCAGGGGATGGAAATCCGCAAGTTACCTCACCCACAAGCGGAAGTTCCATTTCACTTATCTCAGGTGAGTAAAAATCAAAATTTGAAGATGAAATAATTTTCTTCATTTATATCAGGCTTTCCGCAAGTAAACGCACATCCCCGGTAATCTGTTCCTTGTCATCATCCGAAAAATTCCATTCCAGCATTATAATTTTCAACAATATCGTGTTGCATATTTCTTCATGCGACTTGTTGACAAGAGTCTCGCAGCTCATTAGCTTTTGCTCAACTTCTCCTGGGAGAAGATAACCGGAGTCAGACTTGTGTTCGTCTTCAGTAGCGCATCGTATACCTTTGTATTCCTTATGCTTATCTGCTGATTTATACCAGATATAAACGTTTAGTTCTTTCTCCATAGGTTTTTTATTTTCCACAAATGTATCGTTTTTTTTCGTAAAATAATGCGGTATTCTTTCATTGTTTTAAAATCGGCATACGAATAAAAAAAAGGAGTATCGAAGTTTTTATTGCGATATTGACTATTGAAATTATGCGAGTTAATTTAGTGCTAACTGTCAGATAAAATCAAGACTATTTCAATTTTAAATCTTGGAAAATTCCGTTATCGCCAAACAATTCAAAATTCGGGTCCTCTTTTTTCATTTTGCTTATAGCATCCAATCCCTCATCACTACCTAAAAAATCAAACAGCCCTGAGTATCCCAACGCCTTAAACATGTCATCACCATGAATTCTTAACTCATCTCTCTGTTTGTCATATATAAACCGGATTGGATTACCCTTAAAATAATCAATAAAAAAAGTGTACTGTTCTGTTTCTTCAATAATTTTTTTCATATAGTTTCCAAATATTGTATTTCTCTTTTTCGATAATATCGCGCAAATCAAACATCAACGGAATAGATAAAACATTTCTGATCGAACGTTGTATGTTGTTTTTTGCATTGCTAATGTTATTCCGGCATCGGTGTGCGTTTTCATATCCTATAACCTTAGCGGAACAATATCTTTGCCCTTTGCGCGGGTTGTTTATTATCGCTCCGCAACCGGCACATCTGATAACATTCTCCTTTGTTGTGGTTGTCGTGTTTTTCATACTATTATCTAAACTTGAAAAACTCGACACTCTGTTATTCATCTGCTGATTATTTTCTTTGAAAAACTCGACACTTTTTAGGTCTGAATAATTGAGTAAATAATCGCATTTATCCCGGATCTGTATCAATAGTTCATCTTTTAGATCGGTTCCGCCGATACTATTGATAAACTCATCGCATCGTCTCTTTTCCCGGCTAAGATTCTTTGATTTGTTTTCGTTGATTTCTGCCCAATATAGCGGGTTTGTGTATTCAGCATATCTTCTCCGATCCTTATCACTTAGTTTTTTGACTACTTTTTCCGGCACGTATATTATCATACAGTCCTCAATGGCGTCGATCAGTATCTTTTTAAACCCATTTAAAACGTCCTTATTGAGTAAATCATCGAGTGATCGAACGTGTATTTTTTTTTGTTTTAAATGGCGGAAATTCCTTACTTTAAACTCAACGCGTATTATATTATCATTTTTCGGGTATACTTTAAATAAATAATCTGCAAACGTAAAGTAACGCCCGCCATCCTCTATACCCCCCTCTTTGTGACGGAAGAGAATAACACTCCTGACCACAATCTTGGCATTAATCGGCAATATTATATTAACGCCAAACTCAACGCGCGATATTCGTGTGATCTCCGGGTTAATTTCCAATTCATTATACAATCGTTTCATTGTTTCCTTCAAATCGGTAAACCGGTAATCATCCGCATTTCCTTTCCCTTTATTGTGGTATCTATGTAAACTCCCATCCATGGTAAAACTGCCAAACTTATCACGCCGGAAATTTATCCCATCAATTTTTGCGTAGTCTTCTTCAATACTTGCCTGGACTTGGTACGCCCTCACCCCGTCAATCATCGCCTTTCCTCCTCAACATACATTCATAATGTTTCGTGGGTTTCGATTTTCTTACATATAAACGATTATCATATGCATGACCGGATCACAATCGAAAAATGATATACTTCGTTTCCCACTTACCGGGTTGTAAAGATTCTCGGCAAAGATCATTTTATCGGTAGTCTTTCTTGATCCGGTGTGCAATACCTTAACGCCGTTGTGGTGGCTCTCGGCTACTTTTAACGCGCCCTGGGCTGTTAGGTAATGTTCGCGGGGTTCTGATAACCTAAACCATTGAAACGGCATCTTATCGCCGGTATCGGGATTTAAATCCCATACGTCGGGGTGCGAAGTGTTTCGGTTGAAAATTCCTTTGATTGCCGATTGGATTAAACTCTTTTTTACCATTGTTACGCCCTCCGATATTTAATTGTTTCTATATCTTTGAGCGCATCCATTACGGCGCGTTTCTCGTATCTCACGCGCGTTCCGATACGTTTGGCGGGTATAACTCCGTTTTTCGTCCAAACGTGTAACGTGGGTAAAGTAACGCCTAATAATTCGGCTGTTTCTTTTCGAGTGATAAGTTCGGGTGTTTCGTCTTTTGCCGCTGTGGTTAATCCGGCAACTGCATTTTGTACCGTTTCCGATACGATTGTTTTGATACTGTTTTCTAACTGTTCAAAACTGATTCCGTTTAGTAAAATCTCATTTGTCATAAACTTATAATTTTAAAGTTTATGCAAACTTAGCGCGGTTTTATCAAATTAGATTTCCCTAATTCCGAAACGGAATAAATGGAATTTGGGAAGTTTATTTGTTTTTGTTTTTAAAAATGCTATATAGTTCTTGTTCATCTTTTTTTGACAAATCTAATAAATCAGTAATGCGTGTATCTTCACTCGTAACTGAACGGCGTGTCACTTGAGGCAGTTCATCTTCAGGATCAATATTTTCAACCACCTTAACTCCAAATTTACTAAAGTATGTACGCATCGCCATTGAATGACTTAAATTTTGAATCATAATGCCCCATTCTCTCAATAAATAATATAAACGTGCAAAATATGCGTGATTTACATTAAGGTTATTTTCCTGATTTATAAAATGTTTATTTTTCAACCATTTTATAAAATTATTTTGTATTTCATTATTCCGATATTCTTTTTTGAATAAATCCTCAAATCTATCTATTTTAAATCTATTAAACTTTTTTTTATCTTTTCCAATTCGCATAAAATCTCCATATAAACCGTTTTCAATTCTAACCGAAAACTCTAATTCCATTTCATCTGCGATATTATTAAATTCAAGGATATAGTCCATTACTTGCTCGAATCCAATTTTGTTTTCAAACTTTAATTGTTCATTATACTCAATAAGATTTGTAGCCATTAAATACATCATATCAGTTTCATTTGTACTATTATATTCATCTTCAGTAGGATATTTATATTTATCACTTTTCGGATTACACCTATAGACTTCTCCAAGAGAATATTTTTCATTTTCATCGAATATGATATTGACTTCATCTGAAAAAAAATTCTTTAAATCAAGGTATAGATGAAACATAAATTCTTCATCGAAATTATTTGTTATTTTTTTTCACTGGTGTCCGGTAAAAAAAGAAACGCTAAAATGAAGGGGAACCCCTTTCGGTAATTCCCCCAGAAGGTTTACCTTTATAGTTGCAAAACAAA
>JALHIE010000016.1 GCA_022840285.1 Porphyromonadaceae bacterium
AAAAAAATAACCGGGAGAGTGTTGCTTTCTTCCTTCTACCTGGCGCCCGTCGAATACTATTCGGTATTTTTTCGCGCCTCCAGCACCGTTATAGAGGTTTACGAAAACTACCAGAAACAATCTTACCGGAACCGGTGCAACATAGTCGGGGCCAACGGATTGATGCCGTTAAGCATCCCCGTGGAAAAACCTTCTGCGGCGAAGTGCCGGATGAAAGATATCCGTGTTGCCGAACACGGAAACTGGCGGCACCTGCACTGGAATGCCATCGTATCGGCATACAACTCCACTCCTTTTTTTGAGTATTATGCCGACGAATTACAGCCGTTCTACGAAAAGAAGGTCCCTTTTCTCGTCGATTTTAACCTTCAGCTTCACGAACTGATCTGCGGATGGCTGCGGATAGAAAAACCGGCTGTATTATCTACGGAATATGTTGCTCAAACATCTGAAGGGATAGCGGACTACAGAGAAACCATTCATCCCAAGCGACCCTCCGGCTTCACGACCAGGCCTTACTACCAGGTTTTCCGGGATAAACTGGGGTTCATCCAAAATGCGAGCATCATCGATTTGGTGTTCAATATGGGCAACGAAGCGAGGTTGTGGCTGTGAATCATACCCGGATCTTATTTTTTTCTTACCTTTGTAGCCTCAACATCAAGTCCTACCGGGCCGCTTCATATCGGCGGAGTTCGCACGGCATTATACAACTACCTGTTTTCCAAGCAACAAAACGGAGATTTCATCCTCCGGATTGAAGACACCGACTCCACCCGGTTTGTTCCCGGAGCAGAAGCATACATTCAAGAAGCTTTCGACTGGTTGGGACTGCCCTACGACGAAAGTCCCGCAAAAGGAGGGAAATTCGGGCCCTACCGACAGTCGGAACGAAAAGATATTTACAAAAAATACGTTGCTCAGTTACTGGAAAATAAACTGGCATACATCGCTTTCGACACACCCGAAGAACTGGAGGCAAAACGCAACGAAATCCCGAACTTTCAATACGATGCCGCCACACGGCTTCAGATGAGGAATTCACTGACATTACCCGTCGAAGAGGTGAAAAAACGGATCGACAACGGTACGCAATACGTGGTACGCATAAAGATTGAGCCCCGTATCGATATCACCGTAAACGATTTAATCCGGGGAGAAGTGGTGATCAACTCCTCGGTGCTCGATGACAAGGTAATTTACAAATCGGCCGACGAACTGCCAACCTACCACCTTGCCAACGTGGTGGACGACCACCTGATGGAGGTCACGCACGTCATCCGCGGCGAAGAATGGTTGCCGTCGGCTCCCCTTCACGTTTGGCTATACAGAAGTTTCGGATGGGAAGACACCATGCCCGAGTTCGCCCATCTACCGCTCCTGCTCAAACCCGAAGGCAACGGGAAGCTAAGCAAGCGGGACGGGGACCGCCTGGGATTTCCCGTTTTTCCGCTGGAATGGAAAGACCGGCAATCGGGGGAAACATCGTCGGGATACCGCGAAAGCGGGTACCTGCCTCAGGCAGTCGTCAACTTCCTGGCATTGCTGGGGTGGAATCCGGGAACGGAGCAGGAGATTTTCACCCTCGACGAGCTGGTTACTGCCTTTTCGTTCGAACGATGCAGCAAGAGCGGTGCAAAATTTGATTTCGAAAATACATTCAAGAGACACCCAACGAACGGTTAGCTGAGATGCTTCAACCTGTTCTGGCTGAAAAAAACGTCTCCTGCGACAAGAACTATGCCGCCAGCGTTATCGGACTGGTGAAAGAACGGGTTAATTTTGTGAAAGAATTGTGGGATCAGGCCTCGTTTTTCTTCATTGCGCCGGCTTCATACGACGAAAAAACGGTAAAAAAACGCTGGAAAAAGGAAAGTCCCGCACAACTTTCCGAACTTATTAACGTGTTGCAACGTATCGATGACTTCTCTTCCGAAAATCAGGAGATCCGGGTTAAGCAGTGGATTGAAGAGAAAAACTATCCCCTCGGTAACATTATGAATGCTTTCCGTCTGGCCGTAGTTGGCGAAAGCAAGGGTCCCCACATGTTCGACATAACATCGCTTCTGGGCAAGCAGGAAACCATAGGCCGGTTAACGGTAGCCATTAATAAAATTTCTGTTCCGGAGAATAATTAAAACCTATTCGCGCGATTTTTTTCATTAAAGTTCTGTGGAGCTTTAGTACAATCAAAAACTATTCGAATTTATGAACTTGAAGTCAAAAAGAAAATTCAGACTGAGAACCCGATTTTTTGTCCCTGCTGTCTTCATCCTGGCAATTGCTCTGGTTACACTGCTGTTTCCCCGCCAGGGAGACTTCAAGTATTCTTTCAGCGAAGGAAGACCTTGGCAGTACGGGCTTCTGACTGCTCCGTTCGATTTCCCTATTTACAAACCTGCCGATCAACTGAAAGCGGAACGAGACAGTATCCTGCGTTTTTACGAACCCTACTATACCATCGACGAAAGTGTTGAAAAGAACGCAATGGCTGAATTCGACGCCGATGTTAACCTGAACACGAAGCTCAGCAGCCTGTCTCCTGATTATGTCCTTTATCTGAGGAACAGTTTGCAGAAAATATACCGGTCGGGAATCATGCGTTCGGAAGATTACGACAAGGTTTTCAGTTCCGAGACTCAATCCATGCGATTAAGAAAAGGGAACCTGGCCGAGTCAAAAAGTGTGGAAACATTCAGCACCATTAAATCGGCATACGAACAACTCCTCGATAATACACCCAAAAGCATGGACGCCGAATTGATACGTTTGGCAGACGTAAACAAATATATTCGTGAAAATATCGTGTACGACGCTTCCACGTCTGAAAAGGCCAGGGAGGAATTTATCCAGCAGGTTTCCCCCTCCACAGGGATGGTGCAAACGGGACAGCGCATTATTGACCAGGGGGAAATAGTCAATTCCCAAACATACCAGGTATTGAACTCACTAAAACGGGTCACTGAAGAGCGAAGCGGGAGGACCGGCAAAAACGGATGGATGATTTTCGGACAACTCTTGCTGGTCGTCCTTCTGTTTGGGGCATTTTATGCATACCTGCTTTTCTTTCGGCCGCATGAATACCGAAACAGGAAGCACGTCACGTTCATGGTGTTGCTGGTGACCTCCTTTGTAGCCCTGACAGCAATTACCAGTCAGCTTGACCTTTTCAACGTGTACATTATCCCGTATGCCATAGTCACTATTCTGATACGAACATTTATTGACTCCCGTACCGCATTATTTGCCAGTTTGATTACCATTATCCTCAGCTCATTAATGGTTCCCTTTCCGTTTGAATTTATTGTAATACAGATTGCCGTTGCGATGGTATCGATATTTATGCTGAAAGAGCTCTCGGAACGTTATCAGTTAATACGTAGCTCGTTCTTTATCCTGCTCGCCTACAGCTTGATGTATATCGGTTTAGTTATGCATCAGGAAGGAAACATCAACAAGATTGACCCGATCATATTTATCTATTTTTTCATCAATTTCATTTTTATATTGTTCTCCTATTCGCTAGTGTACCTCATCGAGAAGTCTTTCGGCTTCATATCGGGGGTAAGTCTGATTGAATTGTCGAATATCAACAAGCCGTTATTGAAGGAACTATCCGAAAAAGCACCGGGAACTTTCCAGCATTCGTTGCAAGTCTCAAATCTGGGCATGGCCGCTGCAGTAAAAATCGGAGCCAATGCTTCATTAATAAGGACTGGAGCACTGTATCACGATATCGGAAAAATGATGAATCCTGCTTTTTTTACTGAAAATCAATCGCCGGGAATGAACCCCCATGCAGGACTTCCTTTTGAAGAAAGTGCGCGCATCATCATCAATCACGTGAGGGACGGAGTGAAAATAGCGCAAAAAAACAACCTGCCGAAGCAGATAACCGATTTTATTGAAACGCACCACGGCACCAGTATGCCAAAATATTTCTACATTTCCTGGAAAAATGCCAACCCCGGGAAAGAGATAAACGAGGACCTGTTCCGCTATCCCGGTCCTAATCCTTTCTCAAAAGAGACGGCCATCATGATGATGGCCGATGCGGTGGAGGCTGCTTCAAGAAGCTTACCGGAATATAACGAAGAGAGCATACAGAACCTGGTGGACTCGCTGATCGATTCGCAGGTAGCAGAAGGGTACTTCAAGCTGGCTCCCATCACTTTTCGTGATATTGCAGCCATAAAGGAGGTTTTTCTTCAAAAGCTCCAAACCATCTACCACACGCGGATTGCCTATCCAACGTTGGACAAGCCCCAGACTCAACCAGAATCAGTATAAAGGTTTTTATTCCCATTCAATGGTTGCAGGTGGTTTCGACGAGATGTCATACACCACGCGGTTCACCCCTTTAACTTTGTTGATAATCTCGCTCGATACTTTTGCCAGAAATTCGTAAGGCAGATGTGCCCAATCAGCAGTCATGGCATCGGTGGAAGTTACGGCACGCAAAGCAACAGTGTTTTCGTAAGTGCGTTCGTCACCCATTACGCCCACCGATTGTACCGGTAAAAGGATTGCGCCTGCCTGCCAAACCTTGTCGTATAACCCTGCTGCACGGAGGTTCGAAATAAAAATGTCATCGGCATCCTGTGCGATGCGCACTTTTTCCGGCGTGATGTCGCCCAGGATCCGGATACCCAGTCCCGGACCAGGAAAGGGATGACGATAAATAAGATGCGGTTTCATTCCGAGCTCCAACCCAATTTTCCGCACTTCGTCCTTAAAAAGCAATTTCAACGGTTCGCACAGTTTCAGGTTCATTTTCTCGGGGAGTCCGCCTACGTTGTGGTGGCTTTTGATAGTTCCCGTAATGGAAAGCGACTCGATGATATCGGGATAAATGGTTCCCTGCGCCAGCCACTTTATGGCGGTAAGCTTATGCGCTTCTTCGTCGAAGACATCAATAAACCCTTTGCCAATGATTTTACGTTTGCGCTCGGGGTCGGTTACTCCGGCAAGTTCCTTGTAAAAGCGTTCACGGGCATCTATACCGATGACGTTCAGTCCGAGATGTTCGTAATTTTCGAGTACGGTTTCAAACTCATTTTTACGCAATAACCCGTGATTTACGAAAATACAGGTCAGGTTCTTTCCAATGGCTTTATTCAGTAAAACAGCTACCACGGAAGAATCCACACCTCCGGAAAGAGCTAAGATCACCTTATCGTCTCCCAAGGTTTCTTTCAAATCAGCTACTGTCGCTTCAATAAACGATGCGGGCGTCCAGTCTTTCCGGCATCCGCAGATCGCCAGAAAATTATCCAGTATCTTGTTACCCTGTTCCGTATGGAAGACTTCCGGGTGAAACTGCACTCCCCACGTGGGTTCATCCTTCACTTTGTAGGCAGCGATTTCCACCTCTTCGGTGGAAGCAATAACCGAGAAATTATCGGGAATCCGCACGATCGTATCCCCGTGAGACATCCATACTTGCGATTGTTGCGGGAGGTTCCCCAAAAGCAGGTCGCCTGTTTCTTTCACGCTCAGATGGGCCCTCCCATATTCGCGCGAATCGCTCTTGTCGACCGTACCGCCCGATGATTGTGCTATCCACTGGGCACCGTAACAAATTCCCAATACCGGATAGTTGAACCGGATTTTATGGAGATCGGTCTTGAAAGCATGATCGTCATTGACCGAAAACGGGCTTCCGGAAAGGATCACCCCTTTTACCGATTTATCTCCGAAAGGGAATTTATTGAAGGGCACTATTTCGCAGTACGTGTTCAGCTCGCGCACACGGCGGCCGATAAGCTGAGTGGTTTGAGAACCGAAATCGAGAATGATTATTTTTTCGTGCATATTTTTTGAAGAAGTTAGAAATTAGAAGCCCTGAATTAGCATGGATACCCTAGCAGCAACGGCGTGCTGTTTTGTTTTTGCGCTGCAAAGATACAAAAAGTATGGAAAATATTCACAAGACCGTGCGGCATAAGCATCGGTGCAGATAAATATACGAATGAAAGCCGTTTTACAAATTATTTTCCTATCTTTGATGCTTATATTTAAGACTGATAATGAAAGTACACCACCGATTATATACATGTATTCTTTTAATCGTTCCCGTTCTTTCAATGGGCCAATCGGTTGATGAAGCGAAGAGATGGTACCTGGAAGGGAACTTTGCTGCAGCAAAACCTGTTTTTGAAGCCGAATACCGGGTTAATTCCAGCAATGCCCAGCTTAATCAATGGCTTGGCGTAATTGCGTTTACCGAAGGTGATTTTCAAAAAGCGCGGCAATACCTCGAGTTTGCATCACAAAAAAATATTCCGGAGTCGTACCTTTACCTCGGGCAACTTTACACCAAAACATACCGGTTTGCCGACGCGGACAAAGAATTCGCCAGGTACGAAAAAGCCAACCGGAGGAACAAGGAAGCGCTTGCATTACTCAACCCTCATAAAGAATATGCCGATAAGCTGAAGCGATTAATCAACCGCACCGAGGATGTTCAGATCATTGACAGCCTGATTGTCCCGAAGTCCGATTTTCTTTCTGCTTATAGATTGAGTACATCGGCCGGCACGTTGCAACCGGTGAGTGCCTTTTTCCAGGATCAGCCCGACAATGGCCAGGTACTTTTTCTTAATGAGCGTCGGGATAAAATCTATTATCCGAAAAACGATTCAATCCTGGGAATCAGTCTTTATACCATGGAGAAGTTACTGGACAACTTCGCCAACGAGAAACGCTTATCGGAATCCATCAATCAAGAGGGAAATCAGGCTTATCCGTTCGTTATGCCCGATGGTCTCACCATCTATTTTTCATCCACCGGGCACGGCTCGTTGGGCGGATACGACCTGTTTGTCACCCGGTACAACCTGGCCACGAACTCGTATCTCACGCCTAATCAGCTGAACATGCCGTTTAACTCTCCTTTCAACGACTACATGATGGCTATCGATGAAGAGAAAGGCATCGGCTGGTTCGCCAGTGACCGGTTTCAGCCGTCAGATTCCGTTTGTGTATATACGTTTATTCCCTCTCCCGAGATTATCCTGTTGGAAAGTGAAGACGAGTCATACCTGACAAGCCGGGCAGGCATATCCTCCATAAAGGATTCCTGGAAGCCGGGTGTTGACTATTCCGCCTTGCTGCAGCGGTCACACACAACAGCAGTACCGCAAAGGACTATACAAAAAAAAGATTTTACGTTTGTCATCAACGACGAAAAAACTTATTTTACGTTGTCGGATTTTAAAAATGCAGCTGCCAGGTCGCTCTTCTCTCAAGCCATCAATTTGAAAACCCGACTCAATCAACTCGAAGATGATCTGTCGGAAAAGCGCCGGCAAATTGCAGGGAGTTCCAACTCATCTCCGTTAGCGGCGTCTATCTTGGCCCTTGAAAAGGAAACCGAAAATCTCTTCAGGGAGATTGAAGTGTTGGAGTTCCGGGCACGGAACGAAGAGATTAGAAACAGTTTTTAATTCTTTACATCATGACTTTCAATGTAATCATTGTTACCGTTTTAATCGTTCTGGGAATTTTGCTGCTTCTCATTGAGTTTTTCCTTTTGCCGGGAATCAGTATTGCCGGAGTAGGCGGCGCAATCTTTATGGTAGGCGGAGTGATCTACTCCTACATCTACTTGGGTTCCGCAGCCGGCAACATCACACTGGCCCTTTCGTTGGTTTTGCTTGCACTGGCATTTGTGTGGCTGTTAAAATCAAAATCACTGCAAAAGATAGCGCTTACCGCCGATATCGGAGAAACGGTCGACAACAGCGACCTGAAAAGCCTCCAACCCGGTGATACCGGAATAACGATTTCCCGGCTGAACCCTATCGGAAAGGTGATGATAAACGACGTGACTGTTGAAGGAAAATCTTTCGACGGGGAACTTATCGATGAAGATACAGAGATTGAGGTTGTACGGGTAGAATCGTATAATGTGACGGTTAGAAAAAGTAAAGAATAAAGAATAAAGAGCAAAGAGAGAAAGCGCTCGGACAAGAACATTAAACATTGAACTTTAAACACCAAATAAATTAAATTATGGAATTATCTTTTCCTCTGATTATTGGGATTGCATTAATTGTAATTTTCGTACTGATTTTTTTCCACTATGTGCCATTTTTCTTGTGGATCAACGCCCTTTCGGCAAACGTCCGCATATCGCTTGTTCAGTTCCCGGGACAACCTGGAAGCGCATTACCTGGCCGGAGGGCACGTGGAACAAGTTGTCCATGCGCTTGTTTCGGCATCAAAAGCCAACATCGAACTGCCTTTCCAGATGGCCACAGCCATTGACCTCGCAGGCCGTGATGTGCTGGAAGCCGTAAGGATGTCGGTAAACCCCAAGGTTATTGACACACCGCCGGTTTCGGCAGTAGCCATCGATGGTATTCAACTAATTGCCAAAGCGCGCGTTACGGTCCGGGCCAACATCAAGCAATTGGTGGGTGGTGCCGGTGAAGAGACCATCCTTGCCCGCGTTGGTGAAGGAATTGTATCCTCTATCGGTTCGGCAGCTTCGCACAAATCGGTGCTCGAAAACCCCGACTCCATTTCGAAACTTGTGTTAAGAAAAGGATTGGATGCCGGGACAGCATTCGAAATTCTTTCCATCGACATTGCGGACATCGATATAGGCAAAAACATC
This sequence comes from Porphyromonadaceae bacterium, assembly GCA_022840285.1. Lineage (GTDB taxonomy): Bacteria > Bacteroidota > Bacteroidia > Bacteroidales > Dysgonomonadaceae > Petrimonas. Next base: position 8,624 of record JALHIE010000016.1, read on the forward strand.
GGCGCCGTCCTGCAAATGGATCAGGCACAAGCCGACAAGAACATCGCCCAGGCCCGCGCCGAAGAACGCCGTGCCATGGCTATCGCCCTTGAACAGGAGATGAAAGCCAAGGCCCAGGAAGCCCGGGCGAAGGTAATTGAAGCCGAAGCTGAAGTACCCAAGGCAATGGCCGAAGCGTTCCGCAGTGGCAATATGGGCATTATGGATTTCTACCGGATGAAGAACATCCAGTCGGATACCGATATGCGCGATGCGATTGCCAAGCCTCAAGGCGGAGCGAAAGAAGAAAGTTCGAAATAAATAGAGAACGAAAGTAAAGAAGTCTTAAACCATTACTTTTATGAGAATAATCCCTAATTCGGAATTTATTGTCAATCCCGATGGCAGTGTGTTTCATCTTCACATCAGGCCCGAGCAACTGTCGGACAAGATCGTGATGATGGGTGACCCTGACCGCGTAACACTGACCGCTTCCTTTTTCGACAGCATCGAGTGCGATGTGCGCAGCAGGGAGTTTCACACGGTTACAGGCATGTACAAGGGGAAACGTCTTACCGCACTCTCGCACGGCATCGGAACCGATAACATTGATATTGTTGTAACAGAGCTGGATGCTTTGGCCAACATCGACTTCCTCACCCGCACGGTGAAACCGGAGTTCAGGCAATTGACCATGATCCGCGTGGGAACATCGGGCGGCATGCAGCCGCACTGCCCCATCGGATCGTATGTGGTTTCCGAGAAATCGATTGGTTTTGACGGGTTGCTTCACTATTATGCCCATTCACAGGAAGTAAGGGAAGAAGATTTTGAAGAAGCCTTTCAGAAACAGGTAAACTGGTCACCCTACCACTGCTCGCCCTATGTGGTGAGTGCCGACGAAGAGCTGGTGGAACGCATCGGATACGACATGATTCGCGGAGTAACCATTTCCGCCATCGGCTTCTATGGCCCACAAGGCAGACACGTGAGGCTGCCCCTTGCTGATCCTGAGTTGAATGCAAAAATCGAGTCGTTCCGTTACAGCCATTACTCCATCACCAATTACGAGATGGAAAGTTCGGCCATCGCAGGCTTGGGCAAGATGATGGGCCACAAATGCATGACCGTTTGCGCCATCATTGCCAACCGGGTAGCCCTGGAATCGAATGCGGACTACAAAGGATCGATCGAGGATCTAATAAAAGTTGTACTGGAAAGGATATAACTATCTACGATTGAACAAACCACCTATTTAATTAACAATCAACAATGAAAAAAATTTTATTATTGTCGTTTGTGTTGCTTGGGATAACAGCAACGGCGCAACAGAATCCACCGCAGCCTATCGATCCGAATGTTCGGAAAGGCATATTGGAAAACGGGTTAACTTACTATATCCGTCAGAATAAACTACCTGAAAACCGGGCCGATTTCTACATCGCTCAAAAAGTAGGATCAATGCAGGAAGAAGATAATCAATCCGGGTTGGCCCATTTTCTGGAACACATGGCGTTTAACGGAACAAAAAATTACCCGGGCAAGGATATGCTCAATTACCTACAAGATAATGGAATTAAATTCGGGACGAACATCAACGCATATACTTCGCTCGATGAAACCGTCTATTTCTTGACCGATGTCCCCACCACCCATGAAAACCTGGTGGACTCGGTACTTCTCGTTCTTCACGACTGGTCGAACGGTATTTTGTTGGAGGACGAAGAGTTGGAAAAAGAACGCGGTGTTATTCGTGAAGAATGGCGTACCGGCGGCGGGGCACAATTCCGGTTGTGGAAAAAGATGCTTCCCGTAATGTATAAAGACAGCAAATACGCCAATCGCTTGCCCATTGGAAATATTGATGTTATCAACAACTTCAAGCCCGAAGAAATCCGCGCCTATTACAAAAAGTGGTACCGCCCCGATTTACAGGGAATCATCGTCGTGGGCGATTTCGACCTCGACAAGATGGAAACCAAAGTAAAGGAACTCTTCAACAAGATACCGGCTCAGGCAAATCCCGCCACCCGTGAATATTTTCCTGTTCCGGACAACGACACACCCATCGTTTCCATCGCTACCGACCCGGAAGCAACGCGTACACAACTGATGGTTTTCTATAAACACGAACCCATCCCCAACGAAATTAAACTTTCGCAGGCCGGCCTGGTTTTAAATTACATCAAATCGGCTGCAGCTGCCATGATCAATGAACGGTTCCAGGAGATGGTACAAAAGCCGAATGCTCCGTTCACCTCTGCTTATGCTTACGACAGCGAATATTTTGTAGCCAAAACCAAAGATGCCTGGACGGTTGTTGGCGGATCTGCAGACGACAAGATCAAGGACGCTATTGCGGCCATGATTCGCGAAACGGAACGTGTGAAACGCTTCGGTTTCACTGCTTCGGAATACGAACGCGCCCGCACCAATATCCTGAAGCAATACGAAAACGGGTACAACAACCGCGATAAAGAAAGGAACAGCCGCTATTCGCAGGAATACGTAAGCAGTTTCATCAACAGCGAACCTATCCCCGGCATCGAGTACGAGTACAACATGATGAATACGATAGCCCCAAACATTCCGGTTGAGGCCATCAACCAAACCGTCGCACAGCTCATCGGCGAAAAAAACATGGTTATCTCTGTATCGGGACCTGAAAAGGAAGGATTGATTTATCCTACGGAGGAGGAACTTGTTGCAGTAATCAACGGTGTGAAAAGCGAAAAAATTGAAGCCTACGTGGAGGAGGTGTCCAACGAACCGCTTATCGCTACACCTCCCTCAGCGGGGAAAATCACCCAAGTGGAAAGAAACGAAGCGCTGGATGCTACCGTCTGGACGCTTCAGAACGGCATGAAAGTGATCCTGAAACCTACCGATTTCAAGGACGACCAGATAGTTATGACCGGATCAAGCGTTGGCGGATATTCGCAATATGCCTTACAAGACCCGATCAATGCACGAATGATGAACAACATCATTACGCTGGGAGGGATAGGTAATTTCAGCGCCACTCATCTGACAAAAGCGCTTGCCGGAAAAACGGCATCGGCCCGGCCAGGTGTTTCGCTTACCACCCAAGATTTCAACGGTTCATCCTCTATAAAGGATTTTGAAACCATGCTTCAACTGGTCTATCTCTATTTCACGGCTCCACGAAGCGACGACGATGCCTTCCAATCGTTTATTCAACGCATGGAAACACAATTGAAAAACCAGGAAGCCGAACCGATGGTAGCTTTCAGTGATGCGGCGACGAAAGCTCTTTATGGCGACAATCCGCTGACAAAACGCACCAAAGTAGAGGACTTGGCAGGGGTAGATTACAAACGCATCGTGGAAATGTACAAACAACTGTTCCGTAATCCCGGCAGTTTTGTTTTCACGTTTGTCGGTAATATCGATGAGGCAAAGGTGAAACCTGTTATCGAGCAATACCTCGCTTCGCTTCCGGGACAAGCCGTGAAAGGTGAATTTATCCACGTGCCGATGGATTACCTGAAAGGAAAGTCTGAAAACATCTTCCAGCGTGAAATGCAGAATCCCAAAGCATCTGTATTCATTGCTGCTACAGGGAATATGGAACGCAACCAGAAGAATACCCTGTTGATGAGTATGTTTGACCAGATTCTGGATATCGTTTATACCGAGAAGATTCGTGAAGATGAGGGAGGAACCTACGGCGTTTATACGCAAGGCGGTATTTCGCGGTACCCGCAAGGACAAAGCACGCTCCAGATTGTTTACGATACCGATCCGGCCAAAATGGAAAGCCTGAACGCCATCATTCACCGCGAACTGAAATCGATAGCAGATAACGGTCCCCGCGCCGAAGATTTCAGCAAAGTGAAGGAGTATATGTTGAAGCAGTACAACGAAAACCTGAAAGAAAACAATTACTGGATGAACGTGCTCGACACGAACTATTTTTACGGAGAAGACAATCACTCCAATTACTTGACCCTACTCAATTCCATTACGGCAAACGACGTAAAAAACTTTGTGAAAGAATTCCTGTCACAAGGTAACGAGGCGGTTGTGGTGATGTTGCCGAAAGAATAGCTTTTCAGTAGGCTTCCGTTTGATTGTAAGTTACACATTTTTCCGTCCGGCAGCCGATAAGCAGCCGGACGGCTTGTTTAACTCTTCCACTTCAGCCGCAGACTATTGCTCACCACACTCACGCTGCTCAAGGCCATTGCCGCGCCGGCAATCATCGGATTGAGCAAAAAGCCGCTGACGGGATAGAGGATTCCTGCCGCAACGGGAATTCCGATAAGGTTATAGATAAATGCCCAGAAAAGGTTCTGACGAATGGTTTTTACAGTTTGACGGGACAAGCGTACCGCCTGAGGAATTTTGATTAAATCGGACGATATGATGGTCATTTTTGCCACCTCCATAGCGATATCACTTCCCTTGCCCATCGCGATGCTCACATCTGCCTGCGCCAAAGCGGTGCTGTCGTTGATCCCGTCGCCTACCATGGCCACTACTTTTCCTTGTTGCTGCAACTGCTTCACGAATTCCGATTTCTCGTGCGGCAGCATTTCCGATCTGTACTGGATGATCCCGGCTTGTTTTGCCATTGCCCTCGCAGTAGGTTCGTTATCGCCCGTAAGCATGTGCAGCTCAATTCCCATTTGTTGCATTTGTAAGATGGCCGCTATAGACGTTTCTTTTATCTTGTCGGAGATGGCCAGCAGGGCCAAGACTTTTCGGCTATCGGAAAACCAGATGACCGTTCTTGCCGACTGGCTCCACTCATCGGCTTTTTCTGTCAAGTCCTCCGTCACGGCAATATTATTTTCCGATAACAACTTTCTGTTGCCGGCAAAATAAGTTTCTCCATCGACAACACCCACTACCCCTTTCCCCGTAATGCTCTGGAAACCGGAAACAACTACCGTATGTTCACGGGAAAAATGTTCAGCAATAGCTTCTGCCAATGGATGTTCAGATTGATGCTCCAGGCTTGCAAGCACCGGCTTCGCCGATTCGTCCAACCACAGCTCGTCCGTAACCTGTGGTTTACCTTCGGTAATGGTTCCGGTTTTATCCAGCACGACAACATTCACTTTTTGCGATAATTCAAGGCTTTCCGCATCTTTTATCAGGATACCCTTTTCTGCGCCTTTGCCCACGCCAACCATAATGGCTGTCGGCGTAGCCAATCCCAAGGCACAGGGACAGGCAATAACCAATACCGTCACGAAAGACAGCAACGCGTGCGTAAGCGCACTTTCTCCTCCCAATACCAACCAGATAAAAAATGAGAGGAGCGCCACCCCGATAACCACCGGCACAAAGATTCCGGCAATTTTATCCACCAGTTTCTGCACCGGAGCCTTGCTCCCCTGAGCATCCTGTACCCGCTGGATAATTTGGGCAAGCATGGTTTCTTTTCCTACCTTGTCGGCCAGGAACCTGAAACTTCCTTTTTGATTGATGGTTCCCGCAAACACCTGTTCACCCGGTGTTTTGCGAACAGCCATCGGTTCTCCGCTCAACATACTCTCATCTACAAACGAATCGCCGGAGGTTACCGTACCATCAACAGCAATTTTTTCGCCCGGCTTCACCAGCACAAGATCGCCTGCCACCAACTTTTCAATGGGAACCTCCGTTTGCTCTCCGTTGTTTTTCACAACGGTTACCGCTTTCGGTTGTAACCCCATCAATTTTTTCAAAGCCGACGAAGTACTGCCTTTGGCTTTTTCTTCCAACAACCTGCCCAACAAAATAAATGCGATAATGACCGCTGCCGCTTCGAAATAGACATGAGCTTCCAGCCCTTTGCGTTGCCAAAACTGCGGAAACAGCATGTTGAACAGACTGAAAACGTAAGCTGTTCCGGTACTCAACGCTACCAGCGTATCCATATTGGCCGACTTGTGTTTAAGTTGCTTCCACGCGTTAATAAAAAAATCTCTTCCCAGCCAAAGCACCACGGGAGTTGCAAACGCCCACATAATGAAATTGGCATAGGGCATATACATAAAAAACATCCCGATAACCACTACAGGCAAGGCCAACAATAACGACCAGAAAGTTCTCTTTTTCAATGAATTGTACTTTTGTCGATGAATCTCGTCGAGTGCATCTTGTTGAATCTCTTCCCCGATCATCAGGTCGTATCCGATGGATTGAACAGCTCTTTGTATGGTAACCGCATCAATCTTATCGGGCTGATACTCCAGTGCGACAGTGGCATTCGCAAAGTTTACGGTTGCACGGTTAACTCCTTCAAGTGAGTTGATCTTATTCTCCACGCCAGCAGCACAACCGGCACAGCTCATTTGCAGGACAGGAAAATTCTTCTTTACGGGTGATTTTGTTGTTGTAGCCATAGTTGCATCTTTTTATTACAATGCAAAAATAGCTGTAAATGCTCGGGAAGATGTTACGGTTTTTTGGAATCGATTTGTAAGATTTACACTTCGTCGAGCGGTTTTCTTTTTATTTCTTTTATCTGTTTGAAATGGCTGGGGGTTAAACCGGTTACTTTCTTGAACTGGTTGCTCAGGTAAGCAACACTGGAATAGTTGAGCCGATAAGCAATTTCGCTTAAGGACAGCTCGTCGTAAACCAGTAGTTCCTTGACCTTTTCTATTTTCTGAGCAATAAAATATTTTTCAATGGTGGTTCCCTCCACTTCAGAAAACAGGTTGGAAAGATAACTGTAATCGTGAGCCAATTCGGCGCTAAGCAAATCGGATAAATTGGCTTTCAGAAGACCGTCTCTGTGATGGACCAAATCAATAATAAAATTCTTGATCTTCTCTATGATCCGGCTCTTCTTGTCATCGATCACTTCAAAACCCAAAGGGATCAATGCCTCACCCACTTTTTCCTTTTGCTCTTTCGACAGTTCACCGATCACAGACACCTCACCCAAAATGACGTCTTTCACATCGAAGCCCATTTTTTCCATTTCGCTACGTACTACCAGCACGCAGCGGTTGCAAACCATATTTTTGATGTAAAGCTTCATGTGGAATATTTTATCTTCTGATTTCCTGCTTAGACGGCTCCGGCTCATGTTTGTACTTGAAGAAAAGCATAAACAGAAACGCAACCAGCAGCGAATACCCGGCGAAAACGTACCACGAATGGGGCCAGCCAACCACATCGACTACCTTTCCGGCTGCATACGAACCGATAAATGCCCCGAACCCGTTTGTCATAATCATAAAAACGCCTTGTGCGCTCGAACGGATAGCCGGTCGTGTTACTTTTTCGACATACAGGGATCCCGAGATATTGAAAAAATCAAACGCCACACCGTAAATCAGCATCGATAGAACCAGCATCCAGACACCATTGCCGGGATCTCCGGATCCCAACAGTCCAAACCTCAATACCCAGGCAAACATACTGATCAGCATAACGGTTTTGATGCCGTATCGTTTCAAAAAAAAAGGGATAAGTAATATACAGAGAGTTTCCGACATTTGCGAAAGCGAAATGAGAATGTTGGCATGTTCCACTCCAAAAGTCCCTGCAAATTCAGAAATATTCCCAAAATAGTTGGTCAGGTAATCGTTGGCAAAAGCGTTGGTAATCTGCAAGGCAATACCCAGGCACATGGAGAAAAGGAAAAATACAGCCATCTGGCGGTGCTTGAAAAGGGCAAAGGCACGTAAGCCCAGCCGGTCGACCAACGAAGTTTTATCGGGATTCTTGTTTACTTCGCAGTCAGGTAACGTAAAAGCGTAGATTCCCAACACCAGCGAAAGCAACGCAGAAAAATAGAGCTGATACGATGCTTTCGACAGTTGAATTCCATCAATGCGAATTAAATCTACCGCAATCATCGAAACAATAAAACCTACGGTTCCCCATACACGGATGGGAGGAAATGATTTCACCGTCTCGTATCCGCACGAACTCAACGATGTGTATGCCACCGAGTTGGACAAAGCAATGGTCGGCATATAGAACATAACTGCCAGGAGCACATAAGTATACAACGGTGCGTATTCCGTTTGTGGTGCGGCAAGAAAGAGAAACAAACCGGCTATCAGGTGGCAGATACCGAGTAATTTTTGTGCCGGTATCCATCGGTCGGCAATGATACCCATAATCCCGGGCATAAAAAGCGATGCAATACCCATCGTGGCAAAAAAACTTCCTATCTGTACGCCTGAAAACTTCAGCCCCCCTCCAAGATAGGCGCCTAACGAGATCAGCCATGCTCCCCAAATAGCATACTGGAGAAAGTTCATGACGACGAGTCTGATTTTGATGTTCATGCGTTATACGTTATGTGGTTTAAAGTTTAAGTCATCACCTTTTCAGCCAGGGCGCCGGATTCAACTTGGTGGTTTTTTGCCACAACTGAAAATGCATGGTGGCCACCCCCGTATCCGGATCGGTATAAATTCGTCCCAGGGGGTCACCGGCTTTTAATTTATCGCCCGACTTCACAAACAAGTCGTAAATATTGCCGTAAAACGTGTAGTAATCGCCGTGACGTACAATCACACAGGTATTATAGCCGGGAACAGAGAACACTTTCGACACTTCACCTTCAAACACCGTACGGATATTTGCGCCTTGTTGAGCCTGGATATCAATGCCGTTACTGTTGGTAGTGACGTTCCATTCACTGTGTCTCCGCTGTCCGAAACTTCCCACGATGGATGCTGTTCCCGTAACGGGCATCGGCAGGTTTCCGCGATTAGAAACAAAATTCCGGGAAAGGTTGAACGTTTCGTCGGCAGCAGTAGCAACTTCTATTTTCGGTTCGGGCTGTTTGACTGCAGGCTCGGCAGACTTTGCGGTGGTTTCTTTTTTATCCGGTTCTTTTCCCGCCAGTTCTTCTGTTTTTTTCCCTTTCTCTGCTTCACGACGTGTTCTGGCGGTTGCCTCTTCGGCCTTTCGTTTTCTTTCGGCTTCAGCCGCCAATCGACGGGCTTCAGCTTCCCGTTCCTGACGGGCAACCTCCTCGGCAATCAGCTTTTCGATCTGGGCATCTAATCTTCTGGCCTGCGACTGCTTGTCTTGAAGCATTTTCTGCAACTCCCTTTGTTTCCCTCGCGCCTCTGCTATTTCGGACTGGCGGACATGTTCTTCTTCCTGCAACCGGGCCTGCTCCGCTTTCAGGGCATCCAGCGCAGCCTGTTTACCGGCACGGGCTTTGCCAAGCTCATCTTTTCGGGCACTTAACTGTACGTTTTGCAGCTTGATCTCTTCTGCCTGGCTTTTACGCCATTTGGAGTAATCGCGCAGGTACTGCATCCTACGCAACGATTCACCCAACGATTTTCCGGAAAGGACAAAAAACAACTCGTTTTGCCTGCTTCGACTGGCCTGCATCACGCGAACGGCTTTCGCATAACTCTCCTGTTTCTGCTTTAACGCGTCGTTTAACTTTTTTATTTCCGATTCCAACCGCAATTGCTCCTTTTCCAACGCTGCAATTTCCTGATTTTGAAGTGTCATCATCTCTTTCCGGGAGGCAATTTGTTTGTTTATGAGATTGATGCGCTGAAGGATGGTGGTGGTCTCTTTTTTCACATCGAGGAAGAGCTTATTGGTGCTTTTGATCTCTTCCAGGAGCCTCTTTTGCTGCTTCTGAAGCTGATCAATCTGCTGGGTTTGCGAAAAAAGGGGAGATGCAAACACCAAAAACAATCCTATCACAACAGCTTTCCTCATCAATTATTTGTCAGGATTTTAACAATATCCGAAATTGTCGTCCGTGTATAACTCCCCGGAACCGAGACTTGAAGAGCGAAATCCTCATCGAGTGAGATGCCGGAAAATTCCAGACCAACGCTCACTTTTCGTTTGGTTGATGCCAACGCAACGTTCATTTTACAGGGGAATGCCTTATGTGTCGCCATAACGAAGTCGTCATACCTCCAGCTCATCGAATAATGGTCTTCCGGCTCCATCAGGTGCGTTAACGCGATGCGATCGTTGCCATCAATCGTAAAGCTATACTCGATTCCCGATTCCTTATCGACCGATTTCAACAGGTAATGCATATCGGAGAGCTGGCCGGTAGAAAACTTTTCGTAATCGGAATAGATCACATCTGTTTGCCCCGAAACAAACACCTGATTTGTCAAGAGCGATTGAAGCGTTTTATAATCAAACCCCACGGGATATATTTTTTTAACATCCTCGATGGACTCTTTCACGTAACGCTTGTTCATCCTGTCCAACAACACAAGGCTGTCCCGATCCGCATACACACGCAGCATCTCGACGCCGAACAACGGTTGGACCGAGAGCTGGATTGCTTTGTCTTTCACGATCTTGAGGCTGGCCTTGGAGCTCAGTGACTTGGTTCCCGACGAAAGATTGAGGTTGAGTTTCGATGAAAACGTCTTGAAAGTGAACTGATTGTTTAAGATGTCGGTAAACAAGTCGACATCTACTTTCTCTTCAACAGGAGCAGCAGCAACGATGTTTTTTTTGGACTTGCACGAATGCAATCCCCAAACAACAACGGCCAGTCCGAGTAAAAAGATGGTCTGTTTTCTGAAATTCATTTACTTATGTATTCTTTTTTTCTGATTTTTTTGTTCAATGTTTTGGAATCGCTACCCAACTCCTTGGCTCTCTTCCATTGCTCCACGGCTTTTTCCGTTTCACCCGTTACGGCAAGCACATCGCCATAATGTTCAAGAACTTCGGCCGAATGATCGTCCTTTCCATATTCAATCGCTTTCTCGATATATATTTTCGCCACGGTATAGGCTCCCTGTTCAAACAAAATCCATCCATAGGTATCCAAATAAGTGGGGTTTGTGGGCTCAGCCTTGATGGTTATTCCACTCATCTGCTCTGCCTTATCCAGATTCTTCCTCTCCAGCGACAGGTAATAACTGTAATTATTCAACACCGGCAGGTTTTGCGGATTCAGCTTCAGGGCTTTTTCGTAATTTTCGAAAGCAGCGTCGTTGTTTTTCAGTACATGGTGGATATCGCCGATTTGTCCGTAAAAGTCCGATTCGATCATCGGGCTTTGGAATTCGGCACTCACCAGACCCTGTTCGTAAATTGTCAACGCCTCCCGGTACTTCTTTTGTTGAAACGTGGCCAGCCCCTTGTAAAAGTAAAACTGCGGGGCAGTCGGAATGTTCTCTATTCCTGCCCCGGCAATTTCGATTACTTTATCGAGAGCAAGCGTATCCGGTAAAACGATGCGAAGCATTTGTTCGTATCCGGCGGGATCGGCAGGATTGTCCTTGGTATAAATCTCAAACTGCGCCATCGCCCCTTTTTTATCCTCCTGCAACAGCAGCACATCACCATACATCATGTTGATGCGTGTATTGTTGGGATGTTGCTCAAACATCGACTGGAAAAAGGGATTCGCTGTTTTTATATCCTGCTGGCTCTGGCGCAATACGCCGATATAACGGGCCAACAGTTGAAGCTTTGTCTCCACTTCCATCTTACTGCTTGTGATGGCTTTTTGCAACTCCTCAACAGCAGCCGTTTTATTGTTGGTCTTTTCATAGTAATTCACCATGGAGAGAATTAACGAGGGGTCGTCGGGATCGACCAGCCTTGCCTGTTGGTAATAGCCAAGTGCTTTTTCTGCCTGATTGTCCTGCAAATACAGGTCGCCCATGAGGAGCTTGTAACGGATATTATCTGGGTTTTTGTCGATGACCGACTGAATTTCTTCAAACGCCCGCTCCTTTTTATCCATCATGTTGTACAACCTGAACTTATTGAGCGTTATGGCATCTGAAACTCCGGTGTACTTTTGTAGCGTATCAAGTGACTGGATGGCCTTGTCGAGCTCTCCACCATCGCCATATGCATTGGCAAGCTCAAAGTAGAGCTCCACTTTTTCGGGATAGGTCCTCAGCAGGTAATTGTATATCTCTATGACCTCTTCTTTCAGGTCAAGCTCTTTGCTCAATCCGGCAAGGATCATGTTGTAGTAATAGTTGGCCGGATCCTGTTTCACCGCCTTTCGGAAAAGATCCAACGCCCTGTTTTTCTCCTCCAGGGAACTGTGGTAAGCTCCCAATTCCACCAGAACACTGGCGTTGGTGGAATCAATCGAATAACAGTGTTGAAGCAGATCGAAAGACTCGGCATATTTTCCCTGGGTTTTGGCGTTTATCGCTTCGTAAAAAAAGTAATCAAACTTTCTCCGGGTTGTCTCGTCCAGAATCAATCCTTCTTCCTGCGAAAAAAGGGTTAAAGGTAAAAGCACGAGAGAAACGATGACGCCGCTTATGTATCTGTTGTAATTCATCCTTTTTAAATCTGATAATGTCCTGCCATTACAGGGCACAAGAATTGCACTTCTGTATAACACACGTTTTGCCCCTTGTTACAAACCCTCTAATGCCTGCCTGTATGTCCGAATCCGCCGGAGCCTCTTTCCGTCTCATCCAAATCATCCACCTGCAACCATTCTACCCGGGCATGCCGGGCAATTATCATCTGACAAATGCGTTCCCCGTCGTTAATGATAAAATCTTCGTCCGACAAATTTACCAAAATCACCCGGATTTCGCCCCGATAATCGGCATCGATCGTCCCCGGAGAATTTACGATTGAGATCCCGTGTTTGACAGCCAATCCGCTTCTCGGACGGATCTGCGCTTCGTAACCTTCGGGAAGCTGAATGTATATCCCGGTGGGGATAAGCGACCGTTGCAGCGGCCTCAACGTAACCGGTTCGTCTATGTTGGCCCGCAAATCCATGCCGGCAGACAATACCGTAGCGTACCCGGGTAGTGAATGTTTCGATTTATTGACAATTTTAACCTGCATAATATCCTAGGGAATAGACTACAAAAACGGATTTTGTTTAAACCTGCGAATTTAGTCATTTATGAGCAAATATTTGTCGAATTGATAAAATTTAAGGAAATTGGGTCACCTAAAAAACGGTTTAATTTTTGTGAGCAATTATTTTCGTGGAGTAAAAAATTGCATATCTTTGTAACGCTATGAGCCAACAAGACGATTTATTGAAGAATTTACGCCAGACGCTCAGCGAACAAGGTATTGAATCGTTTCACGTGCTGGAAGACCTGGTCCCCATTGAAGAACAGATGGAATATTTCCGTTATTTCGACCAGCTGAGACGGGAGAACTCTCCTTTTGTACGCGATGAAGAAATTGCTATCCTTTTTTCTGCCGATGAAACCATTGAAAGAAAGAAAAAAAGCTTGTCGAGACTGGCATCCATTCCTGATGTCGGCGCGTACCGGGCAATCGAGACCTATCACAGCAGTCCGCTCGAGCCGGAACTGTTCAACTGGTCGTCTATGTCCTTGGTTGGTAGCCGGATAATTTTAAGTTCAGACCTGTCTGGTCAGCAACAGATTTATGTTTCTTCGGGACTGGGCGGTCACGAGAAAAAACTTCGTTTCTTTGGTTTATTTACTACTACCGATCGCCGTCCTCTGACCGATTTGCAAAAAGAGATTGTGGACCGGGAGTTTCGCTTCCAGCTTAAGCTGGCCGACGTGGAAATTGAAAAATTCGACATGAAAGACAACTATTTCACCTTGTTGATGCTTTTTCCCCTCGATGCTGACGTTCGCTCAGGTATCAATGCCGCCTTAAACGAAATAAACCAATACGGCAATTTCCTGGATCCGAAATTTTTATTTACCAACGTTAAAATACTGTCAGACAGCGAAATTAAGCAATTGCTGGAGAAAAATTGATCCGATCATTGGTTATTCCCGGTTGAAACCGCTTACAAATTAATTATGCGCAAGAAATATGAAACCTTTGCTTGTCCAACAGGTTGTGCTGATGCTCGTAACGGTAAATACCTGCCGGTTATGTTTTCCACAAGACATACCTTTTGTTCCTCCTGCATTCAACTACACAACCCACAACTATAGCGCCGGAAATCAAAATTGGGCCGTCGCGCAGGGGAAGAACCGGGTGATCTACGTCGGCAATGATCACGGTTTACTGAGTTTCGACGGCGTGAACTGGAAACTGACTCCGCTTCCCAACCATTTGTCTGTCAAATCGCTATTTATAGACCGTGAACCGGGTGAAGAGAAGATTTATGTTGGATCTTTTGAGGAATTCGGTTTTTTTCAAAAAAACGAAAAAAACGAACTCCGCTATCACTCCCTAAAACACCTGATAAAGGACTTTACACTTTACAACGATGAAGTTTGGACGATCAACAAGCTGGGAAGCCGTATTTTTTTTCAAACGTTTTCCTCCTATTTCATTTACAACGAATCCGACAACTCACTAAAAGTTGAAAAACCCTTTCCTGCACCGCTCTATTTCTTTACGGCAGAGAATACGCTTTACGCACAATTCATCGACGAGCACTTCTATGTTTTCGACGGAAATCAGTTCAGGCTACTCCTTACAAGAGACAAATTAAACAACGACCACGTTGTATCGGTTTTGCCGTTCAACGGCGAACTTTACCTGATAACCACAAAAAGCGGGATCTATTCTTTTGACCTCACAACCAAAAACCTGTCTCGTAGAAAAACGACCGTAGACAATGAGTTAAAAAGCGAAACTGTAAACCGCGTAACCCCATTGTCGGACTCCGTTTATGTGTTGGGCACGCTAAAACATGGCCTTTACGCCTTAAAAACAGACGGTTCCCTGCTCTGGCAGCTTAACCGGGACAACGGACTTTACAACAACACGGTATTGGGTTTGTTTACCGATGAAGATAAAAATCTTTGGGCAGCGCTCGACAACGGCGTTTCCCACATCCGAACCAATTCTCCCCTTTCTTTTTTTGAACCGAAAAATATCCACATCGGGCTGGTGGAAGATATCCTCATCAAGGACAATCAACTGTACGTAGCCACCAATCAGGGTATTTATGCCTATGACGACCGGCAAAAAAAGATCTACCAACTCCCCGACTTCAACATTCAATCGTGGTTTATCCGGAATTTTGACAACCAGATTATTACCGGTAACAATACCGGAACATCCTTTATCGTGGACAATAGAAAAAAAGAGCTTCCCGAAGAGAGTACAGGCGGCACGGATATAAAAGCCATGAGGATTCATAACCGGGATTTTCTACTGGAGTCAACCTATACAGCCCTTCAGGTATATTTCCGGAACACCGGCGGCCAATGGATATACAGTCATAAGATCGAAAACTTCTTCGACCTGATTAATCAGATCGAACAGGATCATGCCGGAAACATTTGGGCAAGCCATATGTACAAAGGCGTTTATCGGTTGCGGCTCGATGAACAGTTGCGACGGATTCTATTGCGGGAGTTTTATCCGGCCTTGGACAGCACCGCCGCGTCAACGAAACCCATCCGCACCATGAAACTGAGGGGACGGATGGTGTTTACCAACGGAAATGCATTTTATACGTACGATGATATTGCGCAAAAAATTGTTCTTTTTGACCCGTTGAATCGGGAACTCCATCAGCTTACCGATACGAGAACCATCGTCTCCATTACCGATACAACATTTTGGTTTCTCAGGCCAGAAGAATACACGCTGGTCAAATTTACATCGGGAAAATACCGCATTTCCGACAGGGTTCCTTTCGGTATTCTGAACAACCCCCCAAATACGGGAAGGGGAAACATGTACGTGGGTGAAGACAACGTATCCTATTTCTGCCTAAACGGTGGAATCGGAAAATATAACCTCTGCGACAATTTTCGCACAAACTTGCCCGGTCTCAGAATCTCAAAAATCCAGAGTTACAACCGCAACGACGACATTCCAAACAACCTGCCGGTCAACAATAGGAATGTGATCAATTTTTCGGAGAACAACCTTACGTTCGAATTCCAATACCCCGATTACAGCAAAAAAAAATTCACCGTGGAGTGTTTTCTGGAAAATTACGATACCCGCTGGATAGCAACCGCTCCGGATTTTACCATAACTTATCCCAATTTGCCGGCTAATTCCTATGTATTGAATTCAAGGGTGTTGAACGACATGGGTGAAATCCTTTCAACCTTGTCTGTTCCGTTTCAAATTAAAAATCCGTGGTACAAAACCACACCGGCCCTTGTGTTTTACCTCTTACTGGCCGGATTTTTGCTCGCATACCTTATCAGGGGATACATCCGGATGATTATCAAGAGAAAGAATAAAATATTTGCACAACGGGAAAAAGAAAGAACCGCACAGTTGGCCCGCCAGGAGAAACTTATTGCAGAGATGAAAAGCGAAAAACTGCAAAGTGAACTGATATACAAAAGCAAAGAACTGGCCAACGCCACCCTGATGGTCATCAACCACCAGGAGTTGCTCAATAAATTGAAAAAAGAAATACAGGAAAACATCCGGACCGGAAGATTATACCGTTCCAACGGATCCAGTCTCGTTAAAATGATCGACAGCAACCTGTCGGGAGAGGATGAATGGACTCTTTTCCAGGAAAACTTTGACCTTATTCACGAGAACTTCTTTCGCAAACTGGCCGAGAGATACCCCGTATTAACACCGGGTGATCTACGCCTTTGTGCTCTTCTCCGCCTGAACTATTCATCGAAAGAGATCGCAAAGATGCTGAACCTGACACTGCGTGGGGTTGAAGCAGCCCGTTACCGTTTAAGAAAAAAACTTAACCTTGAAGAGGACGAAAACCTGGTATCATTTGTGATTAATTTCTCTTGAACACTTCGTTTTATCGTATTATAAACACTTATTTAACCTACTTATATACTGATTTATATATACAGCAAGCGTATATAAACAGTACCCTTTAAAAACATGTTATACAACATAACGTAATTTTAATGAGGTACATTATGGTGTATGCGCGTAAAATGATGTTAACTTGGTGCAAAAACTTGATTGTTTATAACAAATTTAAAGCATTTGAATCCATGAAATTAAAAAACAGCTTCATTCTTTGCTTTCTGTTATTTTTTATTGGCCTATCCGCCCAGCAGCCAGTAACCGTCTCGGGAACGGTAACAGAAGAAGCCACCGGTGACCCTGCGATTGGGGTTACCGTATTGGTGAAAGGTACGGCCAACGGAACGGTTACCGGTATCAATGGGGATTACACGCTGCCGAATGTACCTGCCAACGCAACATTAGTGTTCAGCTATATAGGCATGCTGACCGTTGAGGAGAATGTAAACGGGCGGTCGACCATCAACATCTCCATGCTGGAAGATGTCCAGGCCCTGGACGAAGTAGTGGTGATCGGGTACGGCACGGCACGAAAAAGGGATTTAACCGGTTCAATCGTCAGCGTGAGCGCCAGTGAAATAGCGGACAGGCCGTCGGCAAATCCGTTGGCTTCGCTACAGGGAAAAGTTGCCGGTGTACAGATAGTGAACACCGGGCGTGCGGGACAGGATCCCGAGATTCGTATCCGGGGAACAAACTCCATCAACGGATACAAGCCGCTATACATAGTGGACGGGCTATTTTCGGACAACATCAGCCACATCAACCCATCGGACGTTGAATCGATGGAGATATTAAAAGACCCGTCCTCGTTGGCCATTTTTGGAGTGCGCGGTGCCAACGGAGTCATTATCATCACGACGAAAAAGGCAAAAATGGGCCAAACCATTGTCAACCTGAACACCTCTTTCGGGTTTAAGGAGATATACGACAGAATCGACCTGACAACTGCTGCCCAGTTTAAGGAGCTCTACGACGAGCAACGCAATAATCAGGGCGCACAGCCGTATAACTACAGCCATTGGGGAGCAGACACAGACTGGCAGGACGAGATGTTCCAGTCCGGATTTATTACGAACAACAACATCAGCATAACCGGATCCGGGGAGAGAAGCAGGTTCTACATGGGATTGGGTTACACTTCGGAAGAAGGCTCCATCCAAACCGAGAAATTTTCGAAAATTACCGTAAACCTCAGCAGCGAATACAACGTTACCGATTTCTTGAAATTCGGGTTCCAGGTAAACGGTGCGAAGAGCAAGACCCCCGACGCCAAGGGAGTAGGATCCATTGTGAGGGCAGCTCCCATTGCTCCGACATTTTACGACTACACAGATCCGTTGACCGATAAGACAGAACGTCTGCTGCACACCATGCCTGAATTTCAACGCGCTCAACTGTGGAATCCGTTGGTTGAAACGCACATTCGGGGCAACCACAACCTGGGGGTGAACCACCGGGTGGCAGGAAACATCTATGGCGAACTGAAATTCCTGAAAAACTTCACCTACAGAACGACTTTGTCACTGGATTACGCGATAAACGAAGCGCGTGCTTTTTCGCCGGTCGTCTATTTTTACAATCCCGATATTCCGGGCAAGGAAAATGTTCAGGACAGACAATCCGTCTCGCAATTGAAGTCGACGGAGTATGCTGCGCAGGGCGATCACATCCTGACATACCAGAACACATTTGACGACCTGCATTCACTTACCGTGATGGGCGGTATAACGACCAATTACCGCGAATTCTCGTTACTGGAAGGTGAACGCAGCGAACTGCTGGATAAAATATATTTTTCTATACCCAACGAGAATCACGACAAATGGTGGTTGACAGCATTGAATTCGGACGGTGCAAAAAATCAGTACGATAGCGACAAGAACCATCAATGGAGACGGTTCACAATGTCTTATCTCCTACGGGGACTGTACAGTTACGACAACCGCTATTTATTGAACGGTTCTTTCCGGCGCGACGGCTCATCGGTGTTCCGCGGAGTGGGAAATACGTGGGAAAACTTCTATTCTTTCGGAACCGCATGGGTGGTCTCGGAAGAAGATTTTATGAAAGAGCAGCAGGTTATCGACTACCTGAAAGTGAAAGGATCCTGGGGAGTCCTGGGAACAGAAAATACCGGAAGAAGCGTTTATCCTACGTATCCGGAGCTCACTTCGGTGGGGAGTGCCGTGTTTGGTCCGAACGAAAACATAATCCCGGGATACACGAAAATCTACAACGTTCAGGAGTTGAAATGGGAGAAAACCTATTCGTGGGAAGCAGGAGTTGAAATAAATTTGCTCAACCGGAGGTTGAGGGTCGAACCGGTTTACTACAACAAGAGGACCAAGGACATCATTGTATTGCTCGATTCGCGCGGAGGAGCTTTTAACTCGCTGGAAAACCTGGGAGATATCGAAAACAGGGGAATGGAGTTAACCGCCTTGTGGAACGATAAAATCGGAGAATCGGGATTTACCTATTCTGTCGGGGCCAACCTGACTACCATCAAAAACAAGGTTATATCCCTTGGACGTGATGAGGGGGATGCTATTTATGAAGGTATGGCAAGAACGGTTGCCGGTTACCCGATTGCTTATTTTTACGGCTATCAGGTAAACGGAATCTATCAAAACAACGAAGATATCAGGCAGTCGGAGCCCAACAATGTATTTGCCGTAAAACCCGGAGATTTAAAGTTTAAGGATGTAGATGGAAACGGAACGATCGATCAGGATGACAGGACCATGATCGGGAAGCCGACACCTGACTACACCTATGGCTTGAACGTTAGCATAGCCTACAAGGGGGTGGATCTCGGAGTGGACATGATGGGTGTTTACGGGAATGAAATCTACCGGGATTGGGACACCTCGTCGTTCGCTCAATTCAATTACCTGACCAAACGCATGTACAGGTGGAACGGTGAGGGGACATCCAACTGGGAACCCATTTTGGACCCGAGCAGAGCCATCAACCGGGCCTATTCAAGTTATTACATCGAAGACGGAAGTTTCTTCCGCCTGCGTAACCTTCAACTGGGATACACTTTCCCCGAACATTTATTGAACAAGCTTTACCTGAAATCGCTGCGTATTTATGCCAATGTCCAGAACATGAAGACCTGGCACAAAAACACGGGATATACTCCGGAAATCGGAGGAAGCGCCGTAAGATCGGGAGTTGATGGAGGTACTTATCCCATGCCGGCAGTCTATACGTTCGGATTGAACCTGACGTTCTAAACAACTGCAGGCATATCGGAAACGAACACATAAACCGGTTGCTTCCGGGCATATGTTTACCGCAAGTTACTGAAAGCTTAACCAAGAAATAAAAAACAAATTGTATGAAAAATAGAATAAAAAAATCAATGGCTGTTTGCGTTATAGGATTATTGGCTTTAACGCAAATCGGTTGCAGCGACCTGTTGGATCAGGAGCCGCAGGGGAAATGGGTTGACGGGGATAATCCCGGAGGATCCTTTCAAACGGACGTGTTTTCGTTGTACGCCCGCATGAAAGGATGGGGAGTAACCGGTGGCATACCTGCATTCGCCGTACACAGCATTCGCAGTGAGGACGTGGAAAAGGGAAGCACGCTTTCCGACGGTTCCGACGTGGCCTCCATGTACGATAATTTTAACTACAACGCTTCGGACGGTAATTTAGCCAGTTATTACTCGAGCAACTACGCCCTCATCCACACGGCGAACACTGTTTTGGCAAACATCAAGGAGGCGGAAGAGAGCGGCATCCAGTTGACTGAAATCGATCTGGCCTGCAGAGGCGAGGCCTACTTCTTCCGGGCATTCCTCTATTTTAATTTGGTAAGGGCATACGGGCAGGTTCCGTTGATCAATTTCAAGATCAAGGATGCCGCTGAAACGAATATCCCCAAATCGACGGAAGCGGAGATATACGCTCAGATAGATGCCGATCTAACCGAAGCGGAAAGCCTGCTGCCGGAACAGTGGGAATCGAAATACCTGGGACGTGTCACATGGGGGGCAGCCCGTGCCCTGCACGCTAAAACTCATATGCAACGAAACGATTGGACCAACATGCTCCAGGCCTCATCCGATGTTATCCAATCGGGCCTGTACGACTTGAACACGCCTTTCGACAAAATATTCCGGGAAAGCGGTGAAAATTCAAGCGAATCCATTTTTGAGCTGCAATGCACTGCTACTGCAGCACTACCGGGAAGTACCGATATCGGAAGCCAGTACGCACAGGTACAAGGCGTGAGGGGTGCCGGGATGTGGGACCTGGGTTGGGGATGGAATTGTCCTACTCCCAACCTGGCTAGCGCCTTTGAGGCCGGAGATCCGAGAAAAGACGAAACCTTGCTCTATTTCCTCAAGCCTGGAGAAGACCCTAACTCCATTCAGGCCAATAAGCCTTACGGTGAAAAGCCGGTAGCTCAGGAAGTGATGAACCGCTATTACAATAAAAAAGTATATACCGATCCGGCTAAACGCACGCAGTTCAACCGGTTTGGCTATTGGATGAACATTCGCATGATCCGCGTGTCGGAAATGTATCTGATTGCTGCGGAAGCGTCCAATGAGCTCGGTCAGACCGGCGATGCCATGGAGTACCTGGAAATGGTTCGGGCTCGTGCCCGCGGCGGAAACGCAGCTATTTTACCCAAGGTTACCACGATGAACCAGGCAGAAATGCGCAATGCGATACGCCACGAGAGAAGGGTGGAGCTGGCCATGGAATGGGACCGTTTCTATGATCTTGTCCGCTGGGGTATTGCCAGGGAGGTACTGCATGCTGCAGGGAAGACGAATTATCAGGATAAGCACGCTCTGTTGCCTTTGCCACAGGCAGAAGTGGATAAGTCAAACGGCGTGTTGGTACAAAATCCAAATTATTAACCGAAAAATAATAGCTCAGGATTATGAATAAAAGAACATTCATCTATCAACTTGTATTGATAACCGTTTTAGGATTGGCGATCTCTTCCTGTTTCCAGGACCTGGGGCAAAATCCACCGTTCGACTATCCGGAGGAGCCTCCGAAACCGCCCATCAGTGAAGACGGGCAACTATTTTACATGGCATTCAACGACAGTTATAAGGATACAAAAAGTAACAAAGACGCTACCATAACAGGAAATCCCGGATTTGCGGGAGGAAAGGTTGAAAAAGCCTATGCCGGAGCCAAAGACAGCTACCTCACCTTTAAGTTGTCCGATATGCCGGCAGCCCTGGGATCCGCTGTAACGGTCGGATTCTGGTATAAAGTAAATGCCAGTCCCGACAGAGCAGGCATCATCGTGATCGGCCCGGTATCGGAAGGAGCACCTGCAAATGCACAGAACAACAGGACATCGGGTTTCCGGATATTTCGTGAAAATGCAGGAGGAAAACAACGGATCAAAGCGAATGTGGGCAACGGTACGGCAGACAGCTGGCTTGACGGAGGGGATAAAGCCGACATCGATCCCGCCATCTCCCCGTGGAAATACCTTGCATTGGTATTGACTGAGGGAAAAGCGTTTTTCTATATCGACGGGGAAGAAGTAGCCTCATCCGATTTATCGAAGATAAGCTGGGCCGGATGCGATATAATGTCCATCGGATCGGGAGAACCCCGTTTTAACGAATGGGGACACCTGTCGGACAACAGCTTGATCGATGAGTTGCGGATATACAACAAGGCGTTGACTGCATCGCAGATAAAGGAAATTGTGAATCACGATACGGAATAGTCATGATCAGAATATTTTTATCCGTTATCACCGCACTCGTCCTCTTACCGGGATGTTCAGACAGGAAGAACGACCAAAACGAACCTCCCAAACCGGAAACACGCCCGCTCACTTTCGCTTCCGATGAGGCGTTCCTCGACTTTATCCAGCAAACACACCTCAACTATATGTGGGAGGGGGCGGAAAAGACTTCAGGATTGGCTCCGGAACGGGTGCATATCGATGGAAATTATCCCGAAGACGATGCCGATGTAATTACCACCGGGGGCAGCGGTTTTGGAATTGCCGGACTTGTCGTCGGGATTGAACGGGGATTTATTCCGCGTACCGATGGCGTAGCACGGTTACACCGAATTGCCGATTACCTGGCAAAAGCCGACCGGTTCCACGGCGTATGGTCCCATTGGATCCATGGTCCAACCGGCAAAGTGAAGCCGTTTGGACAAAAAGACAACGGCGGTGACCTAGTGGAAAGCGCTTTCCTGATGCAAGGATTGCTATGCGTCCGGGAGTATTTTAAGGATGGGAATGAGAATGAGAAGCAACTGGCCGCCAAAATCGACGGACTTTGGCGGGAGATGGAATGGGACTGGTACCTCAACGGCAAAGATGTATTATACTGGCACTGGAGTCCCGAATACGGATGGGAAATGAATTTTCCGCTGGAGGGTTACAACGAGTGCCTCATTACCTATATTCTGGCCGCATCCTCACCCACACACCCGATCCCCGCTTCGGCCTATCACAACGGCTGGGCCCGTGGTGGAGCTATCCGGAGCAGTGCCGTGGCCTACGGGTTGCCACTTATTCTAAAACACAACGGTGCTGAAGAGTACGGCGGCCCTCTATTCTGGGCACATTATTCGTATATTGGACTGAATCCTGAAGGATTAAAAGATCAATACGCCGACTACTGGGAGGTTAATAAAAACCAGGCACGTATCAATTATAACTATTGCAAACAAAATCCCAAAGGGTTCAAAGGATACGGAGAGAATTGCTGGGGACTGACCGCCAGCTATTCAGTGAACGGATACTCGGCGCACATGCCTGTAAAGAATGATTTGGGCGTCATAACACCAACGGCGGCTTTATCCAGTTTTCCTTATACAGTATCTGGGGAAAATACGGATTTTACGACGCGTTTAGCATCCAGGACAATTGGTATCCACAGCGGTACCTGGCCATCGACCAACTGACCATCGCCCCGATGATTGAGAACTACCGCAGCGGACTGCTGTGGAACCTCTTCATGGGTGCCTCGGAGATACAGAGGGGCCTTCGAAACCTGGGATTTGAAATTCAGAAACAAGACAAATGACATCTATGAAAGGAGAGATCATAAAGATAAGCGTTATTTCCATGGCATGTATGTTGGCGGTGATTCTGTTCGCATCCTGCGAATCTCCCTCAGTCGGCAGGTGGACGAGTTACAGCGGTGACAGGGACGTGGAAAGAAGAGTCGATTCGGTTCTGGCCCTGATGACCCTCGAGGAGAAGATCGGACAAATGACACAGTTCTCCGCCAACTGGTCCATCACCGGCCCGGTCATGTCTGACGACTTCAAGCCTTACCTCGAAAAAGGACTTGTAGGCAGCATTTTCAATGCCACATCGGTAGAAGGTGTACGAAAAATGCAGGAAGTTGCCGTTGAAAAAACTCGGTTAGGTATCCCTATCCTTTTCGGACAGGATGTGATCCACGGATACAAGACCATCTTTCCCATTCCGCTGGCGGAAGCCTGTTCCTGGGATCTGGAAATGATGCGCAGAACCGCAGAAATAGCAGCTATTGAAGCAGCTTCGGACGGAATCAACTGGACCTTTGCCCCGATGGTAGATATAGCCCGTGATGCGCGCTGGGGGCGGGTAATGGAAGGTGCCGGTGAAGATCCCTACCTGGGCAGCAGAATCGCCGAAGCACGCGTCATCGGATTTCAGGGGGGAGCGGACGGCAAAGCATTGGGAGAGCTACACACCCTGCTGGCCACAGGAAAACACCTGGCGGCTTACGGCGCTGCCGAGTCGGGCAGGGATTACAACACCGCCGAGCTTTCGGAACACACCCTGAGAAACGTCTACCTCCCACCCTATGAAGCGGCAGCAAAGGCGGGGGTAGGCACCTTTATGGCCTCTTTCAATGAGACCAACGGTGTGCCGGCTACGGCAGACAGGTGGCTGATGACCGACATACTACGCGGTGAGTGGGGCTTCACCGGTTTTGTGGTAAGCGACTACACAGGTATCAATGAGCTGGTGCCGCACGGAATTGCCGAAGATGAGAAGCATGCTGCGGAACTGGCTGTCAACGCCGGCATCGATATGGACATGACCGGCGCCACTTTCATCAAGTATCTCAAAAAATCGGTGGAGGAGGGGAAAGTATCGGAAGAAACGATCGATAACGCGACGAGGCGCATCCTCGAGATGAAGTTTCTGCTGGGATTGTTCGATGATCCCTACCGCTATCTTGATGAAGAACGGGCTAAACAAAACACCATGACGCCGGAGTTCATGAAAACAGCACGAAAAGCCGTTGCCGCTTCGGTAGTACTACTGAAGAACGACAACCGGCTACTGCCCATCACAAAAGAGAGCGGAAAGACGGTTGCACTGATTGGTCCACTGATGAACGACTCCATCAACCTGAACGGTGAGTGGGCCGGCCTGGGAGACCGCAAAAAGAGTGTACCTATACTGGAAGGGATCTCCGAGAAGTACAAAGAGAGTGCGGTAAAGCTTCTCTATGCGGAAGGATCCTCCATCACCGAAACTACTCCCGGTAAGATTGCCGAAGCGGTGGCCGCAGCGCGTAGGGCCGACGTGGTGATCGCTGCTATGGGAGAAGATTTCAACTGGTCGGGTGAGGCTGCTGTTCGCACCGACATCCGCCTACCGGAGCCACAGCGTGAACTGCTGAAAGCGTTGAAAGCAACCGGAAAACCTATTGTGTTGGTAATCTTGAGTGGACGCCCCCTCGATCTTTCCTGGGAAGATGAAAATATGGACGCCATTCTCCAGGCATGGTTCCCGGGGACGCAAACCGGACACGGCGTAGCCGATGTAATAGCCGGAGACTACAATCCTTCGGCAAGGCTGGTGATGTCGTTTCCCCGGAACGTGGGCCAGATTCCCATCTATTACAATCAAAAAAATACAGGACGCCCCGTGGACCTTTCAAACGAAGCGACTGATTACAAGTCGAACTACCTCGACAACTCCATCACTCCCCTCTATCCCTTTGGATACGGATTGAGCTACACCACATTTTCCATCAGCAGCGTAAGTGCGGACAAATCATCGATAAGAACAACCGGTGATAAGATGGTGGTCACGGCTAATGTCCAAAACACAGGTGACATTGAAGGAGAACTGGTGATACAGCTCTACGTGCGTGACCTGGTAGGCAGTGTCACCCGCCCCGTGAAAGAGTTGAAAGGTTTTCAAAAGATAGCCCTTAATGCCGGTGAAAACAAACAAGTCAGCTTTGAACTGAGATCCGAAGACTTGGCTTTCTACGGTATCGACGGAAAGAAAAGGACGGAGCCGGGCAATTTTATGCTGTGGGTAGCACAAAGTTCAGCAGACAATAGCCACAAAATCAGTTTTTCTGCAGACACCCCTAGTAACAAGAGTCAACAGGTTGAGTAGTCTGCGTTAAATCGATATCATTTTAAAGAATCTTAAGATGTTCATGCGAATGAAATCACTATTTTTGTAGGCAACAAAGATTAAAGCATGGACGACAAGACTCAACATCCGATAAATACTGCGTACCGGGGTACGCTCATGGAGACACTGGACATCACTTTCACACACCTGTCTCCCGGCCACACAGAAGCAGTGATGCCGGTCGGGAAACGGGTGTGTCAACCGTTTGGCCTCCTCCACGGGGGTGCCTCGCTGGCCCTGGCGGAGTCGGTGGCCGGACAGGGATCGTTAATCCTTTGCGAGCCGGACGAGGTACCGGCAGGCGTACACGTCAGCGGCAACCATATCTCGCCGGCAAAGGAGGGAGATCAGGTGAAGGCTGTAGGTACACTCATTCACAGGGGACGCTCCTCTCACATTTGGAACGTAGATATCTTCACTTCGGCAGGCAAACTGGTCTCAACTGTCCGCGTGGTGAACAGTATACTGAAGAGGCGATGAGCGGAGAAGAGAAGCACCTGACCCTGGATGCACTGATTGAACGGGATGCCTGCTTTGCAATATACCGGCTGCCTGGTGAACAGGCGCCCCGCTTTGCGATGCAGACCGATAAAAATCCGTTGTTGTTGAACGACATCGGAGGACTGAACGGACAACACGGATTTGTCATCGCACCTTTCCGGATAACAGCCTCTTCTCCACTCATCCTCATCCGTCCCGATTGTACGGATCTGCACAAGGTGGAAATCAACTTAATGGACAAAAAGCGGGACAAAGCAGAGGCGGAGTTAGGGAAGAAAAGTAAAAAATCCGACTATAGCCTACTTTTTCAGCGTTTCCACAAACCGCTTCTCAACAATGAGATAGAGAAACTGGTACTGTCAAGGAGCCGGACAATGGAGCGGGAAGAGGCCTTTTCTCCTGGACGAACTTTTTTCAGGGCGGCAGAAAAGTATCCTCACTCTTTTGTATACCTGCTCCACACGCGCGAAAGCGGCACCTGGCTGGGAAGCACACCGGAGATTCTCCTGGCCGGCTCACGCGACGGCTGGCAAACCGTAGCCCTGGCAGGTACACGATATCCCAATTCAGGAAATGTATCGTGGGACGACAAAAACCTCCGTGAACAGCACCTGGTCACGTCCTACATCTTGAAACAACTGACATCCTTTCAACTGGCTCCGGAAATAAACGGTCCATTTACCATCAAAGCGGGTGCCCTGGCCCACCTGAGGACCGACTTCAGCTTCTCGCTTCCTGACAAGCCGGAGATAGGCACGCTATTAAAGGCGCTTCACCCCACTCCAGCGGTATCCGGACTTCCCAAAGAAAAAGCCTTTCAGTTCATCGCTGATCACGAGGGATACGACCGGCGATATTACACCGGATTTCTGGGCATGCTGGATTCGTCGGCAGAGACAACCTTGTACGTCAACCTCCGGTGTATGCATATCGGAATAAACAGGCTCACGTTGTATGCCGGCAGCGGACTGCTTGCCTCCTCCACGTGCAAAGAGGAGTGGAAAGAAACAGAACAGAAGCTCAAAACAATGGCAAGCATCGTTAAATAAAAAAACAATGTATTCAGATAAGAAGAGTGTATTACAGTTGCTGGCGCTGCTCAAGGCAAATGACATCACACATGTTGTACTTTCTCCCGGTTCCCGCAATGCACCGCTGATCCACTCCTTTGTGGCGGACGGCAGCTTCACCTGCTACAGTGTGGTAGATGAACGGAGCGCCGGTTTCTTTGCCCTGGGGGTTGCCATGGCCCGGCATCAACCGGTAGTGATATGCTGCACATCCGGCTCGGCAGCGCTCAACCTGGGCCCGGCTGTGGCTGAAGCTTTCTATCAGCAGTTGCCGTTGTTGGTGATTACCGCCGACCGTCCGCAAGCATGGATCGGGCAGACGGATGGACAAACTATCCCCCAAATGGGAATGTTCGGTCCGTTGGTACGCCTGTCGGTACACCTCCCGGAGGTTAAGGACGAGGAAGAGGAGTGGCACTGCAACCGGCTGATCAACGAAGCGATCCTGAGCCTCGGCAACGCTAGCATCTCCGGTCCGGTACACATCAATATTCCTCTTTCCGAGCCGCTCTTCTCTTTCAACACGAAACAGCTCCCGCAAGTGCGGGTAATTCGTCGGCCGGAGAAAGAGCACCATCTCCCGCGGGAAACGGAGGGGAAATATCTCAGCCGCTTTACCGGCTACTCGCGGAAAATGATCATCGTAGGACAGTTGCCTCCCGGTCACGGGTTGACACAACCCCTGCAAAGACTGGCTGAGGAACAGGGGGTAGTTTTGTTGGCCGACCGGCTCTCCAACATCCCCGCCGGGCAGATGGACCGCTATGACGTGCTGCTGCGCACCACCGATGCAGATAAGCTGAGGGACCTGACTCCCGAGCTAGTGATCACGCTGGGGGGACACCTCACCTCCAAGCGATTGAAACAGTTCATCCGCAAAGCGGAGATCAGAGAGCTCTGGCACATCACCTTGTCGGAAGAGGTGAACGACACGTTCCAGCAGCTGACCGATATCATCCGTTGTAATCCGGCCACTTTCCTGGAACGGCTGGCAGCACTGCCGGCTGAAAAAACCGGGAACCGGTTCCGGAAAGCGTGGTTGAAAGCTGCTGCGGCCATCACCCCGCCGGAGACAACTTTTTCCGACCTCTACGTGACAGGCAGCTTCCTGCAGCAGCTTCCCGGGGGAGCAACCCTCCACCTGGCCAATAGCCATTCCATTTACCTGGCACAACTCTTCGACCTCCCTGCCGGGGTAGAGCTCTTTTGCAACCGGGGTACCAACGGCATCGAAGGCTCGCTCTCCACCGCCGTGGGTTATGCCTCCGCATCGGGGCGACTCACTTTCCTGCTGACGGGCGACATGAGCTTCTTCTACGACATGAACGCCCTCTGGAACCGTCACCTTTCTCCCCGCCTGCGTATCCTGTTGAACAACAACGGCGGAGGCGGTATCTTCCACACCCTGCCGGGACTCGACCGGTCTGAAGCGCTGAATGATTTCGTGGCAGCGGCACACGACACGGAGGCCCGCACGTGGGCTGAACAGCAGGGTTTCCAATGTCTAAAGGCCCGCAATGCGGAGGAACTACAGCAACAATTGCCGTACTTCGTGAACCGGAAAGTGAACCGTCCTGTTCTATTGGAAGTGTTCACCTCGATGGAGGAGAGCCGAAAACAAATCGCATCCTATTATCAACAATTCAAAAACGACAAAGAATGACACAAAGAGAATGGAATTCCATCAGGGAGTACGAAGATATCCTGTTTGATTTTTACAACGGTATTGCCCGGATTACCATCAACCGCCCACGTTATCGCAACGCCTTTACTCCCACCACTACCTCGGAGATGAGCGACGCCCTGCGTCTCTGCCGCGAGATGGAGGAGGTGAGCGTGGTAGTGCTCACCGGCGCCGGCGACAAAGCGTTCTGCTCGGGCGGCGACCAGAACGTCAAGGGCAAAGGGGGCTACATCGGTAAGGATGGCGTACCGCGCCTCAACGTGCTGGACGTACAGAAACAGATTCGCTCCATCCCCAAACCGGTGATAGCCATGGTGAACGGTTACGCCATCGGTGGGGGACACGTGTTACACGTAGTATGCGACCTGACCATCGCCTCCGAGAACGCCATCTTCGGACAGACGGGACCCCGCGTAGGCAGCTTCGATGCCGGTTTCGGCTCCTCTTACCTGGCCCGTATCGTGGGACAGAAGAAAGCCCGTGAGATCTGGTTCCTCTGCCGGCAGTATAACGCACAGGAGGCGCTCGATATGGGACTGGTCAACAAGGTAGTGCCTTTCGACCGGCTCGAAGACGAGGTGGTGGAGTGGGCCGAGACGATGATGCAACACAGCCCCCTGGCGTTGCGCATGATCAAGGCGGGACTCAACGCCGAGCTTGACGGACAGGCAGGCATCCAGGAGCTGGCGGGCGACGCCACCATGCTCTATTACCTCACCGAGGAGGCTCAGGAAGGCAAACATGCGTTCCTGGAGAAACGGAAGCCCGACTTCAAAAAGTTCCCCAAACTGCCCTAACCCATAAACAACTTGTTTACCGCCGAAATCATTCCTTACAGGCTTTGTTTTAAGAAGCCGGCCGGCACCTCGCGAGGCATTTACCGTGAGCACCGGATCTGGTATGTCGTACTGCGCAACAGGGAGGATCCCACGCACAGCGGTATCGGCGAGTGTGCTCCGTTACCCGACCTGAGCTGCGACTACGGCGACCGCTATGCAGAAACGATCAGCCGTTTCTGTCGACATACCGTGGAAAGACAGGAGCTCGACTTGCCGTTGCTTCGCCCCTACCCCTCCATACTCTTCGGACTGGAAAGCGCGCTGCAACATTACCGTCAACAATCCTGGCAACTGTGGGAGACTCCTTTTAGTCGCGGCGAGGAAGGGATTCCCATCAACGGACTGATCTGGATGGGCAACCTCGACGACATGAGACAACAGGCCGAAAACCTGCTGCAAAGGGGATTCCGCTGCATCAAGCTAAAGATCGGCGCCATCGGCTTTGAAAGGGAACTGGAGTTGTTGCGTGATATTCGTATCAGTCATCCCCACATAACCCTCCGCGTGGATGCCAACGGCGCATTCACACCCGGGGAGGCGGTGGAGAAGCTGCAACGACTCGCCGCACTTGACGTTCACTCCATCGAACAACCCATCCGGGCAGGGCAATGGGAGGAGATGGCCCGGTTATGTTTTACTACACCTCTGCCCATCGCGTTGGATGAGGAACTGATCGGTATCCATCATCCGGATAAGAAGAGGAAACTGCTGGAAACGATCCAACCCCAGTATATCATCCTTAAGCCGTCGTTACATGGCGGTTTAAGCGGCTGCAGAGAATGGATCACGCTGGCCCGCGAACTGGAGATCGGCTGGTGGATCACCTCCGCCCTGGAATCCAATATCGGCCTCAACAGCATCGCACAATGGTGTTCCACCCTCGACAACCCGCTACCGCAGGGTTTAGGTACCGGCTCGCTCTATCAAAATAACCTTCCTCTGCCGTTGGAGATCAGGGGGGAGAGGTTGTGGTATAACCCCTCGGGGACTTTCCCCGACAAACCCCTGCAGGTATATGAACAACATCACGATTGAGGGGATACGCTATCAGCGTGAGGAGTTCTTAAATGAGACCTCCTCCCTTTACACGCTGTCTCCTTTCTACTGTCAGCTGGCCTTGTTCCTGAAAGAGTGGTTCTCCCTTTCCCCACTGCTTACCCTGTACACCTCAGGTTCCACCGGCAAGCCTAAAGCGATCACCGTACGCAAGGAGCAGATGCTTCAGAGCGCGGCGATCACCTGCGACTACCTGGGAGTGAAAACGGGTGAAACGGCACTGCTCTGCCTACCGCTGGAATATATTGCCGGAAAGATGATGGTGGTGCGTGCCCTTTATGGGGGACTCAACCTGTTGGTGGCAGAACCTTCCGGCCATCCGCTTGCGAAAGACAGGCAACAGATTGACTTTGCCGCGATGGTCCCGCTACAGGTATACAACTCCCTGCAAAGCAAAAAGGAGAAAGAACGGCTTATAAAGATCGGCAGGCTGATCATTGGCGGAGGGGCCATCGACCCTCAACTGGAAGAAGTGCTGAAGGATCTCCCCAACGCCATCTACTCCACCTACGGAATGACCGAGACAGTATCGCACATCGCGTTGCGCAGGATCAGCGGCAAAGAAGCCGACGCCTGGTATTCTCCTCTACCGGGCGTTCAGGTGAAACTGTCGGAAGAAAGGACGCTGGTGATCAACGCCCCACGAATAACCGACAAGTTATTGGTTACCAATGATATCGCTAAAATTGGAACAAAGGGTACTTTCCGTATCCTTGGGAGAAAAGACAATGTGATCAACAGCGGAGGGATCAAGATACAGATCGAGGCAGTGGAAGAGCTGCTGAAACCCCACATCGCTGGTCCCTTTGCAGTCACTTCGGTACCGCACCCCCGGCTGGGCGAAGCAGTGGTACTGCTGACTACTCCCGCTACAGGCCCTGATCATGCGAGGGAGGCATGTTCCCTTTATCTGCCTCACCTGCAGCAACCACAACATTTCCTCGTGGTGGAAGAGATTCCGCGCACCGTCAGCAGCAAGACCGACCGTGTAGCTGTAAAAAAAATGGCATCCGAACGAATTCCGACGCCGGGTCTCTAACAGCTGAACATGCTTCGGACCACTATTGTTTGTCCCTGCCTTTATCGGGTGAACGGCGCAACCGGGGATTTTCATCTTTCCTGTTTGAAAGTTTTCCGCTCCTGCTTTCATCACCGAAAGAACGTCTGTCCGGATTACGTCCGTCTTGCCCCACTCTCCCCTCAACGGATGATTTTCGGGTTTTGCTTTCCGTCCCGGAGGAACGCTTTCGGGGGTTGAATGATTTATACTCGCCTTCCGACTTGAATTTACCGCCCTCCCCGGCAGGCCTGGAATGACGGTCGTCTCTTTTTCCCGAGAAAATCTCGTATTCCCGCATTTCACATTCCAAGGCACCGTTGAAAAGAAAAAATCGTTTGGAGTGTTTCAACCCGATGCTATCGAAAGACTCTTTTCGATAGCTCAGCACATAGGCATTGTATCCGGTAAAAACATGCTTCAGCCGCTCGCCGATCATGGCATACAGCTCCGTAAGCTCATCCACCTTTATCCTTTCACCGTAGGGCGGATTCGTGATCAGAACTCCTTTCGGCGCAGGCGATTCGGTATACTGCTGAAAAGGTTTTACACTTAAATCGATCTGTTTTTTCAATCCGGCGTTCCGGATGTTTTTTTCCGCAGCAGCAATCGCCTTGGGGGAGATGTCCGAACCTACAATCCGGTGCATGAATTCGCGCGAGCCGCTATCGTCGTTGTAAATGTCACTGAAAAGATCTTCGTCGAAATCGCTCCACTTTTCGAATCCGAAACTCTGCCGGTGGATGCCGGGAGGGATTCCCAAAGCGATCATGGCCGCCTCAATCAACAAGGTACCCGATCCGCACATGGGGTCAACGAAAGTGCTTTCACCGCGCCAACCCGACTTGAGAATCATGCCGGCAGCCAACACCTCGTTCAGTGGCGCCTCGGTTTGTGCAATCCTGTAACCGCGTTTGTGCAGCGATTCTCCCGAACTGTCGAGCGATAACGTACATTTATTGTGTGCAATATGAATATTGAAAACAATATCGGGATTAGTTACACTCACCGACGGACGTTTTTCGTATCTTTCGGAAAACCAGTCGGCAATAGCATCTTTCACTTTATACACCACAAACTTGGAGTGATTGAAAATATGTGAAAACACTACCGCATCGATGGAAAATGTTTTGTCGAGCGACAAATAATCTTCCCAGTTGAGTTGCTTCAGGGCATCGTACACCTCGCCGGCATTTTCGGCCTTGAAATTATAGATGGGTTTCAATATCCGCAACGCCGTACGGCAATGAACGTTAGCCTTGTACATCAGTGCCTTGTCGCCGGTAAAGGAGACCATTCTTGTACCGATCTCCACATCGTTGGCACCCAAGGCGATCAACTCTTCAGCCAGTATGTCTTCGAGCTCCGCCACGGTTTTGGCAATCATGGGATAATTTTCCGATTGAATCATTTCTTTATTTTCAATAAATTAACAGACCCGGCTTCACATCAAAGCTTCACTTTGATCTTTGCCGCTTTTCCTTCGTTCTTAAACGCGTCTAATGCCGTCACCGCATAGGTATATTTATTTCCTTCTCCTTCGTAGGGCAACACGTAGAAATTGTCGGGCGTTACCGCTACGATATTTTCGGCCCGGTCGAGGTCTACTTTTTCGTTGGCGCTGAACCGATAAATTACAAACTGCCTGGCCGCTTCGGGATCACGCGGTTGTTTCCGGTGTTCCCAGGCAAGAAAGTGCATGTCTTCGGTAAACACCTGCGTAAGATTTTTCACTTTGTCCGGACGTCCTTTATGTAGGTGAGTATAAGCCGGAATAAGCGCTTTGGCACGATGAGCCCCCGTTTTAAGGGCATCGGCAATCCCTCCGGAATTATCCAGAATAAGGTAACCGTACCAGAAACAGTTACCATGAACAAAGGACATTTCACGCGATTGACGAATCTTTTCATCCAGTTCGTTTTTATCCATGCTGCGCTGCAAATCCTGGCCGATATAGAGTGGTTGACCGAAGTTGTTGGCATTCCACCATTGAAGCAACGTAGTGTAGTCGGCGCGTTCGTGTCCGATTTCCCAATAAAGTTGCGGAAGATTGTAATCAATCCATCCTTTTTCCACCCACAGCTTGATATCGGCATAGAGGTCGCCGTAGTTCTCCAGTCCGTTGGTATCGCTTCCGGAGCCGTCGGGAGTGTTTCGCTTGTTTCGGTAAATACCGAACGGGCTGATACCGAAACGGACCCACGGTTTTGTTCCCGCAATGGTGTATTTGAGTTGTTGGATGAGCAAGTTCACGTTGTTTCTCCGCCAATCGGCGCGCTGTCCGGCAGAAAAGCCCTGGGATGCAGCGTACGCATTGAAGCTGTTATCATCGGGGAAAGGGGTTCCGGCAATGGGATAGGGATAAAAATAATCATCCATATGGACGGCATCCACATCGTACCGGGAAACGATATCTCTAACCACCTCGCAAATAAAGCTCCGGTTCTCCGGCAACCCGGGATCAAAAAAAAGTTGATTTCCATATTGGAGAAATCGCTCGGGATACTTCCAGTAGATATGACCGGGAGCAAGCGGGTTATTGATGTTTGTTTTTACCCGGTAAGGGTTTAGCCAGGCATGCAGCTCCATTCCCCGTTTATGACACTCCTCTGTGAGAAAGGCCAGGGGATCAAAACCGGGATCATCGGGAGCTTTACCTTGTGCACCGGTCAAGAAACGGCTCCAGGGTTCGAGATCCGACGGATAGAAAGCATCCGCTTCGGGACGAACCTGGAAAATAAGTGCGTTGATGCCGACTTCGTCAAACTTCCGTACCATTTCGGACAAATAGTGTTTCATGGCCGCACTGTTCATCTGCTGATAACGGGATTGACCGACGGTTTGCACCCAAGCTCCCCGAAACTCGCGCTTGGGAGCAGTATCGACAGTTCGGGTCAACGATTGTCTTGATGCTCCACAACTTAACACCAGGAGCGCTGTAAAAGCGATTAACGTGATTCGAAAATAGTTCATTACTTAAAAATTAGAGGGAACAAACAAAGAGTCGTCACTTTCCAGCAATCCCTCTACTACCCGCTGTTTAGGATAAATAACAATGCGGCTGTGGTGGGGAAAACGCTCTTCGAGGCGGGTAGGCAAATGATCAAGTATGGACATGTGTGAAAGATAGCCCTGGTGAGCCGATACGAAAATAATCATATCGTCTTCCCTGATGTGGTCTCCACAGGAAAGCGGATCGTGCCAATCGACAAACTGCTTGAAGATGAAAGGGGCCCCACCGTTTTTCTTGCTTGATATCACGGCTTGTGTATCGGGATGTCCGAGGTGCAGAACGGGAACCGACAATTCCTGAGACAGCTTCACCACTTTTTGAAGCCACAAGTCGAATCCGAGCTCTCTTTCCACAAGCGGCGGAGAAATCACCACGATGCGCTTGTGCGTAATCAACTCCTGTTCGATGTGGCATATAAACATGTTCTTATCCACGTTCTTGATGATCAAATCCACTTTATCTCCCAACAATTTTTCCAGTACTCCCGTTTTTCCCGGCCAGCCCAAAATCACGATATCCGTCATCAACTCACGGGCAGTACGCACAATTCCGCTTGCCGCGTTATGGTCAATGGTAGTAACAATGTCCACATCAATTTCAGCAGCCACGGCATTTTGCACGAATTCCTTCAGCTGTTTGCGGAAGCTCACGATATTTTTCTCGGCTTCCTCATTATTGGGTACCACGCCTAGCAACGAAACCGAATTCACCGATCTCTTGTCTTTCATCAGCAGGGCAAGTTCCACGTGGTGCCCGATGTTTGACGGATTGGCAATGGGCACCAGGATTTTCTCCTGTGCAAAAGCCCCTAAATCGGATTCGGTAAACGGAGCATTCTCCTGACTGATGGCAAGTTCTTTGGCCGATTTCTGCGTAACAAGCGAAGCAACAATACAAGTCAGCAAGATCAGGATAATTGTCCCGTTCAAAATATATTCATCCAGGATACCCGCGTTATATCCCACAATAATAACCGCGATGGTAGCTGCAGCATGAGAACTGCTTAAGCCGAAAATAATGTTCCGCTGTGTTACCGAGTACTTAAAGATAACCTGCGTAAAAAAAGCGGCTACCCATTTTCCTAAAATAGCTGTGACGGTAAGGGCCAAAGCAATGAATACGGTTGTTAGCCCATTGAATACTACCGATATATTCACCAACATCCCTACGGAAATCAAAAAGATCGGAATAAACAATGAGTTTCCAAAAAACTCCACCCGATTCATCAATGCCGATGAATGTGGAATCAACCTGTTCAGAGCCAGTCCCGCGGCAAAAGCACCGATAATCGGCTCAATTCCCCCAAGTTCCGCCAAAAAACCACAGAAAAAAACCACAAACAGTACAAAAATGTAATGCAGGTATTTCTCCCCTTCGGCTTGCTGGAAAAACCATTTGGTGATTCGTGGAATGAGCAGGAAAACAATAGCTGAAAAAACGATCAGCGACACCAGCAATTTCAGCAGGAAGATCAGGTTTAGCCCGCCGCCACTGCTGGATAAAATAAGAGCAAGAATAATTAAAACGGCAGTATCTGTCAAGATGGTACCTCCGACCGTAATGGCGACCGCCTGATTTTTAGCGACACCCATTCTGCTCACGATGGGATAGGTAACCAATGTGTGTGTGGCAAACATACTGGCAGTAAGGAAACTGGCGTTTAAATCGTACCCCAGCAGGTAGTGG
Source organism: Porphyromonadaceae bacterium (assembly GCA_022840285.1). GTDB lineage: Bacteria > Bacteroidota > Bacteroidia > Bacteroidales > Dysgonomonadaceae > Petrimonas. The sequence goes on from JALHIE010000016.1 coordinate 45,531, forward strand.
CATACCGGGAACCCGATGGAAAGTGGGAGGATAAAGGTGAAAAAACCAAAGACAAGGCTTTTGTTCTTGTTGGCGACAAACTCGTTCAAATCAAGTTCCAACCCTACGATAAACATGATGTAAAGCAATCCGATCGTCGAGAACATCGACACGCCCGGGTGGTTATTATCGATAAGATTCAGTCCGAACGGGCCAATGATCACTCCTGCGACAATAAGCCCGATGATGCTCGGCACGTTGAAGCGTTTCAGCAAAACCGGAGCCAGCAAAACAATAGCCAGCAACACCGCAAAAATAAGAACGGGATTGGTAAACGGCAATGTAAACTCGTGCGTTATATCCGAAAAAAAATCGTTCATCGGTGGTGTTATTCTGATTCTCCCAACTTTCGTGATTTGCAAAAATACGGAAAATATTTCAATAAAGTCGTTATCTTTGCAGGTTGAATTCCAATTTATGAACAGCGAGAAGCAAATAGAACTAAAAGGAGTACGTGTCAATAACCTCAAAAACATCGACGTCATTATTCCCCGGAACAGATTTACCGTTATCACGGGTCTCTCCGGTTCAGGGAAATCGTCCCTGGCATTCGACACGCTCTATGCCGAGGGCCAGCGCCGGTATGTGGAAAGCCTCTCGGCATACGCCCGTCAGTTTCTCGGCAGGATGAACAAACCCGAGTGTGATTTTATCAAAGGAATTCCGCCGGCCATCGCTATTGAGCAAAAAGTAAACACCCGAAATCCCCGCTCAACCGTAGGTACCTCTACCGAAATTTATGAATACCTGCGGCTACTCTTCGCCCGGATCGGTAAAACAATTTCGCCCGTTTCCGGTGATGAGGTAAAAAAGCACACCGTCAGCGATGTCATTGCCAAAATGCTTCAATACCGGGAAGGAACACGTATGGCGGTGCTTTCGCCCATACAACTGCGAAACGGAAGAACGTTACCGGAGCAACTGGACGTTTTAATGAAAGAGGGCTTTTCGCGTGTGGATGTGGGCGATACCTTTTATCGGATCGACGAACTCTTGGCACAAAAGACAATACCGGATATTCAGGATGTCCTGTTGGTTATTGACCGGTTGTCCTGTTCGGGCGACAAATCGGTCGTCAACCGGCTGTCGGATTCGGTAGAAACCGCTTTTATAGAAGGGAAGGGCGAGTGTATCGTCCGTTTCTGGACACAAGACGGTGCAGAAACTTTTACTTTTTCGAACCGTTTCGAAGCGGACGGGATCACGTTCGAAGAACCGTCGGACCTGATGTTCAACTTCAACAGCCCGGTAGGTGCCTGTCCCAAATGCGAGGGTTTCGGAAAAGTAATTGGGATTGACGAAAACCTGGTTATCCCCGACAAGAGCCTCTCGGTTCAGGAGGAGTGCGTACAATGCTGGAAAGGCGAAAAAATGAGTGAATGGCGCAACCCTACTACGGATTGAACGATGAAGAGAAAGACATCTTATGGAACGGGCGTCATGATCTCGGCATCTACGGGATCAATGATTTTTTCCGGATGCTGGAAGAGAACCTTTACAAGATACAGTATCGGGTAATGCTGGCGCGGTATCGCGGAAAAACCACCTGTCCGGTTTGCAGGGGTGCCCGGCTGAAAAAAGAGGCCGAATTCGTGAGAGTGGGTGGGAAAAGCATAAGTGAACTGGTTCTCTTGCCCATCACGGAGTTAAAGTTGTTCTTTGACACACTTATGCTTAGTGAAACCGATGCCGCCATTGCCGAACGGTTGCTTACGGAAATCAACAACCGTATCCTGTTCCTGATCGAGGTTGGACTTGGTTACCTGACGCTGAACCGGTTATCGAACACCCTCTCGGGAGGAGAAAGCCAGCGGATAAACCTGGCATCCTCGCTGGGAAGCAGCCTTGTCGGTTCGCTCTACATTTTGGATGAACCGAGCATCGGGCTGCACTCCCGGGACACTCACCTGCTCATCAAGGTATTACGCCAACTGCAGCAACTGGGCAATACCGTTGTGGTGGTGGAACACGACGAGGAGATCATCCGTGCTGCGGACTACATCATAGACATCGGTCCCGAAGCGGGGCGACTCGGCGGAAGAATCATGTACCAGGGCAACGTGTCGGAGTTGGTGAAAAACACCGGCAGCCATACGGTGAAGTACCTGACGGGAGAAGAAAAGATTGACGTTCCGAAACACCGCCGCAAATGGAACAATTTTATCGAAGTGAAGGGTGTCCGGCAAAACAACCTGAAAAATATCGATGTGAAGTTTCCGTTGAATGTCATGACCGTGGTTACGGGCGTTAGCGGATCGGGAAAATCGTCGCTTGTTAACGATGTGTTGAGCAACGCGTTGCACAATCACTACAAGGGAAGCGCATTGGAACAGACCGAGTTTAACTCCCTTTCCGGCGATTTAAAACTTGCCCAATCGGTGGAGTTTGTCGACCAGAACCCCATCGGCAGATCTTCGCGGTCCAATCCGGTCACCTACATAAAGGCCTACGATGAAATCCGCAAGCTGTTTGCTGCCCAGCCGCTTGCCAAGCAAATGGGCTACACTCCGGCACACTTCTCTTTCAATGTGGAAGGTGGCAGGTGCGACGAATGCAAGGGCGAGGGCACCATTACGGTGGAAATGCAGTTTATGGCTGACATCCGGCTGGAATGCGAATCGTGTCACGGCAAGCGCTTTTCTCCGGAAATCCTGGATGTCGAATACATGGGGTTTAACATCCACGATGTGCTGGATATGACCATCAATCAGGCAATCGAATTTTTTGGTGCACAGAAAGGCGCCACGGAAAAGAAGATCATCAAAAGAATGCAACCGCTGCAAGATGTCGGGTTGGGCTATATCAAGCTCGGACAATCCTCTTCAACCTTATCGGGCGGTGAAAATCAACGGGTGAAATTAGCGTTTTACCTGGGAGAAGAGAAATCGGAACCCACCATTTTTATTTTCGATGAACCGACTACAGGACTACATTTCCACGACATCAAGACCCTGCTGAAAGCATTTAATGCCCTAATAGATCGCGGACACACGGTTATTATCATCGAGCATAACATGGAAGTGATCAAGTGTGCCGACCACATCATCGACATCGGTCCCGAAGGCGGGATGTCCGGTGGCTATATTGTTTGTGAAGGCACTCCGGAAACCGTTTCAACGTGCAAGGAATCGTCTACGGGCAGGTTCTTGAAAGAGAAGTTGAAACAGTAGACTTACAAATTCCTCCCCACCCAATAAATAACGATTCCCGATACCACGATAATCGCTGCCCATTTACCAAAAAACAGCTCCTCCAGTTTGGGGAAACGGCGTTTCCCGTTGAAAAACGTCAGGCAACATCCGAGAAATACATACGGAACGAGAAACAGTATAAGCGTATTTTGTGCAATAGCGCCTTTAAAATCAAGGTGTAGCATATCGTGAATAGCACGTTGAGAACCGCATCCGGGACATTCGTATCCGGTGATCTGCAGAAATGGACATCGGGGAAAAAACGTTATCTCTTCCGGATCGAAGAAATAGAACACAAAAGCTGCTGCCACCAACAAAGAGCTCGTAGCAGCAGCAATGAATATTTTGCCTGTCCTGGTCAATCCGGATTAAATCTCGTATCCCGACCCACTGAACACATCGCTTATGCCGGCCATCGACACGCCAAAAGCGATGAGAAGGATAATGGCAACAATCCACAAAACTACCCAGGCAATACCTATCCACATCGCAATCTTTGTCCATTTTCCGGCCTGAGAGGAAGCTTCCAACGATCCGGTATAATCACCTCGGGCATAAAGAGATTCCACTTTCGAGGCATGCACGATCCCTATAATTCCGAGAAGACTGAATATACTGCTGCAAAGCATAAACGGAAGTACAGTTGCCAAGATGGATTCGATCAGCCACGATTTAGGCATCGGTTGTTGCTGGGAACCGCCGTAATTCACCGGCTGGGCAGGCGGTGTTACCGGTTGTGCAGCCGGTTGCGGCGAATAGGAGCCGGCATGCCCGGCAAAAATAGCATCCAATTCAGTAACGTTCGAAGCACGCATCCATTCGGTCATTCCCGGCGTCCACACCAACGTATCTTTTTTGATGTTTTCACTTTTCAGTTCTTCGGGTGTAAATGTACCTTTTTGTTTTCCTTCGCTGTCAATGTAAAAGTAACGGTTCATAAGGCAATGTTTTATTTGTAATCTTCAGGTGTAATGTGTATTGTTCTCAGTTCGTTTCCGACAGAATCGGTGTAAATATAGTCAATCCGGATATCGTTTGCGGTAAAAATCTTCAAATCAGGGTTCAGCCTGAACGCCTCCCGGATGTTGGCTCTCGTTTGCTCTTCCACTGCGAGCATCATCGTTTGAGGATCTGCAGTATTCAGTAGTTGATACCGGTACTGAAAGATATTGTCTTCCGTTACGCCTGCACCCAAAAACAAGGTGTGGTCATCGAGTTGTGCCGGCACGGACCGGTTTAGGTTATCGGCCATTTTCACCAGTTCCCGGTGCAACCTTTTGTCGCCGGAACATTGCAACAGCAGTAAGGAAAGCCCAATTAGGAAGAGAACCTGAAATTTATTTCGCATAACGTAAAATCTTGATACAAAATTAAAAAAGTTTGTGTAGGGTAGAAAATATTTTGTGATTATTTTGCAGAAGTTTACAAGCAAGATTCCTGAAAAAATTTTGGCAGGATATCTCGCGACATCCTGCCAAACATGTTAACCTTAAATCTAATACTATTATGAAAAAACCACGTTGCAAATATAAAAAATAAATTAAAAGCCTCCAAATTTTTTCAATAAAAAATTAAAAAATATTTTTCGCTTACAATTTGACACTAATCAATCATATTGCCGGCAAACCCATTCCCGTAATCTTCCGATAGAGGTCGAGTGCGTAAATATCGGTCATGCCGGATACGTAATCAATGATTGACTGCACCTTAGAGTAGAGATCATCCGACTCCGGTTCATATTGTTCGGGCACTCTTCCCAGCAACAGCCTGGAATAGGTGTGAGAAGGGTTTTGTATGGCATCCGTCAGTTTTTCAAGCAAAAATCCGATAATTCTGTATCCGGCCAACTCAATATCCAGTACATCTTTCGATAAGTAAATATGGTTTACCGCAAAATCGGAACAGCTTCTATATGCTCTTTGTGTTTTTTCGGATATTCTTTTTATTAACGAGCCTTTAAATTCTCCCGACAAGATTTCCTCTTCGTGTTTTAAAAACGTTTCCGAACATTCGTTCACCAACAATCCAATGACACTTGCACGTAAATAAGCGATTTGTTCGTTAATATCGCTCACCAAATTTAAATTATTGATTCTGCGTTGTCGTTTTTCGCCTTCAAAGAAACCGAGAAAAAGTTCTTTGGCCTTTTCGGTAGAAATCAAATGCAATTTGTGTGCATCTTCAATATCCATTACCTGATAGCAAATGTCATCCGCGGCTTCCACCAGATAAGCCAACGGATGGCGGGTATAGCAAACCGGATCCTCTCGGAGGCGGGGAATACCGAGTGCATCGGCAATAATCCTGTAATCGTTTTCTTCAGAAGCAAAAAAACCGAACTTATTTTTCCCTCCGCTCAACTCCGATGAATAGGGATATTTTACAATGGATGCCAGAGTGGAATAAGTCAGTGCAAAACCGCCTTTACGGCGTCCTTTAAACGGATGCATCAGCAAACGGATGGCATTGGCGTTCCCTTCGAAACAGGTAAAATCGGTCCATCTTCCCCCTTCGGCATCCACTTGTTTTCGCAACTCCTGGCCTTTCCCTTCGGAGAAGAAGGTGGAAATGGCTTTCTCGCCCGAGTGTCCGAAAGGCGGGTTTCCTAAATCGTGCGCCAGGCAAGCAGCGGAAACGATGGCCCCCGTCTCTTCGAAGTGAGCCGGAGAAGCGGGATATTTCATGCGGATTCCCCGGCCGATGTTCTCTCCCAGCGAGCGTCCAACGCTCGATACTTCAAGACTGTGGGTTAACCGGTTATGGACAAAAACGCTTCCAGGTAGCGGAAAAACCTGCGTTTTGTTCTGCAATCGCCTGAAAGGCGACGAGAAAATTAACCGGTCATAGTCGCGCTGATATTCTGTTCTGTCGTGCCTGTTTTCTGCGTGATACTCTTCCATCCCGAAACGCATCGAAGACAATAATCGTTCCCAATTCATCCTTCAATCATACTTTTGCCACAAAGATAAGATAAAGTTTTTTAGTTGTATTGTCAGCGACTCGTCATCCAAAACAAAAATTAACCCCAAACATCATCATTTTCTCCTCAAATACCCTTAAATTTGTACCCTAATTTCTGAAAGGTTTATCAATGACTGACATCATCAAGCACGAATGCGGTATCGCAATGATCCGCCTGTTAAAACCCCTCGACTATTATTACAAAAAATACGGAACGTGGCAGTACGGCCTGGACAAGTTGTACCTGTTGATGGAAAAACAGCACAACCGCGGGCAGGAAGGCGCCGGCCTGGGTGCGGTAAAACTGGAGGCTGCTCCCGGCAACGAGTTTATTTTCAGGGAGAGGGCACTGGGATCGGGTGCCATTTCGGAGATTTTTGGAAAAGTACACGATTCGTTTAAGGATTTCACTACCCAACAACTTCAGGATATCGAATTCGTAAAACGCTCGGTTCCGTTTGCTTCCGAATTGTTTATCGGGCACCTTCGTTACAGCACCACCGGAAAAAGCGGATTGACGTATGTGCATCCGCTGTTGCGGCGCAACAATTGGGCTTCACGCAGCCTGGCGCTTGCCGGAAACTTCAACATGACGAACGTGGACGAGATGTTCGAACAACTGATCTCGGAGGGACAACATCCGCGCGATTATGCCGATACATTCGTGATGCTGGAATCCCTCGGGCATTATCTCGACAGGGAAGTGCAGTACCAATACGACAAGATAGAAAAATCGAGGTTGAACGGCCAGGAGGTAAGTCACCTCATCGAAGAGAAACTGGACATTCCGTTTCTGCTGAAGCGCGCCAGCAAATTGTGGGACGGAGGATATGCGCTTTGCGGGCTTATCGGTTGCGGTGACACGTTTACCCTTCGCGATCCGTGGGGCATTCGTTCGGCCTTTTATTATTTTGATGATGAAGTAGCGGTAGTCGCGTCGGAACGTCCGGTCATCCAGACGGCGTTCAACCTCAAGAAGGACGATGTTCGCGAACTGCAACCCGGAGAGGCCTTTATCGTGAAACGAGACGGAACGATCACAACCCAGCAGATTCTTGAACCAAAAGAAAAAATAACTCCCTGTTCGTTTGAGCGGATCTATTTCTCGAGGGGTTCGGATTACGATATTTACCGCGAAAGGAAGAAACTGGGCGAACTTCTTGTTCCCGAAATTGTTGAGACAATAGACAATGATTTCGAAAACACGGTTTTCTCGTTCATTCCCAACACGGCTGAAGTAGCATACTTCGGAATGTTGGAAGGGTTGGAAAAACATTTCAACCACAACAAGGCGGTTGAGTTACTCGAGAAACGTGACCAATTAACTCCCGGCGAAGTAGAAACGATTCTGGCCAAAAGGGTGCGCTCGGAAAAAGTCGCGATAAAGGACATAAAGCTGCGTACATTCATTGCACAGGGAAAATCTCGAAATGACCTGGCAGCCCATGTTTACGACGTCACGTACGGATCACTGAAGCGCGGAAAGGATACGTTGGTTATTATCGATGACAGCATCGTGCGAGGAACAACTCTGAAACAAAGCATTATCAAGATCCTCGACAGGCTGGATCCCAAAAAGATCGTTATTGTTTCTTCATCTCCGCAAATCCGTTATCCCGATTGCTACGGCATCGACATGTCGCGCATGAGCGAATTCATTGCTTTCAAAGCGGCAATCAAACTGCTGGAAGATCGGGGCATGCAGCACGTTATCGAAAGCGTATATGAAAAATGCGTTGCTCAAAGCCGGAGGAGAAAAGAAGAAATCGTAAATTACGTGAAAGAGATTTATGCTCCCTTTTCGGATGAAGAAATTTCGGACAAGATTGCCGAAATGCTTACCGACAAGGACATAAAGGCTGAAGTAAAGATTGTGTTTCAAACCATCGAGGATTTGCACAGAGCGTGTCCCGACAACGCGGGCGACTGGTATTTTTCAGGCGATTATCCTACTCCCGGCGGGAACAGATTGGTCAATAACGCGTTTATCAATTATATAGAAGGACAGGAGAACAAAGTGTATCAATATTCGTTGAACTTTACAAACGGCGTTAAATGATTGAACGTATCCTCATTCTCGAAAATGTTGATCCGGTTGTATTTTTTGGGATAAACAACAGCAACGTCCAGTTGCTGAAAACATTGTTCCCGAAACTTCGTATCGTGGCCCGCGGCAACGTGATCAAAGTGATTGGCGACGAGGACGAACTGGCCACTTTCGAAGAAAAGGTTCACGAGTTGGAGAAGTTCAGCATTGAAATGAACGTGCTGAAAGAAGAGGATATCCTGGATATCGTGAAAGGAAAGGCACCAACGGTAGTAAACCTGGATAACCTGATCATTCACGGGCTCAACGGGAAACCGATTTTGGCCCGTACGGCAAACCAAAAAAGGCTGGTGGAAGCATTCGGCGAAAACGACCTGGTCTTCGCCATCGGCCCCGCCGGGTCAGGGAAAACATACACCGCCATTGCACTGGCTGTAAGGGCACTAAAAACCAAGCAAGTCAGGAAAATAATCCTCAGCCGCCCGGCCGTTGAAGCCGGAGAAAAGCTGGGTTTCCTGCCAGGTGATATGAAAGAGAAAATCGACCCTTATCTTCAACCCCTTTATGATGCACTGGAAGATATGCTCCCTCCCTTGAAACTCAAAGAATACATCGAAAACAAAATCATTCAGATCGCGCCGCTTGCCTTTATGCGTGGACGCACGCTGAATGATGCGGTCATTATTCTTGACGAAGCGCAAAACACCACCAAGCCGCAGATAAAGATGTTCCTTACCCGGCTGGGATTGAACGGAAAAATGATTGTTACGGGAGACATTACGCAAATCGATTTGCCTGCATCCCAGCAATCGGGACTGATTCATTCAATGAGCCTGTTGAAAGGCATCAAAGGAATATCCACCGTGGAGTTCAACAAAAAAGACATCGTCCGCCACAAACTCGTACAGCGCATTGTAGAGGCTTACGAGAAAGAAGCTCCGGACAATTTACCCGATAAAGAGAAAAATAAATAATAAATCCGAAATCGAAAATCAACTGATTATGCTCAATACCCTTACAAGAACCAACTACAACTTTCCGGGACAAACCCACGTTTACCATGGAAAAGTACGTGATGTGTACAGCATCGGCGAAGAGACGCTGGTAATGATTGCCACCGACCGGATCTCGGCGTTCGACGTTATATTGCCCGAAGGGATTCCCTACAAGGGACAGGTCCTCAATCAGATTGCAGCAAAGTTCCTCGATGCGACCGCAGGCATTGTTCCCAACTGGAAACTGGCATCTCCCGATCCGATGGTTACCGTTGGCGTGCGATGCGAGCCGTTCAAAGTGGAAATGGTTATCCGCGGGTACATCACCGGAAGCGCGTGGCGCGAATACAAAAAAGGGGTGCGCACACTCTGCGGATTAACGCTGCCCGAAAGAATGCGCGAGAACCAAAAGTTTGAAACGCCGCTTATCACACCCACAACCAAGGCCGATAGGGGTCACGACGAGAACATTTCGCGCGAGGAGATCATTGCCCAGGGGCTGGTCAGCCAGGAAGATTACGAACAGTTGGAAAAGTATACGTACGCCCTTTTTCAGCGTGGAACCGAGATGGCTGCCGAGAAAGGACTTATTTTGGTGGACACCAAATACGAATTCGGTAAAAAGAACGGCAAAATCTACCTGATCGACGAGATCCACACACCCGACTCCTCCCGTTACTTCTACAGCGAAGGCTACGAAGAACGGTTCGAAAAAGGAGAAGAACAAAAGCAGCTATCAAAGGAATTCGTCAGGAAATGGTTGATGGAGAATGGATTTCAAGGCCAGGAAGGCCAGGAAGTTCCCGAAATGACCGCTGCGTACTGCAACAGCGTATCGGACAGGTACATCGAGCTGTACGAAAAAATTACGGGCGAGGAATTCGTGAAAGCCGATGTTAGGGATCTGGAGGCGCGAATTGAACGGAATGTTCTGGATTCTTTGAAAAAAATAAAATAAAATGACCTACAACGTAGAGAAAGTTCATCCTTACAAAAGCGAAGCTTCCAAAAAGGAGCAAGTAGAGGCGATGTTCAACGAGATTGCGCCAAACTACGACAAACTCAACGGGCTTCTTTCGCTGGGAATTGACGGTTACTGGCGAAAGGAATCCATAAAGGCATTAAAACCGTACCGGCCCGAATACATCCTCGATATCGCTACCGGGACAGGCGATTTTGCCATTCTTGCGAAGAAGTTCCTGGAACCCAAGCGCATCGTTGGCATCGACATTTCTGAGGGGATGATGGCGGTAGGCAGAGAAAAGGTAAAACGGAAAGGCTTGGAGCGTGTCATTACTTTTGAACGGCAGGATTCTTCCGCGCTCTCTTTCCCCGATCAATCGTTTGACGCGGTTACAGCTGCTTTTGGCGTCCGAAATTTTGAAAACATCGATCAAAGTTTCGGGGAGGTGTTGCGTGTGCTCAAGCCCGGCGGCCTGTTTCTTTTCACAGAGCTGACCACACCCGAAGCGGCACCTATGAAAGCACTTTATTCTCTTTACACGAAATACGCGATGCCTGTCTTGTCGAATACAATGGCTACCGAACAACGGGCCTACGAGTACCTCCCCGAATCCATCGCGGCCTTTCCGCAAGGCAGGGAGATGATGCTGATCCTGAAAAAAAACGGGTTCCGGAACATCCGGTTGAGACGGTTTACCTTGGGAATAGCAACGTTATACATGGCTGAAAAATAAAGAATGCATACCTACGGATTAATCGGTTTCCCGCTAAAACACTCCTTTTCATCGATTTTTTTCACTGAAAAATTCGCACGGGAAAACATTGAGGCCGAATACCTCAATTTTGAGATCGAAGATATTCTTCAATTACGTGAAGTAATCCTTTTCAATCAGCACCTGCGTGGACTGAACGTAACCATACCCTACAAGGAACAGGTTATCCCGTTTCTGGATGAGATTGCCCCCGAAGCTCAACGTATTGGAGCCATAAATACGATAAAAATAGAGCGTGAACCCGGGAACATGTATTTTTATCGCCTCACCGGGTACAACACCGATTACGTGGGATTTAAAAAATCGATTGAACCGCTCATTTGTCCGGGGCTTCATAAAAAAGCATTGATTCTGGGAACAGGGGGCGCGTCGAAAGCCGTGCGTCAAGCATTCGAAGAGATGAACATCCCCTGGAAGTATGTCTCCCGGACAGGCGCAGACGACAGGCTCACCTACAGCGAAATAGACGAAGCAGTCTTACACGAACACCAGGTTGTGGTAAATTGTTCCCCCACGGGCACTTTTCCCAACGATAAGGAATGTCCCGATATTCCTTACCGGTTTCTCACACACGAGCACCTGCTCTACGATTTGATTTACAACCCCTCGGAAACGTTATTTTTGAAAAAGGGAAAAGCACAAGGCGCAACGATTAAAAACGGGGCCGAAATGCTGGAATTACAGGCGCTGGCAGCCTGGGAAATTTGGAGTCGACAATAAAAAAACCCTCCCCGCCTTAAATGGAATCAATGCGGTGAGGGTTAAATAACAGTGTAGTGTTTGCAGATTGCTTTATAAAACTTCTTCGGTCTTTATATTTTTTCCCACTTCTTCAACGGGTTTCTTCCAGGTGGTTTCCACTCCTTCGTCATCGAAATAAATTTTCTTTTCGGACTGATCTTCTTTGTTGGTTACTTTCACTTTCGTGATTTGTTTTTCCGCGTTGTACTTAATCGCGTCAATATCGTACGTCTCTTTTAAAAGATTGATGGCCGCCTGTACTTTTTCGTTCAGCTCTTCGAATTTAACATCTACAAAACCGTCATCGGGAAAGGCAACTTCCAGGATGGGTCCCTCGTTTATTGTACTTACTGTGGTTGCCGCCTGAACTGCGGTTGCCGCAAAAATACCTGAAGCGGCAAGAGCGATGGATAAAATAACTTTTTTCATAACGATAAATTTTAGAAATTCTTAATTAAATACCTTTTCTGTTTAATTAAACGTGCACAAAAAGAGACGGTCAAATACCGTGCAAAAATAAACATCAACAGGAGCTACAAATATATCAGACTGGTATAAAGCATATTAAAATAAACACGAGGTAAGAATGCCGTACATTTAATAGTGTAGACCGGGTGTGGAAATGTAGAAATTTTCCACATTTTACGGATGAAATTCCACATAAAATCCGGAAATGCATGACAATAAGGAGAAGAAACGAACACAAGATTCAGGTAACGGCACAACGAAACAAAAAAATATTGTGTATTTTTGAGCGAAAAACAGATAATGCAAATGGGATCGGATAATTCTTTAGAGCATCGGATAGGAGTGAAAATAAGTTTACTGTTTCTCCTTCAACCTGAAAAAGTATATAGATACTCAAAAAGAGGAAATTTCCGGTGCTTATGATGTTTTAGCGCAAAGCAACCAGCTGGTACTTTCCGTTCAGGAAGCCCAGGAGTCATTAAACGCCTATTTAATAAATCCGCACCAAAAGATTCAGTTAAAATACGATTCTCTCTCGGTAACAATTTCTTTCCAAATAACCGGATTAAAAAAACTGGCATCACAAAGAAATCAAGATGTCTACCTGGAAAGCATCGATTCGCTGTTACACGAAAAAAACAAAATCGTTAATCAGCTTATCGTTCAGTTTCGTTCCCGAAGTCCCATAAGTGAACTCGATAAAAAGATTGAAACGTACGATCAGTTCATTCAGGATTCTGTTGTGGTTACGACAAACCAGGACACTACCATCGTTGTAAAGGATAAAAAAGGATTTTGGACCCGTTTTAAAAATTTAGTCAACCCGAACCGGGCTCCCGATACCATCGTCAGTATTGCCCGGGTGGAACAGGAGACCCGGCTCACGTCCAGGATAGATACCGGAGTATACACCGATTTGAAAAATATGTCTCAAGCTGCCACAAAAACCTATTCATCTCAACTGTCGGGTATTGAAAAACAGGTACGGGAACTTATTCTAGCCGAACAAAATATTTCCCTGCAAATATCCCAGCTGTTGACAAAATTCTACAACGAGACAACACGCGTTACAAGGGAGGGTATCCAGAGCAGTGAACTGCTCACACGCAAAATCTTCACGTTTGCAGTTGTTGTAGGTGCCCTGTCGTTGGTACTGATCCTAATTATCATTTTTCTCATCATTGATGACCTGAAAAAAGGGCAGAAGGCCCGGCTCGATCTGGCCAGGGAGAAACAACTTACCGAATCGTTGATGGAAAGCCGCCACAAGTTACTTCTTTCCGTCTCACACGATATTAAGACTCCACTCAGCTCCATGATGGGATATATGGAAATGTGGCTGGAAGAAAACATTCCGGAAAGCATGAAAAGACAATTGCTATCGGCCCAAAACTCCGGAAAACACATCTTGAGCATGCTCACCAATTTACTCGAATTCTCCCGGTTGGAACGAAATGCGGGAGAACTACACAACAGCCGTTTCAATTTAACCGGGCTGGTGGACGAAATTATACAGATGTTCAGGCCGCTGACGGAAGGGAAAGAACTGGATATCGAATTCGAAAACCGGGTTGGATCGCCTTTCTATGTTGAAACGGACCACACGGTTCTCAGGCAGATATTGATAAACGTCATCTCCAATGCGGTAAAATATACCGTCAAGGGAAGAATCGATGTCCGGTTAAGTTACGGAAACAGCCTGATTTTTACCATCAGTGACACCGGAATCGGCATGCATGAAAGCGATATCCGGGAGATATTCAAACCATTTTCCCGTGTGAAAAATCCGCTGAAAGCCGAGGGGAACGGCTTTGGAATGTACGTAACACAAGGGCTTATCCATTCGCTGAAAGGTGAAATAAACGTCCAGTCGAAAAAGGACGAAGGTACCCGCGTTATGATAACACTGCCCCTGCACCCCGCAGAAAAAATACCGGACGAAAGTAAAAACAGCCATCAGGACAGCAACAACGTTTACAGGAAAGTACTCGTTTTTGAAGACGATATAACCTTAGGGAATCTGATAAGGGAATTTCTCCTGAAACAGGGATTTAAGGTAAAAATCTGCAACAACACCCGCGACGTGGACGGCTTTATAAATCACATATCCCTGTTTGACATTGTATTCACGGACATGCAGATGCCGGGCATCACCGGAAATGAGATCTTGCTCAAAATCCGTAGAATTAATACCTGCATTCCCGTCTGGCTGATGAGTGCCTACGATGATTACAGCACCGAAAAAGCTGTTTCGGAAGGATTCAGCGGATTTATAGCAAAGCCCATCCGGATGGGCAAGTTTATCGATGTTCTCTCCGGAGAAAAACAGGTCATTACGAACCATCCTCCCTCGCTTGGTGAAAAATTTCCGCAATTGGTTTCGTTATTCGGAGATGATACCGAAACCATCAAAAAAATCCTATCGACCTTCGTCACAACCGTCTATAAGGATACCGAACATCTGTCCCGGTTGATTGAAGCATCCGACTTTCAGGGAGCTCAACAATTGTGTCACAAGATCCATCCTTTTATTAGTCAGATTGATGCCCCCCATTTGTGCGAGGTCCTGATGAAAATGGACTCACTCAGGGGAGAGGAAGAAACTACCTATTCTTCCTGGAAAGAAGATTTGTCGTTAAGCATCCTGCAAATAAGAGCGTTTGCCGATGATATTGAAAAGGAATATTTATTCTGACAACCGTCATTTTCCACTACAAACCGTACTTGCAAATCTTGTTGTACAGTGTTTTTCGGTCTATACGCAATAGAATAGCTGCCCGGGATTTGTTTCCTTTGGTTTTTTCCAGGGCCCGTACTATCTTTTCTTTTTCTTCTTCTGGCGATACGTTCAAGGAAACATCCACCTCTTTACTCTCTTCAACGCTCTTTTCCGATAGAAAAGGCAGACTCTCTAACGTAATCGTATCACCGGGAGAAAAAAGTACGGCACGGCGAATCACATTTCGCAATTCCCTTAGGTTGCCGGGCCAGGAATAGGTCTCCAGCCTGGAAAAGACCTTGGCCGAGATGAACCTCACTTTTTTATCCAGTTCGGCATTTGCTTCGGCAACAAAATGTTCGGCATACAACGGAATATCGTCTTTGCAACTCCTCAGTGGCGGAACCACAATCATAAACTCATTGAGCCGGTGAAACAGATCCTCTCTAAAACGGCCAAAGGCAATCGCTTTCTCGAGATTTTCATTGGTAGCCGTAACAATCCGCACATCCACCTCCAAATCGGCGGTCGTCCCCACCGGCCGGATCTTTTTTTCCTGCAAGGCCCTGAGAAGCTGCATCTGGACGCCGTACGGCAAGTTTCCCACTTCATCCAGGAACAACGTACCGCCGTTTGCTTCCGCAAAAAAGCCCACTTTATCTTCAATAGCGGAGGTAAATGAGCCTTTTTTATGTCCAAAGAGCTCACTTGGCGCCAGTTCAATGGATAAACCTCCACAATCTACTGCAATAAACGGACCATGAGCACGCGGGCTCCGTTCGTGAATCATTCTTGCCGCATGCTCCTTTCCCGTACCGCTTTCACCAATAATCATCACGGCCATTGAAGTGGGAGCAACGGTGTTTATAAAAGAGTACATACGGGTGGACAGCGGACTGCATCCTTCTACCGTACCTCCTCGCCTCTCTTCTTTCTTTTTTTCCTGCGAATATTTCCTTTGAACGTTCTCCGTTTTCTTCCCCTCCTCGAAAGCCGCCTCTATTTTTTCTGCGAGAACCGACGGATTGATGGGTTTTTCCAGGAAGTCAAAAGCCCCCAGTTTTATGGCCAAAACGGCCGTCTGTATTTCACCGTATCCGGTCATTATTATAACCGGCACCGACGGATACCTTTCGTGTATCCAGGAAAGGAGCATTATACCGTCACCGTCGGGCAAGCGCAAATCCGACAAGATGATATCGTACGTTGAGCCGGAAAGCGATTCCTGAGCCGATACCATTCCCGCACACCACTTTGTGGAGAACCCATTCTTCTCAAACCACTTTTGAAGCATCGTTCCAAAAGTGATGTCGTCCTCGACTATTAATATTTTTCCGTTCACTTGAGCAATAATTGACGTCGTAAAGATAGGTTTTTTATTTTTCTTTTGCTCCACACCAACAGTTGCATTTATGAAACCTAACATTTGACAGAACAAGATTAAGGTTTTTTCAGAAAGAGGCTTCCCGTTCACACGAGAATTGACTATATTTGAAAATCAAAAGAAGAGTTGTTTCATGAATGCTACAATTAAGAGAGAATCCAGTCAAAGACTATCCCGGCTCCAACAAGCTATCCGGGAATTACAAGCCGATGCGTGCCTGATTTCCACGTCAGTAAACCAATTCTACCTGCTCGGTTTTATTTTTGACGGCTATATTTTTGTCCAGCCCGACGGGGATCCGGTTTTGTTCGTAAAACGCCCCAGCGGCATCACGGGCGATCACGTTAGCTACATCCGAAAACCGGAACAGCTCCCCGACTTTCTCCGTCAGAGAAAACTGGCATTGCCCGGGAGGGTGATGGTGGAGCGTGATGCCTTGCCCTATTCCGCCGTTGCCCGGCTCCAAACTGCCCTCGGGATGCCCGAATTGATGGATGCCTCGGGGGAGATGCGCCGTATCCGCAGCGTAAAATCGGAGTATGAGCTCGAACAGATGCGCGAATGCGCCAACATTCATGCTGCAGTCTACCAACAGATCCCGCACATTTACCGCGACGGAATGACGGATATCGAATTTCAGATCGAGCTGGAAAGAGAAATGCGCTTAGCTGGTTCGTCAGGTATTTTTCGAACTTTCGGAGAGAACATGGATATCTTTATGGGCAGCATTCTTACCGGAGACAATGCACAATCCGCTTCCCCGTTTGATTTCGCACTTGGCGGCCAGGGATTATCCCCCTTGTTGCCTATTGGAGCCAACGGAACGAAACTTATTCCCGGAACTACGTTGATGGTAGATATGGCGGGCAATTACCGCCCGTGGATGAGTGATATGACTCGGACGTTCGCGATCGGTACGGTGCCCGATATTGCCCACAAAGCTCATCAGGTTTCCATCGATATTTGCAAGGCCATTGCCGCAACAGGTCAATCCGGAGCATCCTGTGCCGATATTTATCTCCTGGCGGAAGAGATGGCAAGGAAAAACGGCCTTGCCGGTTGCTTCATGGGAACAAAACAACAGGCCAAATTCGTGGGACACGGAGTAGGACTGGAAATTAACGAACCCCCCGTGCTTGCTCCCCGCTCGAAAGAGATCCTCGAAACGGGCATGGCAATTGCCGTGGAACCCAAGTTTGTACTTCCGGGCATCGGTGCCGTGGGTATTGAAAACAGCTATATTGTCCGGGAAAATGGACTGGAGAAAATCACCTGTTGCGAAGAAAAAATGGTTGCCTTATCGTAGATACCTGATTCCGTAACGACGCTACGGCATCGATCCATACCCTGTTTTACTACACAAATTTCTCGCGTTCCTGAAGGTTAAAAACGATTCTATCGTACCGGCAGTCCGGGAAAAATATTTTGACAAGAATATTACCTCCATATCCTATAATTCATTAAATTTGCCAGGCGTGGTGACATTTTCGGACGGGAATACCGTCACCTACGGTTACGACGCCTCGGGCAGCAAG
>JALHIE010000017.1 GCA_022840285.1 Porphyromonadaceae bacterium
AAAATTCGCCGTCCCCGAAAAGGTGATCGACGTGCAGGAATCGTCGGTGCTGGTCGTGGACGACAAGAACCGCAGGTGGAGACTGCCCCTGGGAGACGGGCGCTACAAACAACTTACCGATGACGCGCAACTGCGTATCTGTCGGGAAGTGGCCACAGAAAGGGACCTCTTCCATTCCTGCGGCACCTTTTATGAGCTGCCGGCGGAAAACGCGGACGGGTTCGCCAAGATCAGGCCCATTTCATCACATGACTTCAGGATTCACGATTATGCATCATACCGGGGACTGCTGGTGATGACGGGCATTGAACCCGAAGCGAAAGCGGGAGAACATGTTGTACGCTCGGACGACGGAAAGGCTGCCGTGTGGGTCGGCGTGATCGATGACTTGTGGGAGCTGGGAAAACCCGTGGGACATGGAGGACCCTGGAAAAACAGCCGCGTGAAGGCCGGAGAGCATTCCGACCCCTACCTGATCGGGTTTTACGACGAGCGCACGCTCGAAATATCCCACGACGCCCGCGAAACGGTAACTTTCGTCATCGAGACCGAACCCGTGGGACACGGACCCTGGATGCTTTACAAGAAAATAACAGTCAAGCCCGGGGAAACTTTCAACCATAAGTTCCCCCACAATTTCCAGGCACGCTGGATACGTTTCTCTGCCGACAGGGAATGCACAGCGACAGCCTGGTTGGAGTACAAATAATACAAAAAGCAACATTCTCACACCAAATTTATTTTTAAATCATTACTTTTACATTGGAGTCTGAAATAACAAAAAACAATTCGAGTCAAATGAACCTGGATTGTTTGATTTTGATGGTGTCTCCATTTTAATGGAGGCGGGTAACAAATTTTGGATATGATGAAAAATATTTTTTTCCTGTTATTGAGTATGTGTATGCTAATCACTTCATGCAAGTATTCAAAAAGTGATGTAATTGTCTACAGTGCTCCCGGTGGGGAGGTACTAAACGAAAAATACAAAGTTGCTGTAAACGGCATTGATATCCCTGTCTACAATACCCGAATATGTACAGAAGATATTCAAGGGCGCCACAGGGCGGGGATTGTTACCCTTGCGGATTCGGCTTACGATATTGCTGGCTTTGCTTCATTTGATCTAAAAAAAGGACCGGTGAAAGTCAGTATAGCTGTAAACGAATTAATAGCATCAGCCAAAATTTTACCTGTCTCGTTCGGTATTATTCCGGCAATCAAGGGAAAGACACTCACTTTCGAAGTAGACAAACCCCAGCACATTACGGTCGAGATCAATGGTGACCACATACGTTCGTTGCACCTCTTTGTGAATCCGGAAGAGACGGATATCCCCGATCCGAACGATCCGAATGTTATTTATTTTGGTCCGGGAATCCACGAAATCACTTCTATACCTGTTGGCGACAATCAAACCGTTTATATTGCCGGCGGGGCTATTGTAAGGGGGGTTCCGGATGAAAATGGAAAATCTCGAGGAAAAGCCTCTTTCGTGCTGAGAGGTAAAAACATTACTTTTCGTGGCAGGGGAATATTCGATCAAGGAGCCGTACCGCGTGTAACGGGCCGACAAACGATGAACGTTACCGCCGACGGATTGAATCTGGAGGGAGTCGTATTATGCAATTCAAGCCTTTGGACTGTTTCCTTGCGTGATTGCAAGGATGTCCATATAGACAACATAAAATTATTTGGGCATCGCGCCAATGCAGACGGTATCGATATAACCTCGTCTATTGATGTATTGGTTGAGAACTGTTTTTTACGGACATGGGACGATCTTATTGTGGTTAAAACCTTGAAAGGAGTCACTCAGGATGCTCGCCGTATCCACGTGAGAAAATGCGTGCTCTATAACGAAATTGCTCATGCATTAAGCATTGGAGCAGAGCTCACACGTGATGTGGAAGATGTCTTGTTTGAGGACTGCGATATCATAGGCGATCACGGACGCGAGTGGACGTTGCGTATCTATCACACCGATGCGGCAACGGTAAAGAATGTTCGTTTCGAAAATATCCGAATTGAGGAATCTGTTCAATTTGCTTCACTGTGGATAAATTCGGCTGTTTGGACTTCAGATACCGCACGCGGCCATATAGAAGATGTGGTGTTTAGAGACATTACCGTTAATAATAAAGGGTACCAGCTCCACAGAGATTTTGAATTTCTTGGTTACGACAAGGATCATGCAATCAACAACGTTTTAATTGAAAATGTAGTAATCAACGGGAGGAAAATCACCCGGGAAGATATCAAAATCAATCCGCCGATAGGTAGTAGAGAGGCTAAGGAAGGTATTGCCATGAACGAATTTGTTTATAATGTGAGCGTGAAATAGATGATCACGTTTCCATCCGACTCCCGGGGTGATACTATTGCGAAGCGCTTACGGATATATATTGTACAACTAAACTATTACAACAATGAACTATTCAAGAAGAAAATTTATCAAAACAGCAGGCCTGGCCACTGCTGGTACGCTGATCTCATCCAGAGTTGCCTTAGGATCCAGTTCTATCTGGACATCCAACAGCAACACGCTGAAAGTGGGACTGATCGGTTGTGGCGGTCGTGGCACAGGCGCAGCAGGAGAAGCGTTGAGCGCCGATCCGAATGTTATCTTAACCGCGATGGCAGATGCATTTGACGACCACCTGCAAAACTCGTTCAACACGCTCAAAACAAAGTATGGAAACAAAGTGCAGGTACCGGAAAGCAATAAATTTGTCGGTTTCGATGCTTTCCAAAAACTGATCGATTCCGATGTGGATGTTGTCCTGCTGGCCGCGCCTCCCTGCTTCAGGCCCCAACACCTGGAAGCAGCAGTTAACGCCAACAAACATGTTTTCTGTGAAAAACCTTTTGCCGTAGATGCTCCCGGGTTACGCAGGGTGATGGAAGCCGCAAAGAAAGCCAAAGCAAAAAACTTGTCCCTGGTATCCGGATTCTGCTGGAGATATCATCAGCCCAAAAGGGATACTTTCGGACGGGTCTTAAACGGTCAGATCGGAGAGATCCTGGGCGGGGAAGCAACCTACAATACGGGTGAATTGTGGTTCAAGGAGAAGCAACACGGTTGGTCCGACATGGAATATAAGCTCCGCAACTGGCTTTACTACAACTGGCTTTCGGGAGACCACCTCGTTGAACAGGCTATCCACAGCATCGATATGTTCTCCTGGGCAATGGGCGACAAAGCCCCGTTAAAGATCAGCGGTACCGGTGGAAGGCAAAAACGGATCGATCCGAAGTTCGGAAACGTGTACGACCATTTCGGACTGACTTACGAATATGATAATGGCGTGAAAATTTATTTCTTTTGCCGGCAACAAGCAGGAACATCTCCTTCCTATGCAGTTGAATTAATCGGAAAGGACGGCAGGTGCTATGTAGACTGCCGAACCGGCGAACACAAAATTACCGGAAAGAATGCCTGGAATCTGGCTGATGCAACCAAGTTTACGGATGCGGAAGCTTACAAACAGACAAAGGTAAGGGGCATGTACCAGGTGGAGCACGACGAATTGTTCGCTTCCATCAGGGCAAATAAGCCGATGAATGACGGTGAATGGATGACGCGCTCCAATCTACTCGCTCTGGCCGGTCGCATGGCTGCCTATTCAGGACAAACCATCACTTTTGATCAGGCCCTGAACTCATCGGAGGTACTGTTTCCGGGAGATATTTCCTGGGATACAAAGTACGACCTGTCCATTGCTATACCGGGGGTAACAGCATTTAAATAAGATAAAATGAACAAAAGAGATTTTATTAAATCAGCAGCAGTGATGGCAGGAGTTTCTGCCATCACCCCCTTTGCAACTGTGTCGGGCGCCAATGGAACATCATCTGTGTCAGCACAGCAAGATTCCGCCAAGGTGTCGTTAAAAAAAGCATTGGTCTTTGGAATGATCCGGGACAAGGTTTCACTGACCGACAAATTTAAGATTGCCCGGGAAGCGGGCTTCGACGGAATTGAGCTCAACAGCCCGACTGATTTTCCGCTAAGCGATATCCTCCAGGCTAAAAAGAGTGCCGGCCTGGAACTGCCCAGTGTGATCAATAAGGACCATTGGTCAAAACCGTTGTCGGATCCCGATCAACAAATCAGGCAGCAGTGTATTGACTCGGTGATAAAGTCTATGCATGAAGTGAAAGAACTGGGAGGAGACACCGTACTCGTCGTTCCGGGTGTAGTGAACGAAAAGGTATCGTATGAACAGGCTTACATCACCTCGCAAAGCGCCATTAGGGAGCTTATCCCCTACGCAGAAAAAACAGGCGTACAAATCGCGCTGGAGAACGTCTGGAACAACTTTATCCTTAGTCCCGTAGAAGCAAAGCGATTTATCGATGAGATCAACCATCCGTTGGTAGGGTGGTATTTCGATATCGGAAATGTGCTTAGGTACGGTTGGCCGGAACATTGGATACACACCCTGAAGTCACGAATCATGAGGTTGCATATCAAAGAGTTCAGTCGTGAAAATATGAATTCAAAAGGGTTGCGGGAAGGCTTTAAGGTGGAGTTGCTTGAGGGGGACAACAACTGGCCGGTAGTGATGAAAGCCGTGCGGGATATTGGCCATACTGGCGGCTGGCTCACTGCAGAAGTTCCCGGAGGTGATTTAATGCATTTAAAGAAGATTGCTGCGCGAATGGACAAGATCATCTCCTTTTTATGAAATGCAATTCACTCGCGATGAGGTAATTTTTACTGCAAGGATGGGTCTTTGTGAATCCCGTTGTAATTTGTCCGACGGGGAGATATCGCGAGGATTTGTTGACGTTCGGACAGGAAGAAAACAACGGGTTCGTTTTCTTCCTGTCCGATTTTTCTGTTTTCAAACAAAAATCAACTATCTTTGAAACCGGTAAATGTATTTATCCACAATATCTATAACACAATGAAACTCAAAAAAATCTTTCAGGCAATCACTGCTATTGCAATAAGCGTTTCATGTACCGGGTGCATACAGAATTTGCTTTCAAACGATAAAGCATCGACTAAAAAAATTACTCCGATCGATTTCTCACACGTAAAAATTAACGATAACTTCTGGTCACCAAGGCTGAAAAACCACGTTTCACATACGCTTCCGGTGTGTATCGACCAGATCGAGAACAAAACCGGACGGATACTGAACTTCGAAAATGCCGCCAAGCGGTCTGGCGAACATTCCGGTATTTTTTACGATGATTCAGACGTGTATAAAGCTCTCGAAGGAATAGCATACAGCCTTATAAACAACCCCAACCCTGAACTGGAAAAAAAAGCTGACGAATGGATCGACAAGTTTGCGGCGGCTCAGGAGCCGGATGGCTATATCAATACATTTTATACGCTGACCGGCCTGGATAAACGCTGGACCAACATGGACAAGCACGAAATGTATTGTGCCGGGCATATGATAGAAGCAGCTGTTGCCCATTACAAAGCTACCGGCAAACGCAAACTGCTCGATGTTTCCATACGAATGGCCGATTACATGATGAGCGAGTTCGGACCCGGCAAACGCCATTGGGTTCCGGGACATGAAGAGATTGAACTGGCGCTGGTAAAACTATACGAGATAACTAACCAGGAGAAGTACCTCGATTTTGCGTATTGGCTGCTCGAAGAACGCGGGCACGGACACGGTTCCAAAGGAACGGAAGGTACGTGGAGCCCTATATACTACCAGGATGAGGCACCGGTCAGGGAATTGTCAAGTATAAACGGGCACGCCGTCCGGGCCATGTACCTGTTTTGTGGCATGGCCGATGTGGCAGCTCTGAAAAACGATACCGGATATATAGGTGCGTTGAACCGGTTGTGGCACGATGTGGCATCGACCAAAATGTACCTGACGGGAGGAATCGGTTCATCACGGCACAACGAAGGATTTACAGAGCCCTATGATCTTCCCAACTATGAAGCGTATTGCGAGACCTGTGCTTCGATTGGAATGGTTTTCTGGAACTCGCGCATGCACCAGCTCACAGGCGATTCAAAATACATTGACGTGCTGGAACGCTCCATGTACAACGGTGCTCTGGCGGGCATATCGTTAAAAGGAGACCTTTTCTTTTACGTGAATCCGCTGGCTTCACACGGCGACCATCACCGAAAGGAATGGTACGGCACGGCTTGTTGCCCAAGTCAGGTATCCCGTTTCCTTCCCTCCATAGGAAACTACATTTACGGAACATCGGAAGAGGCCATCTGGGTAAATTTATACATCGGCAGTAAGACTGGTGTGAACACAGGAAAAGCGGAAATGACGCTAAATCAGCAAACAAACTATCCGTGGGACGGCAACGTAACCCTTACCGTTGAATCGCTGAATAAACCCATCAGAAAAGAATTTCGTCTACGAATTCCCGGATGGTGTAAAAGCCATACCGTTACTGTGAACGGAGATGCGATAACGAATCCCCAGGTTGAAAAAGGCTACCTGGTGATCAACCGGAAGTGGAGATCAGGCGACATAATAACGCTTAACATGGATATGCCGGCGGAAATGGTACAAGCCGATCCACGCGTAAAAGAAAACACCGGGAAAAGAGCTGTTCAACGAGGTCCGCTGGTTTACTGCGCAGAAGAGACGGACAATCCTTCGTTCGATGAATTGACCCTCTCCTCCGCTTCAAAACTCAAGGAAACATTCAACCCGGCACTTTTAAACGGCGTTACCGTGATAGACGCCGTTTCAGGCGGTAAAACCATTCGTTACATCCCCTATTACGCATGGGACAACCGGGAGGCGGGACAAATGAAAGTGTGGATGGATTATAACGAATAGAAAAGTAAACCGTTTGGATTATTTATGAAAGCATTGGTCTTGGACAATTACATGGAGTTGAACTATCGTGACTTCCCTGATCCCCGTGTGGAAGCCAACGAAGTGCTGATCAGGGTTAAAGCCTGCGGAATATGCGGAAGCGATACACACGGTATGGACGGAAGCACCGGCAGAAGAGTGCCACCCTTGGTTATGGGGCACGAAGCTTCAGGAATTATCACGGAACTGGGCGCCGCGGTCACGGGATGGAACGTGGGTGACAGGGTTACTTTCGACTCCACGATATATCCGCTTGATGACTGGCACACACGTCAGGGACATTACAACCTCAGTAACGACAGAAAAGTGTTGGGCGTTTCTCCGGGAAATTACAAAAAACACGGTGCCTTTGCAGAATTCGTTTCAGTTCCTGCACATATCCTCTACAAGATTCCCGACAATGTTTCTTTTGAACAGGCAGCAATGGTAGAGCCTGTAGCCGTAGCCATGCATGCTCTAAATATCTCAGGCATTCAATTGGGACAAAATGCCGTGGTTATCGGCACGGGAACCATTGGCTTGTTTGTTGTAAAACTGCTGCAGACGGCAGGTGTATATCCCATCATTGCCATCGATCTGGATGAGAAAAAATTAGAACTCTCCAAATCCTTCGGTGCCACGCATACTGTCCTCTCTTCCGACGAATCCGTTTTAGAGAAAATACAACGACTGACCAACAACCGAAAAGCAGACGTTGCCTTTGAGGCCGCAGGAATTTCGGAAACTGTAAACCTGTGTATAAACAGTTTACGCAAAGGAGGCAAAGCAATCCTGATAGGAAACCTGGTGCCCGAAGTGACTGTTCCGCTCCAAAAAATTGTAACCACCGAACTTTCTCTTTTGGGAAGCTGCGCGATCAATGGAGAATACGAAACGGTGCTTAAGCTAATGGCTTCCGGTAAAATCGACGTCGACGGCATGATATCGGCCGTGGCGCCTCTTTCTGAGGGCGCCGGATGGTTTAACCGGCTTTACAACAAGGAGGCCGGTTTAAATAAAGTGATACTGACCCCTTAAATAAACGTTGAAATGAGAAGTTCTGTTTACAATATAGCGATCCTGGGATGTGGAAAAGTGGCGCATTTGCATGCCAAGGCAGTACAGGAACTGCCCAATGCCCGCCTGGCCGGGGTCTGGAGCCGCACCAAACAAACGGCAACCGACTTTGCCGACCAATACCAGGTCCCCGCCTATACCGATGTGGCAGAGCTCATTAAAAAAGAAAAAATTGACCTGGCTATCGTCTGCACTCCTCATCCGTTCCATTTGGAACCGGCACAACAAGCCGCCCTTCAGGGTGCCCATATCCTGGTGGAAAAACCGCTCGCATCGACTCTGGAAGATGCTGACAAAATCATTTCAACCTGTAGAAAGGCGGGGGTCAAACTCGGGGTGGTCAGTCAACGCAGGTGGTATGAACCCGTATTAAGGGTGAAAAAAGCCATTGAAGACGGTAAAATAGGAAGACCGGTATTGGGTACTGTCAACATGCTGGGCTGGAGGGATAAAAGCTATTACGATACCGATAAATGGCGTGGAAACTGGAAAACGGAAGGAGGAGGAGTCCTGGTGAATCAAGCGCCGCACCAATTGGACATTTTACTTTGGTTTATGGGAGAGGTTGATGAGGTTTACGGCATCTGGAGAAACCTGAATCACCCTTATATTGAGGTGGAGGATACTGCATTGGCTATAATAAAATTCAGGAACGGTGGAGTAGGAAATATCATCGTGAGCAACTCGCAAAAGCCCGGAATTTACGGAAAAGTACATGTACACGGTGAAAACGGAGCATCTGCAGGTGTCCAGACCGATGGGGGCGCTATGTTTATTGCAGGAATGAAAGGGATTCTGGAACCTCCGGTAAACGACCTCTGGACTATTCCTGGAGAAGAAAATCTGATAAAAAAATGGAAAACGGAAGATGCCCGTCATTTTGATAACATCGATCCGATGATCCACTATATGGAGCGACAAATAGAAGATTTTTTATCTGCACTGGATGAAAATCGTGATCCGCTGGTGACCGGAGAGGACGGACGCAGGACAGTGGAGTTGTTTACGGCCATTTATCGCTCCACCCGCGATAATTTACCTGTAAAATTTCCTCTTTACCCCGAAAACAAAAACGATATGGACGGCAGATCAGGGCCTTTATAATCAAAAAACGCAATTATCTATCTTGATTGCAGCCTGTCTGCAAAATTATACTTACCTTTATTGCTCATTTAATCAAGTATCAGTTTGTAGTATCCGTTTTACCCGGAATAACTTAATAATAGATAAATTCTAATGAACAGGAAAGATTTCATCAAGTCTGCGGCAGCCTTAGCCGGAGCAGCAACCGTAACGTCATTTGCATCTGCATCCGTTTTGCAGAGTAAGCCGAAGAAAAAAGTCACCTTAAAAAAGAGTTTAGGACTTGGCATGATTAAAGAAGAACTGTCATTAACCGATAAGTTCAGACTTGCCAAGGAGTTGGGTTTTGATGGTGTGGAATTAAACAGCCCTGTCGATTTCAATATCTCTGAGGTATTGGATGCTAAGTCGAAATCAGGAATTGAACTTCCCACTGTGGTAAACAAGGACCACTGGAGTTCACCCCTTTCCGATCCCGATCCTGCCGTGAGGAAAAAGTGTATTGACTCCGTTGCAAAATCTTTGCAGGAAGTGAAAGAGATGGGTGGAGACACGGTCCTGGTCGTGCCGGGCGTAGTGAATGAGAAAGTATCCTATGAACAGGCATACATCACGTCCCAACAGGCAATCAGGGAATTGATCCCTTATGCGGAAAAAACGGGAATGCAAATTGCACTGGAAAACGTTTGGAACAATTTTCTCATAAGTCCTCTTGAAGCAAAGAGATATATCGATGAAATAAATCACCCCCTGGTGGGTTGGTATTTTGATATCGGAAATGTTTTACGGTACGGTTGGCCCGAACATTGGATCAAGACACTCAACAACCGCATCATGAAGCTTCACATCAAAGAGTTCAGC
Organism: Porphyromonadaceae bacterium; assembly: GCA_022840285.1. Taxonomy (GTDB): domain Bacteria; phylum Bacteroidota; class Bacteroidia; order Bacteroidales; family Dysgonomonadaceae; genus Petrimonas. The sequence goes on from JALHIE010000017.1 coordinate 9,831, forward strand.
CGTGAACTTATGAACTCAAAAGGATTGTGGGAAGGTTTCAACGTCGACTTGCTGAAGGGCGACAACAACTGGCCGGTGGTAATGAAAGCCGTAAGAGAGATAAACCATCAGGGAGGTTGGCTAACAGCGGAGGTTAAGGGAGGAGACCGAAATCACTTGAAACGGATCTCGGCACAGATGGATGAAATTGTCGCGTACCTGTAAAAAGTCATTATTACCAAACTCATGACCATACTATCCAACAAATAATTTAAATAATATGAAAAACAAAAATTCATTATCGAGAAGAAGTTTTTTAAAAAGTTCCGTTGTGGCCGGAACAGCAGGCATGATGGGAGGAATTCCAATGTTGAGTTCCTGCTCGAGTGAAAAATCAAAAAAAGGTGAGCTGACGCTGCCGGAGTTGCTGGAACAGGCACCCGACGGGAAAGTTATTAAAGCCGGATTAATCGGATGTGGCGGTCGGGGTACCGGTGCCGCCATGAACTTTTTAGACGCGGGACCAAACCTTCAGATTGTTGCATTGGGGGATGTGTTACAGGACAAACTGAACAACTGCAGGGAGATCCTGAAAAAAGAACGGAACGTTGATATTCCCGATGAAAACTGTTTTCTTGGATTTGACAGTTATGAAAAGGTCATCGATTCCGGAGTGGATCTGGTCCTGCTTTGTACGCCTCCCCATTTTCGTCCGGCTCACGTAGAAGCCGCCGTAAATGCACAAAAACACATTTTCATGGAAAAACCGATCGCCGTTGACCCGTTTGGAGTCAGAAAGGTATTGGCAGCAGTAAAAAGGGCAAAAACCCTGAATCTGAATATTATCAGCGGCACCATCCGTCGTTCTCAAAAAGATTACATGGAGACCAGGAGAAGGGTTCTCAACGGTGAGATTGGCGACATTGTGGGAGCAAATATCATCCGAAACGGTGGAGCATTATGGTTCCGTACCAGAAAACCGGAATGGACAGACATGGAATATATGTTGCGAAACTGGGTAAACTTCTGCTGGCTTTCGGGCGATCACATCACCGAACAATTTATCCACGAGGTGGATGTCATGAACTGGTATTTGGGTAAAAATCCCATTAAAGCAACCGGTTGGGGCGGACGCCAAAGAAGGGTAACCGGAGATCAGTATGATTTCTTCAGTATCGAGTACTTGTACGACAACGGTATGCGCACGCATTGTGCTGCGAGACAGATTGACGGTTGTACCAATGGAAAAGTAGAGCAAATTAACTGTACGAATGGCTATGCCGATGCTTCCGGAAAGCTATACGACCTGAACGGAAACATTATATGGAAATATCCACATCCCGAAGAAGGCGACACTCAATCGGAGTGGAGCGTAAAGAATCCGTTTGTTCAGGAACACATTAATCTGGTTACCGCCATCCGTAGCGGAAATACAATTAACGACGGCGAAGATCAGGCTTATTCATCTCTCGTCACCATCATGGGACGTATGGCGGCCTATACCGGAAAGGACATCACGTGGGATGAAGTGCTGAATTCCGACCTATACCTGGGGCCTAAGACATATGTAATGGGGCCCGTTGAAAACATTCCTGAAGTTATTCCGGTAGCGGGCGTTCCCGGAAAAGAATAAAAAAACAATAGCATGAAACATTTTAATTTATTTTTTTTAGCGTTAATTTTTGCGGTGAGTAGTTTCGCACAGCCATCCGGGCAGATGCAGAATCCTGAACCTCCGCGTGAAAAAGGACAAAGGAGCGTGCTGCAGTTGGCCGTCGACCCCATCCCCACGGTTCGGGTAGGATTTATCGGATTGGGTAATCGGGGTACCGGAGCAGTAGGGAGATACACATTTATCGAAGGCGTGGAGATAAAAGCCCTGTGCGATTTAGATGCAGATAAGGTAAAAAGATCGCAAAACACGTTGGCAAAAAGAGGACTTAAGCCTGCCGACGAGTACGTGGGTGAAGACGCGTGGAAAGAACTGTGCCAGCGAAAAGACATCGACCTGATCTATATTTGCACCGACTGGCTTCACCATACACCTATGGCCGTATATGCCATGCAGCAGGGGAAACACGTCGCCATCGAAGTCCCGGCAGCAACTACCATCGAAGAGTGTTGGCAGCTGGTAAACACGGCTGAAAAAACACGCCGTCATTGCATGATGCTGGAGAACACCTGTTACGACTTCTTTGAGTTAAACACGTTAAATATGGCTCAACAAGGACTTTTCGGTGATATTGTCCACGGAGAGGGTGCCTATATTCACGATTTAAGGGAGAGCAACTTCCGGTCCGGCGCTTACTGGGACATGTGGAGATTGAAGTTCAACACGGCGCATACGGGCAACCCCTACCCCACACACGGGCTCGGTCCGATTTGCCAGGTGATGGGCATCCACCGGGGGGACAAGATGAATTACTTGGTTTCTGTCTCTTCCAATCAGTTTGGGATGACGGAATACGCCAAGGAGAAGTTCGGTGAAAATTCGCCGCAGGCAAAGCAGGAGTATAAGCTTGGCGATATGAATACAACCGTTATAAAAACCGAAAAAGGGCGGACGATAATGATACAGCACGACGTTACAAGTCCCCGGCCCTACAGCAGGCTGCACACCATTAGCGGCACAAAGGGTTTTTTTCAGAAATACCCAACCGGGTTGATCGCACTGGAACCAAAAGCCCATAACTTCCTCACGGAAACGCAAATTGACTCGTTAATGACTCAATACGAGCATCCTTTCATAAAAGAGATCGGTGAATTTGCCAAAAAGGTAGGCGGTCACGGCGGTATGGACTTCATCATGGATTACCGGTTGATCCATTGCTTGAGGAACGGATTGCCTCTCGACCAGGACGTTTATGATGCTGCAGAATGGTCGTGCCTGGTTGAGTTAAGCGAACAATCGGTATTGAACGGAGGAATGCCTGTAAAGATTCCCGATTTCACCCGTGGCGACTGGGACAAGTTAAACGGATTAAAATTTGCACCTTGATCCCCCGACAACCGTTTTTTTAATCTACTTGGTATATTCGGAATGGCGAAGTTTCACCAATAGGGTTTCTGTAGTGGCAAACCGACCGTTCCGAATATTCATTTCTTTCTAATAATTCATTTGAAGTTTTCGGACATGAAAAAACAAGTCTTGGTAATCTGGACCATCCTCACTCTGTTCTTATTACAAACTAGCCCCGGCTCTTCGCAGGAATTAGTGGCTTCGTTTGGGAAATCGATACATATGAAAGACCTTCTTGCAGGAAAACTTAAAAATGCCCGACCGGTAAAATGGTACCAGGTCAATACCGAAGCAGACTCCTGGAAAATCAGCGGCAAAACACTGAAGTGCACCGGGTTACCCATTGGAGTGATACGCAGTGAAAAGGAGTACGAGAACTTTATTATGCATATTGAATGGAGCCACCGTAAACCGGGAGGAAATTCCGGCGCTTTTGTCTGGAGCAAGGCTCAACCGGGTGAAAACAGGCTACCGGACGGGGTTGAAGTACAGATGTTGGACCTGGAATGGATCAAACTCAATACCCGTGATGGTGTGGAACCACCTGTCGCTTATGTACACGGAGAATTATTTGGCGTTGGCGGAGTCGAAATAACACCTGAAAATCCAAGGGGTAAAAGAAGTAAGTCGAGGGAAAACAGGGTGAAAGGAGCGAAAGAATGGAATAGTTACGAGATTGTGTGTGTCGACGGGAACATTAAATTATCCGTAAATGGCAAGTTTGTAAATGGAATCACCAATTCATCACAAAAAAAAGGATACATCTGCCTGGAAGCAGAAGGTTCCGAGATCCATTTCAGGAATATACAAATTATCGAATTGGACTGAACCGAAGATAAATAATTTAAGACAGGTTATACCGGACAGGTGATTATGCTACCCACAAACAAAAAGAAGAGATGGAAATTATTATCAGTGAAAACAAACAAGAACTTGGTAAAGAAGCAGCGAAACTAGGAGCACTGCTCATTCAAAAAGCTATACGGGAAAAGGGGGAAGCCAACATAATAGTTGCCACAGGAGCCTCACAGTTCGAGATGTTAACTCGTCTCGTAAACGAAAATGTCGACTGGTCCAATGTAACGGCATTTCATCTGGATGAGTACATCGGAATTCCGGATACCCATCCGGCTTCTTTCCGCAAATACCTAAAAGAGAGGTTTGCAGATATCGTTCCGTTGAAGAAGTTCAACTACGTAAACGGTGAGATTAACCCCCTGGAAGAGTGCAACAGACTCGGCAAATTGATTGGCAAGACAACAATTGATGTCGCATTTATCGGGATCGGCGAAAACAGTCACATTGCTTTCAACGATCCACCTGCCGATTTTGAAACAGAGGAGCCGTATATTGTGGTTCACCTGGACAAGGATTGCCGGATGCAACAGCTGGGCGAAGGCTGGTTTTCCACCCTCGACGATGTGCCTGTACAGGCAATCAGCATGTCTGTCCATCAAATCATGAAATCGGAAGCAATTATTTGCAGTGTGCCCGATGGACGCAAGGCTCTTGCCGTAAAAAAAACGATTGAAAGTCCTGTCGATCCATCCGTTCCATCATCCATCCTGAAAGAACATAAAGCTGTGTGGCTGTTTGCAGACAATTATTCAGCCGCTCTTTTGTCCTAAATAACTGTTATCAGAAGTCATGAAACACAAACTGGCCCTGTTTTTTTTCATCTGCGTTATTGGCCATTACGGCTACTCTCAAGAGGTGCCCACATCCGTGTTTGCTAACAATCAGGGAGAAAGAAAGTGGATGATCTATCAGGACAACTTCAGGGCATTATACCGGGTGTTGTACAATGAAGCCGCAGAACAGCTCGATAAACGTTCAGCATACGTTTCATCCATTCAGACAAAAGCGGGTTGGGTTGCCTATCAACAAGGGTTGAAGCAAAAGTACAAGGCTTCATTGATAAAATTCAAAAAAACAGCGTTGAATACACGAATAACCGGTCGGCTGGAAAGAGAAAAATTCACGGTAGAAAAGATTATTTTCGAGTCACATCCCGGGTTTTATGTGACAGGGTGTCTGTTTATACCGAAAGAAAGGCAGACCCCTGCTCCCGCCATCATCTATTGCTCCGGACATTCGGAAAATGGATTTCGTAGCGAAGCTTACCAACGCTCCCTAATTAACTTCGTAGAAAAGGGATTCGTTGTTTTTGCCTTTGATCCTATCGGCCAGGGTGAAAGGCTTCAATACCTGGATGAAACCACGGGAAAATCCAAGATTGGCGGTCCAACAGCTGAGCATTCCTATGCTGGGATACAAACTTTGCTGACAGGCACCTCAATTTCCGACTATTTTATTTGGGACGGTGTGCGAGCTGTCGACTTTCTTGCCACACGAAAAGAGGTGGACATGAAACGAATCGGCATTACAGGGCGTTCGGGCGGAGGCACACAGACCGCATTGATCGCAGCTTACGATGATCGCATACAAGCTGCCGCTCCCGAATGCTACATCACTACATTCAAAAGGTTGTTGCAATCCATCGGGCCTCAGGACGCCGAGCAAAATCCCTATGCGTCGATCAAGAAAGGAATTGATATACCCGATCTGATACACATGCGAGCACCAAAACCCACGTTAATTGTCACCACTACACACGATTTTTTTAGCCAACAGGGAGCTCGGGAGACCTTTGAAGAGGCGAAAAAATCATACAACGCGCTGGGAGCTGCAGAAAACATTCAGTTCGCGGAGGATATGGGAAAGCACCAATCAACGAAAAAAAACCGGGAGGCGGTCAATGCATTCTTCATGAAATTTTTGAACCTGCCGGGAGATCCGACAGACCGCGAAGTGAATCTTTTCAGGGAAGAAGAGCTTTGGGTGACGCCGACCGGACAGGTTGCCGGTTCATTAAAAGGCAGCACTGTTTTTGAATTGAATCGGAGGTATCATTCGGTCAAAAATTCACCACCAAGTTCCGTCAAAGATAAAATTAAGGAAACAGCAGGTATTCATTTTGAGAGAAAGTTAACCGCTGCGGTTTTTACCGGAAAATTCTCGACAGGTGCCGTAGAAATAGAAAAGTATTTCCTTGAAAACAATAAAAACGACTATGCTCTTCCTGTATATGTAATCAAGAAGACTGGCCAGGAAGAAAAGGATGTAGTGGTTTGGAACCATCCTTCAGGAAAAGAGAAACTTCTGGAAGAACCTCTGCTCATGAATGTACTGAACGCAGGCAATGTTGTTGTTTCAGCCGATTTACCGGGGATCGGCGAATTGCATGATTCCGATTTCAGGGGCGATGGATTTGTACGGGGAGTACCATTTAACTATACTTTTATAGCCAATCTGGTCGGGAAAAGCATTTCGGGAGTTCAAGCCGAAGCGCTTGACCTGTTGATGCAATTTATTGAGAGCACCAATCGGTATCGCGGAGCAACCGTGAGTGCATTGGCAGAAGGAACATTGGTACCTGCCGTATTGAGTTGTGCAATATTCAATAACGGTTTCAGGAAAATTGCCGTGTTGGATCCACCACCTCCGGGCAGTTATTTCCTGGAAACGGAATATTACGATCCTTTCCTGGCTTTTTCCGTTGTTCCGGGAAGCATTGGGTTGTATGAATGGAAAGACTTGCTTGCATTCTCACCCCAAACTCCGGTGAAAATTTTCGAAGTAAAAAACAAGCCACAATCCGACAACATCACTCAGCCTGAAATCGTCGATTTTTTACGCAAGTAATAATTTCTCTATCATTATTTGTTGAAAATGAAAACAGATCTTATTCAAAAACTTTTTATGCTATCCATGCTGGCTGGGGCTTTCACGGTATATTCCTGTACATCCGAAGAGAGAAAAAACAGCGCGAACGTAACACAAACGGACTCCACCATGCTTTGCGTCGGATACTATTGGACCGAAACCGAAGGAAAAGAATTTCTCGAGAAACAGCGGAAAGAATACACTTCCGCTGAGGATTGGAAAAGACGCTCAGAGCAGATAAGGAAACAAATCTTGAAAGGTGCGGGGTTGGAAAAATTTCCCGAGAAATGTCCACTTAACCCTATTTTCGGGGATAAACGGACTTACGAGGGTTACCGGGTACAAAATATTGCCTTTGAGAGCCTCCCTGGAGTATACGTTACCGGGAGCCTTTATACACCGATAAACACGACTGAAAATTTACCGGGAATTCTCAATACGCACGGACACTGGGCAGAACTTGACGATTACGGACGGTATCGTCCTGACGCACAAAAGCGGTTTGCAGCTATGGCCCGAATGGGTGCAATGGTCTTTGCATACGACATGGTCGGGTACGGACAACTGGCTCAGGAGTACGGATGGACACACAAACACCCGGAAGCATTGAAATTGCAACTTTGGAACAGCATCCGAAGCATCGACTTTTTACTTTCCCGGGGTGCCGATCCGGAAAGGATTGCCATTACCGGAGCTTCGGGTGGTGGCACGCAGGCATTCTTACTCGCGGCTGTCGATGACAGGATTGCCGTTTCTGTCCCCGTAGTTCAGGTCTCTGCCCATTTTTTCGGCGGATGCGTTTGCGAAAGCGGTATGCAGATTCACAAAACCGATAATTTCCAAACCAATAACGTGGAAATTGCTGCCTGTGCCGCTCCACGACCGATGTTAGTGGTTTCTGACGGCGATGACTGGACAAAGAACACACCCCTTGTTGAATATCCTCACCTGCAGTACATTTACGGATTATTTAACAAGTCCGGAGCCGTTGAAAACACCCATTTGCCTGCCGACAAACACGGTTACGATTACAACAAACGAGTTGCGGTTTATCCTTTCTTGGCAAAACACCTGGGTTTAGACGTTACAAAAGCCGTTAATCCGGATGGGTCGTTAAGTGAGCAGAATATCGTCATTGAAGATACCGAAGCACTGTACCCTTTTGATGAAAAAAACCCATTCCCGGATCACGGAATAAAAGCAAATGATGACGTGGCCTGGGATAAGTCTGAAAAGTTCAAAAGAAAATAAAAGTATTTAATAAGTCACAACGCGAAGACGATTGCATTGAAGAATTAATTATATTTACAAAATTTAATTTTATTATACATTACGATTTAATTTATGACTTCCAGAAGACGATTTTTAAAAACCCTCGGTGGAGTAACACTCCTCACGGTGGTTCCCCGAAATGTATTGGGGAAAGGTTTTGTCGCACCCAGCGATGAACTGACAAAAGGTATTATAGGCGTTGGCGGAATGGGGCGCGGTCACATCCGGTACGACAACACACGCGTCGTGGCTATGTGCGATGTTGACAAGAACCACCTCAACCAGGCCGCTGCCTTGGTAAAAGACAACATCAGTCTTTATCACGATTTTCGCGAGCTTATCCTCGACAAAAATGTGGATATCGTGCACATTGCTACCCCGCCACACTGGCACGGGATCATGTCGGTAGAAGCTGCCAAAGCAGGAAAAGACATTTTCTGCGAAAAGCCGATGACCCGGACCATCGGTGAAAGTAAACGCGTTGTTGAAGCCATTCAGCAATACGGCAACATATTCAGGCTGAATACCTGGTTCCGGTTCAAAGATCCGTTTTATGGGCTAGGAACGCCGGTAAAACCGCTCAAGAAACTTGTAGATAGCGGACTTCTCGGCTGGCCGTTGAAAGTTACCATCAGCAAACATACCGGGTTTGACTGGAAATTCTACTGGGTAGGAAAAACACATCTTGAACCGCAACCCGTTCCCGAAGAACTCGATTACGACATGTGGTTGGGTCCGGCTCCATACAAGCCTTACAATGCACATCGCGTGCATGGGACGTTCCGTGGATACTGGGATTACGATGGCGGTGGTCTGGGCGATATGGGCCAGCACTATATCGATCCTGTCCAATACCTGATAGGCAAAGACAACACAAGTCCGGTAAAAGTAGAAGTGGATGCTCCGCAACAACATCCCGACGCAGTGGGCACGTGGCGTTCTATCACATACACCTATGACGACGGCTGCCAGATCATTCTGTGGGGAGGCGACTACGGCGAGCCCAACACTCCCTATATTGCCGGGCCTAACGGAAATGTTTACAGAAACTTTGTCTGCGACATCCCCGATTGGCAGAAGAAACTGGCCGATTTTCCCGAGCCAGCGGAGCAAAATACCAATTTCATCGAATCCGTACGTAACCGACAGAAGTTTGCGTTGAATGAATTAAACGGACACCGTTCCGCCACCATCGTGAACATGGGTGCCGTGGCTCTCCGGTTGAACAGGACACTTGAGTACGATCCGGTGAAAGAGATGTTTGTGAACGACGAAGAAGCCAATCGCTTAATCGATCAGCCGATGCGTGCACCGTGGAGTATTTAATTTTTAAACGTAAGAAAATGAAACCTATAAAACTCATCATAATCTGTCTGTTAATTGCAGGCGGACTTCAAGCTCAACTGCCGCAGGGCAGAACAAGAGCCACCATCATTGCAGATGCACTGGCACAACTTCCGGCCAATAATCAAAACCAATACCGCCGGACAATGACCGACCTGGTCTCCACAGGAGAACAAGGCTTGCTTGACCTGATCGGGCGAATGAACCCTCCGGGCAACCAAAGCAACGAAGTATTGGACTATGCCATCAGCGGATGGACAAACTTTGTGGCAAACGATGCAGCCGGTCGGACCATTGCGGCAAATGCTTTCGGAAAAGCACTAAACCAATCGCTGAATAATGAGGTAAAAGCCTTTATCATCCGCCAGCTTGGACAAATCGGTGCCGATAACAACGTGGAAGCCCTGTCTGCTTTCCTGAACGATGCACGCCTCTCTGCTCCGGCATCACAGGCATTGGTTTCCATCGGAAGTGAAAAAGCCAACCAAGCTATTCTTTCAGCACTTTCAGGCAGTACAACGGATGCTGTAAAGCTCAATCTTGTGAACGCACTGAGTCAGGCGGGATACAGTCGGGCCGAATCTGCATTGCTCTCTGCACTGTCTCAAAAACCTTCCGAGGGGCTTAACCATGCGCTGCTTGCGGCTCTGGGGAACCTGGGAAGCCAAAACGCGCTTATTCCGCTGAAAAATGCAGCGCAAGAAATCAATTATTCCTATCAATCAAGCAACAACGCCACAGCATCCTACCTTTCCTTGTTAAAAAAGTTGGTCCACACCAATGCAAAATTGGTAGAAAAAGAAGCTGCCGGATTGCTCGCTTTTGCAACAAAACAAAACCGTTCCGAGCTGAAAGTGGTAGCATCGCAACTTTTACTGGAGATTCCCTCAACGAACAAGAGCAAACTTCTTAAAAGTGCACTGAAAGACGGGGACATCACTTACCTCGCCCGCATGCTTAATGCCTATCCTTTCCATAATGACAGGAAAGCTGTTCAAATGATTGTGAAAGAGCTAAGTCCAAAAGCGAACGCAGAGAAACAAACCGCCATCATATACTGGCTGGGCGATAAGAATGTAGCGAACGTAGCCAATCTGTTAGCCAATTACGTTACATCCGGCAATAAAATGGTACAGAAAGCGGCCATTTCCTCGTTGGCAAAGATTGGAGACGAACAGGCGATGCTGGTATTAGCCGGACTATTGAAAAACCAGGACAATGAAACCGTGTTACTCGCTAAAGATGCTTTATCGACCTACAAGGGCGATATCTCCTATACACTTGCATCTGTGTTCAACGAAAGCGGTGATGCCGGAAAAAAAGCTATCCTGCAACTCATTGCCAACCGGAAAATGGAAAGTCAGTACAACCTGGTGTATAACCAGATGTTTACCGGCAACGAAACCGTAAAAGCAGAGGCGGCCAATACGCTTCAATACGTTTCTACGGATAAAAACCTGCCCGACTTATTCACGCTGCTCGAACAATCGGATGCCGCCTACGTTCCCGCTTTACAGAGAGCCGTAAACGCAGCCCTGTCGTATCTTCCTGCCAATGAGCAAATGAAGTTGGCATCGGAGCGGATAAGCAAGTCTACGAACAAACATCTTTACTACACTGCACTGGCAAACAGCGGATCTCAAGAAGCAATGGAAATGATTACCAAAGCTTACAACGCCGAAACGGAAAAAAACAAAAAAGCCGCTCTCGATGCGCTGATCAACTGGAAATCGTTCAACGCCATTTATCCGTTGCTCGATATCGCCAGAAAAAGCAGCAACAAAGAGGAATTGGGCAAAGTAACGGATGCAATCGTTGCTACCATCAATAAATCAAATGAAACAGGAGCCATAAAATACCTGTATCTCCGTGAAGCGATGCAATTTGCGCAAACCGAGAAACAGAAAAACGATATTCTCCGCCTGTTGGGGAATACCGGACAATATCAGGCTATGCTTTTCGTAGCCCCATTCATGGACAATGCGGCATTGAGTGAAAATGCAGCGTTGGCTGCCATGAACATCGCCACAAATAATCCGGCTTTTGCGGGTGTTGTAACTACCGGAATACTCCAGAAAGTGAGTAAAACATTGAAAAATCCCGATGCCGGCTACCAACGTGAGTCCATAAAAAAATACCTGGATGAAAATCCACAAGACGGAGGTTTTGTGTCCATCTTCAACGGTAAAAACCTGGACGGATGGAAAGGTTTGGTGGAGAACCCCATCAAGCGTGCCAAGATGACGCCAAAAGAATTGGCCGCCGCCCAGTTGAAAGCTGATGCAGCTGCAAAGACGGGCTGGGTCATCGAAAACGGTGAATTGCTTTTTACCGGAAAAGGGAACAACCTTTGTACCGATAAGCAATACGGCGATTTTGAAATGCTGGTAGACTGGAAGCTTTACCCCGGACCGGAACCCGATGCAGGAATTTATCTTCGCGGCACACCACAGGTTCAGATATGGGATACCGCTCGTGTAAATGTCGGAGCACAGGTAGGATCAGGTGGACTATACAACAACAAACAAAATCCAAGCAAACCGCTAAAGGTTGCCGACCAGAAAGTCGGTGAGTGGAATACGTTCCGCATCAAAATGATTGGTGAACGGGTATCGGTATGGCTTAACGATGAACTGGTTACTGATAACGTAGTGCTGGAAAACTATTGGGACAGAGGTCAACCCATCTTCCCGAAAGAACAGATTGAGCTGCAGGCGCACGGTAGCAGGGTCGCCTATCGCGATATCCTTATCAAAGAGATTGAGCGCCCTGAACCTTTCCAACTCTCTGCCGGAGAAAAGAAAGAGGGTTTTCGCGTACTCTTCGACGGAACCAACCTCGACGAATGGACAGGAAATAAAAAAGACTATGTAGTGGAGAGTGGAAACATCGTGTTGTATCCCAGCAAGAACTTCGGAGGAAACCTCTACACCAAAGAACAATTTGACAATTTTATCTTTCGCTTTGAGTTTATGCTCACGCCCGGCGCCAACAACGGATTGGGCATTCGTACACCGCTGGAGGGCGATGCTGCCTATGGAGGTATGGAGTTACAGATCCTCGATAACGAAGCGCCAATCTACAAAGACCTCCAGGTGTACCAGTACCACGGTTCGGTTTATGGCGTCATTCCCGCGAAACGCGGCTACCTGAAACCAGTAGGCGAATGGAACTACCAGGAGGTGATTGCCGACGGCGACAACATCAAGGTCATCCTTAACGGCACAACGATCTTGGACGGAAACATTCGCGAAGCCTCTAAAAACGGCACAATCGACAAACGGGATCATCCCGGATTGCTGAATAAGACCGGGCATATCGGTTTCTTAGGTCACGGTTCGGAAGTAAAATTCAGAAATATCCGGATAAAACAGTTGAAGTAGTTATTTATAAAAGAGGCGCATTCGATGCGCCTCTTTTTTTATCCGGCTCATCGGTGCAAAAGAAATCTTTATCAATATTAACAGACTCTACAACCGTTGTTTCAAAATAAAAACTATATTTGCAAGGCAGATCGAACAACAAAACCGGGAAAAAAAGAGGCTTCTGGAAAAATACATCCTAATGTAAATTCTGAGATCAGTGCACAAAAAAAATAACTATTAAGCGGATTATTAGTAAGATTATACTTATTTTTGCCGCTTATGTTGTATTTTTAGTTCCGAATCTGTAAACTATAGCAATTACAAATATAAAAACAGCAAATTATGGAAACAACAGCAAAGCTTTATTCACTCAGCCTGAGCAACACAAAAACCTATCTGTTCGCAACTCTCTTTGTGCTGGGCAATTTATTGATGCCGCAACTGGCACATCTGGTGCCCCAGGGAGGACTGATTTTTCTTCCCATCTATTTCTTCACACTCATCGCAGCGTACAAATACGGGATCCATGTCGGGCTGTTGACGGCCATACTATCGCCTTTGGCCAACAACCTGTTGTTTGGTATGCCCCTTTCCGCCGTGCTGCCGGCAATCATCATCAAATCAGTTATCCTGGCCATTGCTGCTTCCCTGGTGGCAAAACATTTCGGAAAAGTCTCTTTCTGGGGAATTCTTTTAGCCGTACTTGCCTATCAGGTGATTGGCACAGGGATCGAGTGGGCTATGACTCAACACTTTTTCACAGCCGTCCAGGATTTCCGCATCGGTCTTCCCGGAATGCTCATTCAACTTACAGCCGGATATTTTGTGCTGAAAGCCCTGGCTAAACTGTAAGGCTGTTCGCTCAATGGATACAAAATCTTTTGATGCTGTTATGCAAAGGTTTCGTGAAATTGAATTTCACGAGGATTTTGATATGATCGTGGCCATCGCCAACGGCGGGATTATCCCGGCTGCGATCCTGAACCAACGGTTGAATACGGAAATACAGCTGTTGAAAATTAATCTTCGCGATCCCTACCAACAGCCAAAATACGATAGCCCCAGGTTGATCTCGCCTGTCGATTTCGATTTCAAGGACAAAACCGTTCTTTTAGTGGAAGATCGCATAAAAACAGGAGCGACTGTTAAATTCGCCATTGATCTTTTACAAGGTGCCAGACAGATAAAGACTTTCGCTGTGAATGGAAATGCCGATTACGCGCTCTTCAACGAAGATTGTTTTAAGTTTCCCTGGATTGTATGAGTAGATTAACATTTTTCCTTTCTGCCTGTCTGGCTGTTTTCTCAACGGTTTATGCCGATGAAAACAACCCACCGCAGATCAACGATTCTATCCGCCTGGAAGAGGTGATCGTCACCGGTACGCTACCGAAGGTGAACCTGAGAAACGTGCCGATGAGCATATCTATCGTCACGGAAC
>JALHIE010000018.1 GCA_022840285.1 Porphyromonadaceae bacterium
CAAACGGTGGCTGACGGAGAAGGAGATTAGCTCCGGGAGTGAGCTCAGGCAGATGGATGCGTTGGGGTTCCATATCCCCGGTATGTTCGATAAAGTGCTGGATATAAACAAATGCTGGCTGCAGGACGACCTGTCCAACCAGATACGGAATGCTGCCCGGGAGTTCTGCCTGAAAAACAATTTCTCGTTTTTCGACCTCCGCAACCAGTCCGGGCTGATGCGTACGCTTATCCTGCGCAACACCTCTGTCGGGGAATGGATGGTTATTGTGGTGTTTTACGAAGATGATGCGGAAAAAAGGGAGATGCTCCTGAATTTTCTGGCCGGCAAGTTTCCGCAAATCACTTCGCTGCTCTACATCATCAACCGGAAAGCCAACGACACCGTTACCGACCAGGAAGTGATCTGTTGGAAAGGGCGTGAGTATATTGTGGAAGAAATGGAAGGCCTGCAATTCAAAATAGGCCCGAAATCGTTTTACCAGACCAACAGCCGTCAAGCTTACAGCCTGTATAAAGTTGCGCGGGAGTTTGCCGGGCTGTCGGGCAGTGAACGGGTGTATGATCTGTATACCGGAACGGGAACCATTGCCAATTTTGTTGCGCGAAATGCTGGAAAAGTTATCGGGATTGAATTTGTGGAAGAGGCTATCGAGGATGCGCGAAAAAATTCACGCAACAACAATATCGAAAACACGTCGTTTTTTGCCGGAGATATGAGAAAAATTCTGACGGAAGATTTTATTCGTGAACATGGCCGTCCCGATGTGATCATCACCGATCCTCCCCGAGCCGGGATGCATGACGATGTGATCGGGGCCATTCTTTTTGCCGAACCGCAGCGGATTGTTTATGTAAGTTGCAATCCTGCCACTCAGGCGCGTGACCTCAACCTGCTGGACAGTAAATACCGGGTTGCCCGCGTACAGCCGGTGGATATGTTTCCGCAAACCCATCACGTGGAGAATGTGGTCTTGCTGGAGAGACGGACCTAGTTTTGCCTATTTCACCGGTTCAACCCGGTATCCCATCTTCTGTAGTCCCACGATCAGTCCGTCTTTGCCCACCAGGTGAAGGCATCCGACAGCGATGAACGATGGTTTTTCCCGCATAATATCCGGAAGGAGTTTTAACCACCTCTCGTTCCGGTCCTTGTTCATCGCGTCTTTTTCTTCCGGGGTGCCGGGGCAGGGATCTCCGGGCAACTCCTCTTCGTACAAAGCGTTCAGCGCGTTAATGTCCTGAGCCATGTACGCCGTTTGCAACCTGTCCATTTGCTCTTTCAGTCTTTCGATGGTCTGGGTGCCCAGCAACAGGTGAATCTGTTCTTCGGCCGTTTCCAACGGTCGTACGGGGCGGGAACGCCTGACCGCCTCTTCCTGGAAGTGCTGGTCGACGCTTATTCCACCCGATAGGGCAGGATAATATTTTTGATATAAAGAGACGGAAATTAAATTGCTCAGCATGGCCGGTTTCATCCTGCCAAGCTGATCCAGCCCGACGCCGATAAGCTCTTTCAGCGTTTTGTCGAGCAGCTGAAAATCCGCTTCGCTTGTAAGCGTTCGGTAGTCGTACCCGTTGGGCATAACGGCAGCACCCATGATCTTCATCTGCATCTCGCTCATTTTGTTCATATCGAGCTCCCCCACTGTTTGTTCAGTCGCTTCGAACGCTTCTTCCAGGCCGGTGATGCTGTCTAAAAATGACAACGGAATCAGATGATGTGTTCCAAACAGGTAGGACGGGGATTCAAGACCGCTTCCCGAGATTTTCCACAACAACGCGTTTGTCTCCTCTGTTGTGTTCGCACAGGCTGTCAGGGTGAAAAAAAGGACCAGGCAGCCGGTTAGTTTTCGTAAGTTCATAAAATTATAGCGACATCAGTTGATTTCAATAAAATCTGTATCCACAGGCGAATTGGCCGTTTTTGCTTTTTCCCCGACACCCAGAAAATCGAACAAAAACCAAAAAATGGTGAACGATGGAATTACATCGGTAACGGGTAGTATTTCTTCAATAAAGGTGATAACGGATGTGTATTTTCCCCTTTTTTCCCCGAACATCCTGTAGCTGATGGATGCCGCAATGGGTGCCCACACAACATCAACGACGGGCAAAGCAGCTGAGGCCATACCGATAGCGTCGAGCACCATGCATTTGAGAAGCTTTTTGTATTTTCTTTCCATTTTCAAGTTTTTAATATACATTTTACTTGTACTTGCCAAAGTTCGACAAAGAACAGGAGGTTAGATGAAGTTAAACCCAAAAAGTTTATTCAGAGACTCTTTTCGTTGAAAATTTAACCAAACAAAAAAGGAGCCTTTCGACGAAGAAGGCTCCTGAATAAGTACGACAAAGAAATCTATGCGCCTGCTGCAGTGGCGTTCAGCGGAGTATAACTGCGTTGTGCCAGCTCTTTGTCCATCGTATAGATTCCGAATCCGTTGGTGCCGATCAACTTCAGGCTGTCAATCATTCCCTGTGCGGTTTCTTCTTCTTCAACTTGCTCGTTTACAAACCATTGAAGCATATTTTCGGTTGCATAGTCGTTCTCGTTCCTTGCTAAGCTTACCAGGTTGTTAATCAGTCCGGTCACCACTTTTTCGTGCGCCAGAGTGTCTTCAAAAGCTTTCAATATCGATTCCCACGACGTATCTACTTTCCCAATCGGTTTCAGTTCGACCTTATTGCCTTTGGCAATCAGGTAGTCCATGAATTTGAGGGCGTGATCTTGTTCTTCCTGAAACTGTACTCTAAACCAGTTTGCAAACCCCATCAATCCCTCATTGGCGAAATGAGCCGACATGGACAGATAGAGATAGGCCGACCAGAATTCTGCATTAACTTGTTCGTTAATAGCTTTTTCTAAATTTTTACTTACCATAGTGTTCGTTTTTAAATGATTCGTTAATCCTACCCTGTTAAACGTTTTTCTCCTGAAAATGTTTACGTTTGATTTTGCTTTTTATACACCACGACCGGTTTTTCAATAGCACGAAACAGGAGTGAAATAGCGATGAAGTCTCTTATTGTCAGACACTTTTCTTCGTAGGTATATTTTTACCCGCCCACTTCGCATTATGAGAAATATTCGTATCTTTGTATCCTGGTTTTTATTGGAAATAGATAAAATATCCAACTCATTTTAATTTTTATCTGATGAATCTGTTAAAAGAGAAAATGATGAAATATGATGCTCCGCAGAAATTTAAATCGGCAGGCATTTATCCATATTTCAGGGTTATCGAAAGCGATCAGGATACGGAGGTGGTTATCAACGGTAAGAAAGTGTTGATGTTTGGATCAAACGCTTACTTGGGACTCACCAATCATCCAAAAGTAAAAGAAGCAGCTGTTGAAGCCACCCAAAAATACGGAACAGGTATGGCAGGTTCCCGTTTTTTAAACGGGACACTGGATATTCATATAGAACTCGAGCGTAAGCTGGCAAATTTTTTAAGAAAAGATGACGCCATCGTTTTCTCCACCGGATTCACGGTTAACGAAGGGGTGCTGGGTGCGGTTACCGGACGAGAGGATTACATCATTTGGGACGAAAGGAACCACGCTTCCATTATTGAAGGCATTCGTGTCTCTTTCTCTACCAAGTTCAAATTCCGTCACAACGATATGGTATCGCTCGAAAGACAGCTGAAGCGCTGCGATCCCAACAAGGTGAAACTGATTGTGGTGGATGGCGTATTCAGTATGGAAGGAGATCTGGCGGATTTGCCGGGAATTGTTAAGCTGGCCAGAAAGTATAACGCCAACATCATGGTAGATGAAGCGCACGGCTTGGGAGTTTTGGGAAAGAGGTACAACGGAAAGGGGACTTGCGACCATTTCGGATTGCTTCCCGATGTGGACCTTATTATGGGGACTTTCAGCAAATCCCTGGCCTCTATCGGTGGGTTCATCGCGGGGGATTATCACACGATCAACTACCTGAGACACAATGCCCGAACTTATATTTTTAGCGCGAGCATAACACCTGCTGCTACAGCCGCTGCATCTGCAGCTCTGGATATCTTGCGCGCGGAACCCGAAAGGATAAAGAATTTGTGGGAGCTGACGCATTACACCATTCAGCAATTCAAAGACCGCGGGTTCGAGGTAGGACCTACTTCCACGCCGATTATTCCGCTCTATATACGCAGCGACGAGAAAACGTTTGCCATTACGAAACAACTGTTTGAGGAAGGGATTTTTGTGAATCCGGTTGTTCCGCCTGCCGTTGCACCCAACGAAACCCTTCTCCGTTTCTCGTTGATGGCTACACATACATACGAACAAATTGACTACGCCATAGATCATATCGAAAAAATGTTCAGGAAGTTTGGCGTAATCTAGCATACGGCACAGACGGTGGTGAGACCTCGAAATTCTGTTTCGGGGTCTTTTGTTACATGCCAAAAACCAAAAACAACGTTCAAACGTTAAGAGTACTCACAAAAGAAGAGATTTTGCAAGTCATTGATTTAACTCATAGAATTGAAACGGGACTGCCCGAAGTCGCCGGTACCCTGGGCTTTTTTGACGGAGTTCACATCGGCCACCGACACCTGATAGAACAGGTGAAAACGGAAGCTGGCCGGTTGGGTCTGCCATCAGCCGTGATCACTTTTCCTGTGCATCCGAGAAAGGTGCTGCACGCCGATTATCAGCCTAAACTGCTTTGCGGTTATGAAGAAAAACTGGAGCAGTTGGCTGAAACAGGAATAGATTATTGCATCAGTTTGCCGTTTACCAGGGAGCTGTCGAAGCTGACGGCCAGTGAATTTATTACCCGGATACTGAAAGAGAAGATTCACGTCCACACGATGCTGGTGGGTTACGATCACCGGTTCGGACACAATCGGGAAGAGGGTATTGAGGAGTATGTATTATACGGCAAAGCCGTGGGGATGAACATTATTCAGGCTACGGAGATGCGTGTGGATGACGAAGATGTGAGTTCTTCGCGGATCAGGCGCTTGTTGATGAAAGGCGAAATTGCGAAGGCCAATCAACTGCTGACTTACAATTACACCCTGTCGGGAAAAATTGTGGAAGGTTACCAGGTAGGGCGTACTATCGGCTTTCCGACTGCTAACGTGAAGGCTTGGGAGAAATATAAAGTAATTCCCCTGCTCGGAGTTTACGCCGTGTTGGTTCACTTTAGGGATAGAACACATCAGGGAATGTTGTATATCGGTACGCGCCCGACATTGCAAAACGGAACGGAGATCAGTGTAGAAGTAAATATTTTTGATTTTGACGGAGACCTGTACAACGAGTCGCTGACGGTTGAATTTATCGATTTCATCCGTGGGGATGAAAAATTTGAAAGTATCCGACGGCTTATTGAACAAATATACCGGGATAAGGACAATGTGATAAAACGGTTGAAAAACGTATAAACATGGAATATGCTTTATTGAATAACGGTATCAAAATACCTATGCTGGGTCTAGGAACCTACAGAATTGGAAAAACAGATAATGATGTTTATCGTGCTATAAGGACGGCTTTGGATGTGGGTTACAGGCATATTGACACGGCAACTTTATACGGCAACGAAGCTCCGATCGGCAAAGCTATTCGTGAGAGCGGAATACCGCGTGAAGAGATTTTTGTTACCACCAAACTTTGGGGGGATGATGTGATGAAAGAAGCTGTTCCGCAGGCTTTCGACAGGAGCATGCAACTGTTGAATATTGGCTACATCGATCTTTACCTGGTCCACTGGCCCGTAAAAGGAAAGCTTGTTTCCACCTGGCGGGAAATGGAGAAAATCTACGCTTCGGGGAAAGCGAAAGCCATTGGATTAAGCAACCACCTGCAACATCATCTTGAAACAATTCTGGAAGAGGCAAACATCCCACCGGCTGTGAACCAGGTCGAGATGCATCCTTATGTGGTGTTGGATGATTTGGTCGGTTTCTGTGCGGAAAACGGGATCATATGTGAAGCCTGGAGCCCGTTGGGAAGCAATAAGGTCCCTCTTCTCAAAGAGCAGGTATTGCAGGAAATAGGGGAGAGGTATGGAAAGTCACCCGCTCAGGTCGTGTTGAGGTGGAATCTTCAACGTGGAGTGATTGCTATTCCCAAATCGTCCAGCCAAGAACGACAGCAAGCGAACCTGGATATTTTTGATTTTGAACTCACCCCGGAAGAGATGCAGTTCATCCGGTCACTCGACAGAAATTACCGGACGGGTATCCACCCCGACGAGATAACTTTCTGAGGTGTTTTAAAAGATACCCCTTTCATTGAGCGCCCGCTGGTAACGCGCTGCATTGCGCGCATGCTCTGCGTGAGTGGCCGCAAAATTATGCCTGCCCGACAGATCTTCTTTAGCGCACATAAAAAGATAATTGTGCTGTTGTGGAGACAAGGTTCCGTCAATAGCCTGGATGGATGGTATTCGGATTGGCCCGGGTGGTAATCCGGTATTCCTGTAGGTGTTATAAGGTGATTCCACTTCCAGGTGACGGAACAAGATACGCCGCAACGAGAAATCGCCAACGGCAAATTTCACCGTCGGATCAGCCTCAAGCCGCATCCCTTTTTTTAACCGGTTGAGATACAATCCGGCCACAACCGGATATTCGTCGGAGTAGGTGGCCTCTTCTTCCACAATCGATGCCAGTGTAGAAACCTGCACCGGTGATAATCCGATTTTTTCCGCTTTACTTTTCCGTGCGTCGCTCCAGAAGCGATCGTATTCCTTTTTCATCCGGTTGAGGAAATGGTCAATGCTTGTGTCCCAGTACACTTCATAGGTGTTGGGGATAAACAGGGCCGTCAGCGTGTTTTCGTCAAACCCGACCTCTTTTATTTTTTCCGGGTCATTCAGTGCGTTTACCAATAGGGTGCTGTCCATCATCAGTTGCTGTGAGATTCTACCGGCCAGGTCTTCCTTGGTACGGACATTGTTGAACGTGAGTTTTACCGGTGTCTGATTTCCGGCACGCAGCACGCGAATCACGTCGGGCATGGTCATCCCGTCTTTAACGGCATATCTTCCAGTTTTTATGTTGCCGGGATAGTTCATCCTTTCCGACAAGATCCTGAAGAGCTGCTCCGACGGCAGGTCCGCTTTTTTTAATTGGGTGATTACCTCTTCGTAGTTCTTCTCGTTATCGATATAAATGTACACCGTTTCTTCCAGGCTGAATGGCTTGAAAATGGTTTTTCTGACAACAACTACCCCTGCAATTACTATCAGCAACAGGGAAAGTATTGCCCATAGAAAAATTTTTCTGCCTTTTCTTTTTGGTTTTTGCTCCATACGTCCAAAAGTGATTTGAAAAACTGCACAAATGTAGGAAGATTTAAATAGAAATCTCCCGTTTTTTTTGACAAGATGAAAACAATCTTGTATATTTGCACCCAATTTGGTCGGAAGTCCTACCGGGAAGTGTGGGTGAGTGGCTGAAACCACCAGTTTGCTAAACTGACGTACGGGTAACTGTACCGGGGGTTCGAATCCCCCCGCTTCCGCAATATGCATCGTAGCTCAACGAGTTGCTAAATTTACACACAGTTTTACGCATATTTATGCGTTGATTGTGTGTGTTTTTTGTAGTTAATCAAACAAATCCAGTCTCCGTCTATCTGTCTGCCGTTGTCTGTGTTTATGTTGTTCAAGCCAGCAAAGGGAGAACAAACGTAGAGATAATACCGTCCTTGTTAAAGGCAACAAGGAATGCAGAACTTTATTTGATACAGTTTAGTTTACAATCTCGTCAAAAATAGCTATCTGACAGATACAAGTGAAGGTGGACAATCCTCAGGGTTACTCCCCCATTCCTTATTTGGTTGATCCCCCATTACAAATTGTAAAATACCTCCTTTCATAATATCAAGGTGAAACAGATAATTCTTGGTATAAGGCTTTCCATTTAAAGTGGCAGACTGTATATATCTGTTGTCTTTTCCAGTCATTTCGGCTTGGATAGTAAATGTCTCTCCATTTTCCAAATGCAGCTCAGCTTTTTCGAATTGTGGACTACCTATGGTGTAATAAAGACTTCCAGGACATACAGGATAAAAACCCAAACTGCTGAAAATATACCATGAAGACATTTGTCCGGCATCATCATTCCCGGCAAGTCCTCCGGGCTTGTCACCATATTCAGTATCCATTATATGTCGGGCATACTTTTGAGTTTTCCAAGGTTGTCCTGCATAGTTGTACATATAAGCTACTTGATGACAAGGTTCATTTCCATGCCAATAAAGATGTTCTTCAAAAAGTGTATCCAGTTTTTCGACATATTGTTTTTTCCCTCCCATGATGTCCATCAAACCATATGGGTCTTGAGGTACGTACCAAGTATAATGACAGGGAGCGCCTTCGGTGATATAAAAAGCAAAGTGGTCTATTTTATTATCTTCATAAAATCGTCCATCTTGATATCGTCCATTCGCATATCCAGTATTTGGGTCGATGACATTTTTATAGTTTTGGCTGCGTACTTTCAAACTATCAAAATCTGACTTTTTTTGTAATTTCAAGGCCACTTGTGACAATACGAAATCATCCAACGCATACTCTAATGTACGTGAAGTCTGTTCTCGATTGTGAAATGCTTCCTTGACCGGTTCCTCCAAAGGAATATATCCATACTCTATATAGCTTTTTAGAGCCCTCCTGCCCATACCGTTAACATAATCAGCATAGTCTTTTGGGGTTTCAAACGCATTTTTACGCATCGCTTCATAGGCTGTTTCAATATCAAAATTATCAACACCTTTAATGTATGCATCACCAATGGCTGCAATGCAATGATCTCCAATCATAGCTGCTGTATAACTGTTCCAACAAGGGAAAATAGGCAACCATCCACCTTGTTTGTATTTATTCACTAATGATTGCATCATTTCTCCACTCTTGGTTGGTGAAAGTAAAGTAATCAGTGGATGTAAAGCTCTATAAGTATCCCACATTGAAAAGTCATCATAATATTGTGTGCCTTTGGGGGCTTGTAAGATAGGGCTCCCTTTAGAAAATGCAGGATAACGTCCATCTATATCACTGATGGTGCGTGGTAAAAAAGAGGCTCTATACAATGAGCCATATAGCTTACGACAAAGAGTGTCATTGGAGCTGGAAACGCTTAACCGCCCCAAGTGTTTCTCCCAGATAGAAGTCAATTCGTTACGAGTCTGCTTAAAATTACGATGAGGAATTTCTGCTTCCAGATTACGTCTTGCTCCTTCTATATCTGTAAAAGAACTTGCTGTTTTGATAATAATAGGTTTTTTAGAATCTTTCCTTTTGAATTCAATGTATAGACCAATATCTTTGGCATTCCCTATTTTATTTCGCCCTGCATTGATGGTGTCCTTGCAATAAGTTCCATAATTTTCAATAGGATCGAAATATTGAATAATAAAGTGCCCGCTATATCCAGCTGAAAGTCCTCTTCCTTGATAAATACGATGAATGGGATTGTATCCTCTGATCTCCTTACGAAGAGTATCAAGTTCGATATATCCTTGTCCTTCGTCACTATTTGGGTTAATTATCAGAAAAGCAGGCGCATCGGTTGGATAAGTAAAACGAAAAATAGCACTGCGTGAACGAGCAGTCATTTCTGCCTGAATACGTGATTGGTGTAAATAAACAGAATAATATGATGGAGTTGCAACTTCATTCTCGTGCTTAAATGGAGTGGATCTCTTGCCGGGAAGGCAGTTTTCTATTTCTGTTGACGGGAAAAGGGTCATGGAGCCATAATCTTGTGTACATCCTCCTACAATCCAATGTGAGTTGCGGAAACCTTGGAATAAAGAATCTTGATAATAGTAAGGACTGATACATTTTAATTCGGTATCTCTGGTTTGAGGAGTCCAAAAATTCATGCCATTGGGTTCGAGTACAGCAGGCAATGTCTGTCCATATTCTTCACTACCTTTACCAAAGCGTCCGGCTGTTAACATCGAACTAGCATCTGTTCCTACTCTGGTATCTACATAAACCGTTAAAGATGGAGAAGGTTGTATCGTGCAGCTTTGAATACCTATCATACACAGTAAAAAAAACAATGAATTCTTCATGAAAATTTTTATTAAAAATAATGATTATTTTATGGATGTATTTCTAAAGTTTAATATACAAAGTTAGTACCAAAAAATCAGTAGCAAGTTGACCAGCATAACGGACCAAATCTGCCTGAGAATAATCCACATACCCCTTCTCAAAGCAGAAGATAGAACGTTCCTGAACAACGTTATCGCGGTCAAATCCTGTCTGCTCAGGCTGTTGTCCGCTAAAATTTGTACCTTTGCCCATGTTGGTTATCCTTATTTGTGTTGCAACAGTAAAGATAAACTTTCTGGGGGAATTACCGAAAGGGGTTCTCCCTCTTTTTAGCGTTTTTTTTACCGGATACCAGTGGTGTTTTATGCATTAACAAAGCTATACTTTAAGTATACACGGAAAATCATTTTATCTCTGCATGCATCCCTTGCGCTTATTCTTTAAAAAGATTGTTTCCCTACAAACACTCCATCGATTTGCTCCAATCGGTTGTTTTGGGCGTTATAACCGCCGTCCGGCACTCTTGCGTGAAGAATTAGGCATACTCTCCGAAAACGAATTGGTTGTCATTGACAAAATTCAGAAAATCCCGGCTTTTACCCGAAGCGTGAAACGTCGCGTTATCCAATCACTCAAGCCGGGTTCTCCTGAATTTGGACATGCTCTTGAGTATTTTATCATCCAAGAAATCATAGCTTATATCGGATATTTCAGATCGCAGCAAAATCTGTCCTATTGGCACACATATTCGGATTACAAGGTGGATGCTATCGTAGGTACTGTACGGGTTTCATTTTTTTTGTTACAAATCACAAAAGTCTGGTGTCCGTTTTTCGATACTTCCACCCGTCCGCGTCCCACTCCCTAATCCAATATCGGGATGCGAATGCCTAAGCTTACCCACCGCTTTGTCCAACGTTAAACGAAGCGTGTCTTGCACCTTGAGTTGTCCAGTGATCTTACTCCACAAAACCTAACAATTCCGTCACCGGGTTAAGCATTTGCAGGCAGATAATGTTGGGGCACAAAGGAGATCGGAGTAAAATCAGATAAGCGGAGTAACAGGTTTACGATGATTTTTCCGGATTAACTCAGGTCCTATCAGCTGAGGACGTAGCAGATAAAAAAGTCGGGCAATATATGTTTTACAGCATAAAGGTTGTTTTTTAACTTAAAATATTTTGCTGATTCGATACAGCAAAATATTTTTGTGGAGTAAAACAATAACTGTTGTGGACGAAAAGCCCAGAAATAGAGTTTCCTTAAAAGATTTGGCCAACCACCTCGGCGTATCCAAAACGTTGGTTTCAGCTGTTTTAAACGGAAAAGCCAAGCAATACAGGATAAGCGAGGAGACGGCTACTTTGGTAAAACAAGCGGCCAGGGAGTTGCAATATTCACCCAATATGGTTGCCAAAGGATTGCGTACCGGTAACTCTCAACTCATCGGGCTAATCGTGACGGATATTTCAAATCCTTTCTACTCAACGATTTCGCGTATCATTGAAAACAAAACCAACGAAATTAATTACAAGGTCATTTTCGGCAGTTCCGATGAGAGCTTGGTTAAAACCAGGCAACTGATCGATGTCATGCTTGACAAGGGTGTTGCCGGATTAATCATCGTTCCGTGCGAGGGATCACAAGGCATGATCGCCGAATTACACAAGAAAAATATTCCTGTTGTACTTATCGACAGGTATTTCCCTGAACTGGAGGTAAGTTATTCGTGCCTGAACAATTTCAAATCTCTTATAAATCAGGTTTGAGTAACATCAGAGACCGTATTCTCGGGTATAAGGAAACCATGAATAACCATGCGCTTGGGGAATACGTTAACGTGAAAAGCGTAAATATAGACAATCCGCTTCCTGAAGTTGAAAAAGCACTCGATTATTTAGTCAATAAAAAGAATGCAGAAGCCGTGATTTTCATTACAAATGCCTTGTTGGTAGCTGGTTTACGTAGTTTAAACAAATTGAATAAGCGGATTCCCGATGATGTAGCGGTAGTTGGATTCTATGGCAGTGAGTTGTTCGACTTGTACTATTCTCCGATAACGTATATCAAGCAACCGATTGATATGATTACGGAGGAAGCGGTTAACACCTTGATAGATAAGATAAAATATGGGGAGAACCGCAAGTTTTCCAAGACGTTTATCGAACCGGAACTGATTGTACAGCATTCATCAATTAAAATGGATAACGTATAAAATTTAATTTTTTCTTAATAAAAACGTATGGGATTGGTAACATTATTTTTATTTTTTTGTACCTGAAAGATTCGGAAGTCATGTTGTTTTTTTACCACATAGCTGAATCGTTTTAGCATTTCTGCAATTAAAAACATAACAAGAAGAGGCACTGGACGATAGAACTAATACGAAGAAAACAATAAATCGAAAAATGAATAAAAATCAAGCATTGCATATACTGATGGTTGGGATGACGCTGGGGACTGCGTGGGCAGTCCGCGGTCACTTTGGACATGAGCAGGGAGCAGCGGCCTGATCTTGGTTTCGAGGCGTAAAGACTGGTACAGCAAAATGTTGCCGACAGTGCTTGCAGCATCTGTCGGATGGGGTATTACCGGAATGATAAGTTACGGTCTTGTTGTTGGCTACGGTATGAGTACCAATTATCCGAATGCCTTATATGGATTGACAATGCTGTTCGCTATCGGGGCATTATTTGGGTTACTGGGAGGAGGGTTAACCGGGCTTTCCCTGGAATCATCGGAAGAGAGAAAGGTGGAGTGGGGAGCTCTTTTTGCTCAGATGGGTATGGGAGGACTAATCGTTTACGGACTCCTGATTCAACAACTCGAATGGTTAATGACCCCTCCCCGTTCGGAGGCCTGGGCCATTTGCCTGGGAGCCGCGCTTGCTTTGTTGTGGTATACTGCCCGAAAAAGGGATTTTCGGCAACGACCCGGCTATCGTTGATTACCGGTATCGGTACCGGGATTGGCTTTTCTTTCGGAAATTTTTTACAAATTGTTGGAATGGTCGGGGAGATTCCGTTTAACATGTGGAATGTCATGGAGTACAGTATCGGATTTTTTGGAGGGATTGCCCTTGCCTACGGTGTTTTTACCTCAGTGTGGCCCCAAACCGTTTCTCCGGTTAAAGCATGGGAAAACAGGGTGGTATTTGTGCTGGTGTTTCTGGTTATACCTTTCGTTGTATTTCAGCAATCCCTTTCATTTGAGCCTGTTTTCGACCGGTTTCGAGCGGGAGGTGTAGTTGTGCAACCCGAACTGACCGGCAAAATAAGCAGCATATCCTCCCTGATCATCCTGGTTATATCGGCAGCTTTGATCGGATACAGGTTGAGAAAAGTCCATACAGGGTTCGCTGCAGGAGATTTGCGTTTTGTTTTTATCGTGTACTTTTCAGTATACATCCTTTTTGGATACATCATCAACGGAGTGATGGGCGGAAAAGCAGCACTGAATATTCACCTCTATGTTGTCAATTTAGTTGCCATACTGATGTTGACACGAATACAGGGAAGTCCTTTTTCATCACATCCTTTGTTACAGGTTGACTCCCGGAAACTCTTCAAGGTGCTTGTCGCCGTGATGCTTTTTATTGCGGTCACGTCGTTTATTGCAGTTAATCTCCACGAGGGATTGCCGGGAACACAAAATCGTTTCCAAGTTCAAACGAACAATTTTTTACACGACTAAAAAAAGTTAAATACATGAAAAGAGCAGAAAGCTGATTTATTCCTGTTATGCTGTGGCAAGCAAATGCCTTACCTAAAATTTGAAGATAGATAATTTAAAGCAATATGAAAAAAATTGTTCAAGGAATAGTAACTCCACTTGTAACTCCGCTTATCGACAACAACACCCTGGATATTGCCGGTTTGGAGAGATTGATTGAGCACGTGATATCGGGTGGTGTACACGGCATTTTTATTTTGGGAACAACGGGAGAAGCCCAAAACCTCGCCATCAATCTCCGGATCGAAATGATTCGCCAGTCGAGCAGGGTAATACGAAAAAGAGTGCCCCTGCTGGTCGGTATTTCAGATACTTCCATTACGGAAAGTATCCGGTTGGCTGAAACTGCAGCTAGTTTCGGTGCGGATGCAGTAGTCTCCACTCCTCCCTTTTATTTTGTCATGGATCAGACGGAATTGGCAGAATACTACGAATCGCTGATACCCCAATTAAGCCTGCCGCTATACCTGTACAATATGCCTGTAAACACCAAGATAAACTTTGATCCCCAAACGATAAAGAGAATAGCCGAAAACCCCCGTGTGGTAGGGTTTAAGGACAGCTCGGGTAACGCGCCTTATCTCCAGAGGGTTATGCACGAGATGCGTAACCGTGAAAGTTTTTCAATATTTGTGGGGCCGGAAGAGATGACGGCCGAAATGGTATTGATGGGTGCTGACGGAGGGGTTAACGGGGGAGCAAATATCTTTCCCCGGTTGTATGTGGACTTATACCGTGCTGCCGTAGCAAATGACACTGAAGCGATAAGAAGTCTGCAAACCCGGATAATGGACATCTCTTCTACTCTCTATACTGTAGGAGAAAACAGTTCCAGTTACCTGAAAGGATTGAAATGTTCATTGGAAATACTGGGAATTTGCAACGGGTTTATTGCCTCCCCCTTTAAAAAGTTCAACGAGCAGCAACACGGGCAGATTAAAGTTGCCCTGGAGAAAATTATAAGGATCCGTGAGTGATCCGAAAAACCGAATAGACCGGGATTGGCGACTACGGGAGAGTGATAGAGTAGAAGCGACATTGTAATTATTGGCGAATGGATTAAAATGAATTTCAGTTAATTAAAATTGATCAGTAAAGAATTTTTTATGAAAACACGTTTTTTGTATTTTTCATCCCTCTTTCTGTGCATGATGGTCCTCTTTTTCCCATCGTGTTCAAGTGAAGAGATGGGGGATGACTTACCCCTTTCTGCCCTGATTTTCCACAGTATAGACGGGAAACAGGCTGCATTCACAGCGCTTACTCACGGTGCAGTAAGCTGGGAGTGGGATTTTGGAGACGGAAATACCAGCAACGAGAAAGATCCCGTGCATGTGTACGGTGAGGGCGGGTATTACATGGCAAAGTTAACGGCAAAAGACAAAAACGGCAATTCAGTAACAACACAGGTGAGTTTGGCGGTTGCGCTTACTCCTTATGCCTTGTTGACGGGAAACCATACCGCTGAAGGATATGATGGCAAGACCTGGAGGCTGACCCAGTCGCATACCGTTAACGACAAGTTGGTAAACTCAGATTTAGCCTTTTCGTTGCTCGATGAAGATATTCCATCGTTGCCGGCAGGAGCTTTCAGTGTGTTTGTCGGACTTCCGGAAGCCTATAACGATGAGTTCACCTTTTACCACGACGGTCGCTACAGGCACACCACTACAGATGGCTCCTCCTTTGGGGGTATTGTATATGCGATGATCATGCAGCAGTCGGGTTTGGTCCAGATTACAAAGACGGGAGGAAAAGCCGTCTTTGGAAAGGATGTCTTTGCAATGACCACCTGTACTCCCCGGGAAGACGCAACATTCCTGCTCAACGAGAATGAGGATTTTGTCGTCCCTACGGTTCCGGGTTTTGCCACCGGAGTCCGTCCTGACGGGATTCCTGTAGTTACCTATCCGGGGGTAATGACTATTGACTTTCCGGGAACCGGTGATTTTATAGGAATCAGGGATTTCCACCGGAAAGTGATTGTTCAGGAGATAAAGAGCAGTACCATGCGGCTGGTAATGTTCATGACACTGGACCCTAAAGCAATAATCAGCCAGGACCCACTGGTGGCACTGAGTACTTCTGCTGCAATACTCACATTTGAAGCAGTTAATTAAATCCTGTTAAATGGTTCGTTATGAGACGTGCGTGATAAGAGCGCGTTTTCTGCGATACCTTTGAACTATTCGTAAAGCTAAGGAGCAAAATCATGCTTGAGTATGTTATGCTATAGCTTTCAAATAGCAGACTTTACTGAAAGTTAATAATTTAATCGTATGAAAATCATTGATTTGCAAAAAATAAAAAGCAATAACGTGCTTGTATTGTTCTTGTCCGTACTCTTTCTTATAGTTTGTGCAGGGAACTCTTATGCTCAAACAGCTGGGGTCAGACAAAGCACCATACGTGTCACAGGAACAGTTACGTCAGCGATCGATGGAACGATTCTTCCGGGAGTATCCATTGTCGTGAAAGGAACTACTACTGGTACCGTGACCGGCATGGACGGGGCTTATAGTATAGAGGTGCCTGAAAATGCAACCCTTGTTTTTTCCTATTTAGGATTTGTCCCTCAGGAAATTACCGTAGGAGGCAGGAACTCCATTAATGTTTTAATGGTTGAGAGTGCTGAGGCCCTGGATGAACTGGTAGTTACAGCTCTTGGTATCAGGCGTGAGGAGAAATCGTTGGGCTATTCGGTAGGAAAAATTGCTTCTGAAGAGTTGTCGAAAGTTGTTCATGAGAATATCCTCACTTCCATGGCAGGTAAAGTAACCGGAGTAACCATTAACTCTACCGGTGGAACAGGGTCTACGGTAAGCATGGTTATACGGGGGGCTACTTCCATGAGTACAGATAATCAACCGTTGTTTGTTGTTGACGGAGTACCCATGACAAGCTCGGTAAACAATGTAGGAGGTTTTGGCAGCGGTAACCTGGTTGACTACGGGAATTCCATTTCAGATATCGACCCCGAAAGTATCGAAAGCATTTCCATCCTTAAAGGTCCCAGTGCAGCTGCCTTGTATGGCACTCGTGCAGGTAACGGGGTGGTGCTCATTACCACAAAAAAGGCAGATCGGGGGGGAGGAATGAAAGTCGAAGTGGTCTCGAACACCGTTTTTGATATTCCTTCTAAGTACCTGGATGTTCAAAACCGTTTTGGGTTTGGAGCACGAAGTTACACGGATAAGACCTTTGCTAACGGAATCATACCGCCCTACAATGTATCGGAAGTAGCCGGTGCAGGCCCTGAATTAAACAAGGGATATTGGCAGGTACAACCGTTTGCTCCACTCGACGCTAACGGAGTGGCAATACCAACGGAACTGATTGCCTATCCGGATAACTACAAGAATTTTATCAACAGGAGTGCCATTACCAGTACCAACAGCATTTCCATATCCAGTGTTACGGATCTTGTGAATTACAGGCTCGGAATATCCAATATGACCAATAAGGGTTTGGTGCCAAATTCAGATCTTAACAGGAATAACTTGACTCTTTCAGCAACGTCCGAAATGCGGAAAGGATTCACGGTCAGTGCCGACATAAACTATACGCAAAATTGGGCCAACAACAGGCCGGCAACCCAGGAACGGGGAGCAAACCCGCTGCAATGGGCTGCCTGGACGCCACCCAACGTTGATATTCGTCAGTTGGAAGCGTATAAGCTGGGTGGAAATGAGGTTCTTACTATCGGAGAGGGTTGGGAAAATCCTTACTTCCTTGCCTATGGGATCAACAACCGGTTCAAAAGAAACAGGCTTATCGGAAATGTATCGGCTACATGGGAGGTAACTCCGCAACTCAGCTTTATGGGAAGATATGCACTGAATAAGTCTGATGAAGTCAGGGAAACGAAAATGGATCCGGGCTTTTCAGGGGAGCCCAATAACGGAGCATACGGTATAGTAACCAGTGAAAGTGCTGAAACAAATGCCGATGTGTTGGCCACCTATAAAAACAATTGGAACGACTTTTCGTTAACCGCTTCTGCCGGGGGAAACGTGTTGTACGCTAACTGGTCGCACATAAGCAATTCGTCCAAACCCGGCTCAGGATTAATCATCCCTTATTTGTACACGGTTCAGAACATTGAAAATACTTCGTTAAACTATTCCAATGCCCGCTACGAAAGAGCAATCCACAGTGTTTATGCGATGGGCAACCTGGGGTGGAAGGACATGGTCTATCTCGATCTGACCGCGAGGAACGACTGGGCCAGTACGCTTCCCTCCGAAAACAGATCCTATTTCTACCCCTCCTCTTCCTTAAGTTTCATAGTGAGTAACATGCTCGATCTGGGAAAACGGGTAAACCTCTTCAAAATAAGGGGAGGTATCGCACAGGTAGGAAACGATACTTCGCCCTACAGCCTTTATGCCACCTATTATGATGCGGGACAGTGGGGAGAAGCCATCAGGCTGGGGAAGCCCGGAAACCTACTAAACCCGGTGCTCCTTCCCGAAGAAGCAACATCGTATGAAGTGGGGGCGGACTTGAGGATGTTCAATAACCGGCTGCGGTTTGAAGGTACCTACTACAAGGAAGATAATCGTAACCAGATTTTAAGTGTTCCCCTGGCTGGGTCAACGGGTTTCAACAGCATAAAGATCAACGCCGGATTATTGCAGAGCAAAGGCCTCGAGCTGATGCTCGGCTTTACGCCTATACAGACCAACGACTGGACCTGGGATATCAACGCAAATTTCACCAAGAACAAAACCCACTTGTTGGAATTGTCGGAAGGAACAGATTTTGTGGAGTTTTGGAGTGAAGCAAGAGTTAAGAATATTGCGTATGCAAAAAATGAGGAGTTGGGCAGAGACGGCCTGATCGGGAACCTTTACAGCCGGAAAATACTGAGGGTTACCGACAAGAATTCCAAGTACTACAATTATCCTCTGCTGCCGGAAAACAGCGAAGATGCCGAATGGCAGTCGGAAGACGAATACTCCAAAGTAGGAAATTATAACCCCAACTTCATCATGGGGTTTCAAACCACGCTCTCTTACAAAAACTTCAGCCTGAGCATGACCTTTGACTGGAGGTCGGGCGGACAATACGTTTCGCAAACCTGGCGGTACCTCACAGAAGGGGTTGTTTCGAATACATGGCTCAACCAACTGGTTATCCCGCCCGACGGGCTGGGCGGTAATCCGAGTAATGCCCTGCGCGACTGGGTGGTAGCCAACGCCGATGCCTTGATTTTTACCAACAATCCAAGGCCTGTTGGGGGGCCAACACCTGATTTTGGCGGATACTACAACGATTTTTATACGGGAATAGGAGCTTATGACGGCACTTTTGCACCCGGCGTTTACGGATATTACGACGATAGCGGTAATTTTATCCTGACAAAGGAGAACCTGGGAAATGAAGGAACCGAGTTCAGGCCGTATGTCATGAGTTATCCGTGGGATATCGGAGAAGCGAACCTGTTTGATGCAGATTACGTAAAGTTAAGAGAAATTGCATTGAACTACCGGGTTCCTCAGAAAACCTCCCAAAAACTGGGGATAAGGGACCTGAATGTTTCCATGTACAGTAGAAACATCATGATTTGGACGAAAAATGCAGGTATGGGAATAGATCCCGAGAAAGCATATCAATCTGCGGGCAATGGAACGTTTAAACAAGGGGTCGAACGCTTCAACGCCGAACCCTGGGTAGTTCCGGTAGGATTCAAATTAAGTTTTTCTTTTTAAATGAGAATAATGTCATGAATAAGATTAAAAAACGTTTTACCGTAGCGTTAATATTGATGGTTGGCTTTGTTATCTCCTGCAAGGATCTCGAAGAGCTAAATATCAATCCAAATGGAGTTGATCCTGCCATTGCAGACGTGAATTTTTTGTTGCCTACCATTCAAACCAATACGGGACAAACAATATATAGCATCGGTTTTGGTACGTTTTCCGGAGTAATGCAACACACGCAGCATACCGGATGGGCAGGCGGGCACAACAATTACGAATGGAACAGCCTTTCACACAGTTGGAACGGTTATTACAGCATTTTGATGAACAACAACGAGTACTTTAATAAAGCGGTAAAAGGAGATTACACCTTTCACGAAGGAGTAGCCCGTATTATGAGATCGTATGTTTTTGGCTTAATAACCGATATCTGGGGTGACGCACCCTATAAAGACGCGCTTAAGGCGGAACTTGGAGCTGATTACTTCAGGCCGGCTTTTGACCCACAGCAGGAAATCTACCGGGGTATTCTGGCTGATCTGGATACTGCCAATATGTTGCTTTCAAAAAGTGCCGGTGAATATAAAAATATTGTGTCCAAACAGGACGTGGTTTACAAAGGAGATGCTTCAAAATGGCGGAAATTTGCCAACTCCCTTGCTTTACGGTATTATATGCGGCTACAGGCGAAAGAACCCTCTTTTGCCGAGGCAGGGATCAAGAAGATGGCGGATAACCCTGTACAATTTCCATTGATAACCGTTGCGGAGGATGACGCAAACATCAGTTTCCCCGGGACATCGGAGGGTGTTTCCAACCCGCTGAATACGGTCTACGATACCGATCCAGCCGGAGCCTATATGAGGGTGAAGCTGGCAAAAACACTGGTAGATGTACTCAGGGAATACGATGATCCGCGGCTGGCGGTATGGGCAGATAAGATTGAGATTCCTTTGGTGTTGGTTCAGGGTAGCGGAATAGACCGGATCGTTGAAGGCAAGCGCGAAATCTCGCAGGACATCGTGAGTGCTTTTGAAGAGACCAATGCTATGAAAGTAGATTTCGATCCGGAATATGCAGGCGTACCTGTTTCTCACTCCAGGGTGCAGATCTTTAATATGAATAATGCCAACTCTGCCCAGGGAACAGTTAATCCGCACGCGTCCCATTTGAACAGCAGGTATAAAAAAACAACCGATCCTTTTGTGCTGATGAGGTTGATTTCAGCTTGTGAAACCAATCTGATACTCGCTGAAGCTGCTTATCGCGGGTGGATTCCGGGTGATCCTGCCGAATATTATGCCGACGGAGTCAGGGAATCTCTCAACGCCTGGGGGGTAGGGAATGAATTTGAGAACTACATCGCAAGAGCACCCTACAACGGGCTGAAGAGCATCATTGAACAAAAATGGATTGCCAGTTGGACAACGGCTCACGAGGCGTGGTTCGACTGGAGAAGGACCGGACTGCCTGACCTGAAGACGGGACCATCGGCCATACGTTCGGTATTGCCTATCCGGTGGTACTACCACACGAACGATGAGGTGGAGAAAAACAGGGCCAACGTTGAAGCAGCCATTGAAAGACTGGAAGCGACTCCCTATCAGGGTACCGACCCGACCAAGAACAGCGCCTGGTCGAAGATGTGGCTTCTTCAGGGAACCGGGAAGCCTTATTAATAAACAGAAGTAGCTAAGAAAAAAAAGAATCCAGATGAAAAAATGTGTTGTCATCGCTGTTTCTACACTTGTTCTATTTGCCTGCGGGCCTACCGGAGGAGGTGGGCCCAAGGCTCTGGTAAAAGACGAACCGTACATTACCTCCGTTTCGGTGAAATACAAGGTGTCGTCCGGACGGGATGGGGCTGAGCTGAAAAAAGTAGTGATTAACGGAGATAACAGTGTATTTGTACTGACCGACAAGGGCGTGTTCAGGGATTTTCCCGGGGAAGTTTTAGCTAAAGACTTTATGTACAGCTCTCTTGCCGATAAAGTCCCGATGGATATATCTA
Organism: Porphyromonadaceae bacterium; assembly: GCA_022840285.1. Classification (GTDB taxonomy): domain Bacteria; phylum Bacteroidota; class Bacteroidia; order Bacteroidales; family Dysgonomonadaceae; genus Petrimonas. The sequence continues at coordinate 21,478 of JALHIE010000018.1, forward strand.
TACAGGAGGAAACGGGTTACCTGTATTACCTCTATGCCGACCGGTTCCTGACTAACATGCATGCGGGAAATATTTGCGCCCAGTTTCCGGAAAATCAATACACCCGTTTGGCTGTCAACAGAACAGGTGAGGTACTTCTGCTGGGAGATAAGGCATGTGCCTTGTATCGGGGCAACGAGAAACTGTCGGACATTGAGCTGCCCGAAGACCGTTTTACTGATCTGCAGGCAGGATCCGGCAAGTTTTACCTGTTATCTCCGACATCCGTTTACCGGTTGGACGACTACCAATGGAACAGGATTCATCGGGGAGACGGTATAACCGCCATGGCTCTTGCCGGAGACAGAATCGTTCTAGGAACCGCAGACGGATATTACGAAACCGATGAAAAGGGTACTGTGGTATCGGAAAAGGACAACCGTTTACCCGTACCGGAAATAAAAAAATTGCTTTCGGCTAACGGCCGACACTGGTTTGCAACAGACTTTGGCGCATATTACAAGGACAGGGAAGGTATCCGTTACTTTACCGCAGAACGTTGGCTGGACCAGAACAACGTGATCGACATGACACTGGATCGATCGGGAAATGCCTATCTACTTACTCCCACCGGGTTAAACAAAATCCATTTCAAAGAGGAAACGTTGGCCGAAAAAGCAGCCTATCTGCAGGATAACCTCCGGAAATACCATTTGAGGTTCGGCTTTTCTGCCGAAGCCCGGCTGTTGGACCCGGAAGACCCCACAACCATCCGGTTGGAAGACAGCGACAACGATGGCCTGTGGACCTCTTTTTACCTGGGAAGCCAGGCTTTCCGGTATGCTGTAAGCAAAGAGAAAGCAGCTAAACGGTATGTATGGGAATCGTTCGAACCTTACGAGCGCCTGCTTGTTATCCATCCCATCACGGGATTCTCAGGCAGGACTTTTGAGCGAACAGGATATATTGCCGGGGATACTATCCCTTGGCGGCCTGCTATTGATCCGGATTGGTGGTGGAAGGGAACGACCAGCACCGACGAGTTTGTAGGCTATATTTTTGTGGCATCCGTTATCGATCAGTTCATTGCGGAAACCCCGGAAGAGAAGAAAAGGGTTGCCGATTATATCGATGCCATCATGACACATATTGTATCCAACGATTATTACTTCATTGATTACGACGGCCAGCCAACCTTGTGGGGAAGATGGAATCCCGAGTATGTGAACTCTTTTGCTGAAACGCAGTTCGACAGAAGATTAAACAGTACGCTGACGATCGCGGGACTACAATTGGCGTACAAACTGACCGGCAAAGAGATTTATAAAACAGAAGCGTACCGCATGATGGAGAAACACGGTTATCTGGAGAACATGAAAATACCGATGAAAAACATTCGGTTTACACCCGGATTTCAGCACCAGGGAATAACCATGGGACAAGACTGGAATCACTCCGATGACGAGATGGCGTTTCTTACCTATTGGGTATTGTATCATTACGCCTTTGATGATACCCTTAGGGGAGAGTATAAAAAAATGATCAACGATCATTGGGAAATAGAAAAACCGGAACGAAATGCGTTGTGGAATTTATTGACTTACGGGACCTCAGGAGAAATTGACCTGGAGTCTGTAATCTGGTATTTACGCGAATTCCCTGCGGATACCCGAAGATACGGAGTGCGAAATTCCCACCGTAAAGACGTGGAGTTCTTGCCTAAAGACTCTGCCGAAAATTTCAGGGAACAATCCAGCCGGGAGTTGCTTCCCAAGGGAGAACGTCCGATGAACCGGCACAATGCCAACGAATTCCAGCTGGACAGCGACCGGGGAAGCAACAGGATTTTAGCGGGAGATGAATACCTTCTGCCCTATTGGATGGCCCGTTACTTACGAGTATTGGAGTAAGAAATTTGAATTTAAATTGATCAATAACGAAAAAATGAAAAAAACATTCTCTGTAATCTTTATATTGTTCTTGTCGTCTGTAGGTTTCGCTCAATTGAGTGTAACCCCTGAAACGGCATTGATGCATTACCTGAATAACAACGATAATACAAACGCCTGGGAAGTACGTGAGAGGTATCCGGTCAATAAGGCGGAGGCTTATTCGGTCTTGTTTATCTCGCAAAAATGGCAACAAATCCTGTGGAAACACGAAATGATCATTTTTGTGCCTCAAACCGTAGCGCACGACGGTGCACTTTTGTTTATTACCGGCGGATCTGTAAAGGACGGATTTCCCAGTGTGTCGGGAAGAAACGATGAAACAGCGTCATTTATGGCAGATTTAGCGCATAGGAACAAGGCGGTAACCGTTTTGCTACGCCAGGTGCCTAACCAGCCCCTGTACGACGGATTAACGGAAGATGCCCTGATATCCTATACATTGAACGAGTTTAAAGAAGATAAGAATTACTCCTGGCCGCTGCTTTTCCCCATGACAAAAAGTGCCATTAAAGCGATGGACGTGGTACAGGAATTTTCGATTGAGCGCCTGGGGCAGGAACTTAACCGGTTTGTCGTGTCAGGAGCTTCAAAACGGGGATGGACCACGTGGCTGTCAGCCGCGACGGAAGACAAAAGGATCGTTGCCATTGCTCCCATGGTCATTGACATGTTGAACATGCCCGCGACACTGGAGTACCAAAAGGAGATGTATGGAGAATACAGTGAAGAAATTCAGGATTACGTGGACCTCGAGATACCGCAGTCGATGAACAGTGATTTTGGAAGTGCTGTTGTAAAGATGATCGATCCCTACTCGTACAGGAATAAGCTCCTGTTGCCAAAAATGATTATCTTGGGTACCAATGATCCTTACTGGACCGTTGATGCAGTAAAGCATTACATCAACGAAATACCCGGGCATAACCTACTGCATTATGTGGCTAACGCCGGTCATAACCTGGGAGATAAGAAGCAGGCTCTGGCCGCCTTGAGTGCTTTTTTTGCCTTGAACCTGACAAATAAACCTATACCGGCCTGTTCATGGACCCTTAACGAAAAGGGACGAAATATTGATCTGGAGGTTAAGGCAAGTCCCGGAGAGTTGATTGGTGCCAGGTTGTGGTCCTCCTCTTCAGATAGCCGAGATTTTCGTAAATCTACCTGGACAAGCCGGGAAATAAAACCGGATTCAAAAGATGGGTCCACCGTAAAGACCCGTTTGAAATATCCAAAAGATGCCTATACTGCTTTCTACCTCGATTTAATTTATCCCGACCCCAACGGAGGTGAATATTCGGTAAGTACGCGCACTTTCGTTGCGGATAAAAAGCAAGTATTCGTAAAATAGAACATCAATCGTTTATTACCCGAGCAATATGAAAAAAACAGCCTTTTTTTTACTGATTCTAATCTATTCTTGCATGAACCTGTACAGCCAAACCCTGGCTGAAAAATTGGGATTTACACGAAACGACAGGGTCCTGATCATCAACAACGACGATGCCGGCATGTGCCACGCGGCCAACAAAGCCACGGTGGAGGGAATGGAAAATGGACTGATCAGTTCGGCAACCATAATGACGCCCTGCCCCTGGTACAATGAAATTGCCGCGTATGCCGCAGCGAATCCCCGTAAAGGTTTTGGGGTACATTTGACGCTGACCTCGGAATGGAAAAACTATCGATGGGGAACTGTGGCACCTCGCAACGAGGTACCTGGACTGTATGACGAACAAGGGTATATGTGGAAAGGAGTTATGGAGGTATATACCTCTTCCGGTCCGGAGGAAGCGTTAATTGAAGGACGCGCCCAACTTAAAAAAGCGTTGAGCAGCGGCATACCAGTGACCCATATTGATTCACACATGGGTACATATCAATATTCGCCGGACTATATGAAGGTGTACATCCAATTGGCAAAAGAGTTTGATCTCCCGCTACGCATGCCTTCCCAAACGACCCTTGACAACCTGGGTGTTCCCGATTACAGGGAGATATGCCGCAGGGAAGGCATTTTACATCCCGACTACTTCATACACGAAGAACTTGAGGGGTATACAACGGAAAATGTAGCCGGGTTCTGGACCAACTACATCAAAAACCTGAAGCCCGGAGTCACAGAAATTTACGTTCACGCATCTGCTGAAGGAGAAGAGATCCGTACCATCACCCATTCGGCAGCGAAACGCGTTAAAGAGCTGGAGTTTTTCACCAGCAATGAATTAAAAGAGCTGATTGAGACGGAAGGGATTATAGTTATCAGCTACCGTCCTTTGTTGGAACTTCAGAGAAAGAAATGAAGATATTAAAAACCATAGGAATCTCACTTCTGGTTGTAATAACCCTGATCTGTGTTTTCAGTTACTTCCATATGCGTGACCGCCATCCGGGATATCGCGTCGACCTGAAAATAGAAAACAGGGACCCCGGTGTCGTGCGCGCCGGCTTTGCCGCAGTTACCATTACGCCGGAATATATGGAGCCATGGAGCGATGTGGATAACAATGCACGTTTTGAACCCGATAAAGGAGATACGTATGAAGACCTGAACGAAAACGGGAAGTTTGATACACACTGGATCGCCGGTTTTGGGAATAAAGTCGCCGCGCGGGGTGTTCACGACGATCTGTGGGCGCGGACAATGGTGTTGGATGACGGCACTACCCGCCTTGCTCTGGTTGCAATGGATGTGATCGGCATGTTCCATCCGATGGTAATCGATATCCGGAAGATGGTACCGGAAGAAGCAGGCATTACCTATCTGGTGATCGCATCAACCCATACCCACGAGGGGCCCGACCTGTTGGGCCTTTGGGGCGAATCACCTTTCAGGAGCGGGGTCAACAAGGAGTGGAAAGAGTACGTGAAGAGACAGGTGGTCCAATCTGTATTGAAAGCTGTTGAAGCAATGCGTCCGGCCTATTTTCGTTTCTCACAAAACCTCACGGAAGGGAGGGTAACCATAAAAGATACCCGCGAACCTTATGTCTTTGACGAAGGCCTCCGGATGATGCAGGTGACCGATGCCGAGACTTCAGAAACGTTAGGGACACTGATTCAATGGGGCAATCATCCCGAAACATTGTGGAGCAGGAACCTGCTTATCTCTTCTGATTTTCCCCACTACCTGAGAGAAGTTGTCGAGAAGGGGGTCTATCATGGAGACAACATCATCAGAAAGGGCGTCGGAGGAATTGCTCTCTATGTGAACGGCGCTGTAGGCGGGTTGATGACTACCCATGCCTCAATGGAGGTTGTCGATCCGTTCCGCGATACGGTGTATGTAGAGCCGTCATTCGATAAGATCCGTGCACAGGGAGACACCCTCGGATTGATCATACTCCGCACGATGGAGGAAAAGGCTGTAGAGATAAGGGAGGCCGGCATCAATTTACGTGCAAAGACGTTCGACCTTCCTCTGAGGAATCGTCTGTTTCGGCTCGCTGCGGCAATTGGGATTATGGATGCAGATATGACCGGATGGATGAAAAAACGTACCGAAGCGGCTGTGTGGAGCATCGGCCCGGCCAGTTTCATTACCTTTCCGGGAGAGCTCTATCCCGAAATAGTGAATGGAGGGGTGGTAGCACTGCCCGGCCGGGATTTTCCGGTCGATCCGCAGGAAACACCTCCCCTGCGCGATATGATGCAGGGGACGTTCCGTTTTGGTATCGGGCTGGCCAATGATGAGATCGGTTATATCATCCCAAAGAGCCAGTGGGATGTTAAGAAGCCGTATGTATACCGGGACAGGCCTTATTACGGTGAACAGAACTCGCTCGGCCCGGAAACAGCTCCTCTTTTGTATAAAGAGTTGCGTCAGCTGTTGAAGGAGTTACCCGGTAAGCCGTATTGAATATTTTTTCACTGCAAACTCTTTTCATGCGATGGCAAAAAAAAATATGCTGATTCCTCTTTTCATTTTTTATAGCCTATTTGTGGCTCCAGTGGCTGGTGAAAATCATGACTTCACCAACGCATCCCTGATTGTTTCTGAAAACATTGTTCCTGACTTCAAGGAAACCATTGTCGACATTCTTCGGGAGGAAACCTACAGGCTTTCCCATATCCATTTACCCCAGGGCGGGGAATGGACAGGTACCAACATTGCTCTTTCTCTGGCCGCTGACGCATCACTTTACGGAGAGCCTTTTCCGTCGGGTATCGAACTTCCAACAGAAGATGAATCGTATACCGTAGCGTTGGACAGTGATAACGAGAGAAAAACGCTCTGGTTGATAGGAAAAGATGAACGAGGCCTGTTGTTCGCTGTAGGCCACCTGCTGCGAACGATGTTCTTCGAGTCCCAGACGATCACTTTCAATTCCGGTAATGCCATCTGTTCTGCCCCAGCATACCCGGTACGCGGTCATCAACTGGGTTACCGGAACACAGCGAATTCATACGACGGGTGGAGTCCCGCGCAATACGACCGGTATATCCGTGAATTGGCCCTCTTTGGTTCAAACAGTGTCGAGAACATTCCTTTCGACACGTCGGATAGTCCTCACATGAAAACATCGCCTCACGAGATGAATATCCTCATCAGTCAAATGTGTGAAAAGTACCGCATGGATTACTGGGTGTGGGTTCCAGTTGAAAAACTGTCCGACGATGCTGTTTTTAAAACAGAACATCAAAAGCATGCCGATTTTTACAAAAGTTGTCCTAAACTGGACCATGTGTTTATCCCGGGAGGTGACCCCGGTGATAATCACCCGCGGGAATTACTGCCTTTCCTGGAAACCGTTTCGAAAGATTTGCAAAAATACCATCCCGGTGCCGGAATCTGGTTATCGTTACAGGGATTCAACGACGAACAAACCGATTATTTTTTCAAGTACCTGACCGAAAAATCGCCCGATTGGCTGAAAGGAGTTGTTAGCGGCCCCGGAAGCCCTTCTCTGGCGGCAACCCGCTATCGACTGCCGGACAAATACATGCACCGCCATTACCCCGATGTGACACATACCGTCAGGTGTCAATATCCCGCACTTAACTGGGATCAGGCTTTTGCGCTGACTTTGGGGCGTGAGCCCGTTAATCCGCAGCCGTTTTATTACGCTAAGGTACATAATGAATATGCCCCGCATACCGACGGATTCATTACCTATTCAGACGGAATAAACGACGACGTGAATAAGTTCATCTGGACACGGAGGGGATGGAATCCGGACGAAGAGGTTGCGAAGATCCTGAATCAATACGTCCGGTTCTTTTTCGGGATCGGTAACGCCGAACCCGTCACTAACGCGGTTATAGCCTTGGAGAAGAACTGGAACGGCCCCGTTAACGAGAACGCCGGAATTGAACTGACGTTGAGCGAATGGAACAGGTTGGAAAAAGAATATCCGCAACTCAGCCGTAATTGGCGATGGCAAATGTGCCTCTACCGGGCGAATTACGATGCCTACACACGCAGGAGGAACCTTTACGAGAAAAACCTGGAGAAAGAAGCAAATCGGATACTCTCCTGCGCAGGCTCAATCGGGATCGAGCAAGCTATGAGACAGGCGCTGGATAAAGTGAATGAAGCCGATAATTTCAATGTGGCTCCCGAATTAAAGCAAAAGATTTACGGTTATGCCGATTCCCTGTTTTTGTCTGTTTCCCTGCAATCCAGCGTCGAACGGTATAGGGCAAGCGGCCCGGAAAGGGGATGTACGTTGGATTTTCTGGATTATCCGTTGAATAACCGCTGGTGGCTGGCCGACGAATTCCAGAAAGTAGAACAGATGAGCACCGATGAAGAGAAGCTGGAACGTATAAAAATCCTAAGTGAATGGGAAAATCCCGGTAAAGGGAGTTATTACGACAATGTTTCAAACATTGCGAAGAGCCCGCATGTTCTAACAACGGTCTATGATGCTACCGATTTTGCCTGGTGGGATAACGGTATGTCCCGTAAACGCTTGTCGACACAGCTGTTTCAGAACTTTCCGGAATTGAGGTACACCGACCTGGATCCTGATGGACGTTATCTGATTCGTGTTGCGGGATACGGAGATGCTTTGCTCCGGGTGGATGGGGAAAGGATAACCCCTGTCCTTTACAACAAAGAATTGGAAACATTCAAGGAGTTTCTGATAGACCCCCGTTGCACGCGGGACGGCAGCATCACGGTAACTTTCGATGAACCGGAAGAATCGCACCTGAACTGGCGGCAACATTCCAAAATCTGCGATATCTGGCTCTTAAAACGAGATTAAAAGAACCAGCGACACACGAACATTAAACAATAAAAACGTATGAAATCATTTTCTATTGTAACTTTTTTATTAGTAGCGGCGCTATCCTGTAGCAGCCCTCCAAGTGAGAAACACAGTACGGAGCCAATGTCAGGCATCAGACACGGCATTGTCTACTACCGGGAAAACAAGTACGGCGGTTGGCCTGCGAACAACGGCATATGGATATGGGACAATGAAATATTGGTGGGATTTGTCGAAGCAGACTATAAGTCGACCGATGGCTTACATACGTACGACCAGTCATCGGCGCGCCATAAATACGCCCGCAGTACCGATGGAGGAGAAACCTGGACGATAGAGGACGCTTACGAACGGGGACAAACGGCTTGGGGAAACGATCACAGCATCGCCGCTGACAAGGCGGAAATACCGGTAACTTTAAAAACACCGGTGGAAAACTTTACTGATCCCGGCTTTATCATTACATTTGTCCGCCACAACAATAACGACGGGCCCACCCATTTTTATTATTCCATGAACAAAGGGGATAAGTGGTCGGGTCCCTATTCCTTTCCGGATTTAGGTACGGCGGGAATAGCAAACCGTACCGATTATATCGTGGAAAGCGATCGGGAACTCAGTGTGTTTCTTACTACGGCGAAATCAAACAAAAAGGAAGGACGTGTTGCTTTGGCGAAAACAACCGATGGAGGCTTAAATTGGGAATTTGTCTCATGGATTACCGACGAACAGGGAGGATTTGATATTATGCCGGCATCGCTGCGGTTATCCGACACGGAACTGATAACCGTCATTCGTACAAGAACGGCCGAAAGGCAGGATCTTTTAACCGCCTACCGTTCTGCCGATAACGGAAAGTCGTGGATCAGGTTAAAAAATCCGGTAAACGATACGGGGAACGGAGGCTCTCCGCCGGCTCTGGTCAAACTGCAAGACGGGCGGTTGGCATTGGCATATATATATCGGAGCGCATACGGGTCCCGTGTAAATGTGCGTTTCAGCTCGGATGACGGAGATAGCTGGAGCGATGAGGTTGTGCTCAGAAACGGTGACGGCGCCAACCGCGACGCCGGTTATCCACGAATGATACAAAGACCGGACGGAAAATTAGTGTTGATCTACTACTGGAACAACGCGAACGATGAAGATTCAACGCCGTACCGGTTCATCGCATCTACCATTTTCGATCCCGGAAAATGGAAGTAGAAACATCATAATTATACCTTATGCAGTTAACCCTTATTGATATCGTCATTTTTCTTGTTTTCACCCTGGGAACTGTACTGTTCGGAAGTTCATTCGTGCGGAAAAATAAGACCGCCGGTGATTTTATGACGGCCGGAAAGGGGATGTCCGGATTTGTGGTCGGAATGTCGATTTTCGCCACGTACGTAAGCAGCATCAGTTTTCTGGCACTGCCCGGCGCCGCATACACAGGAAACTGGAATTCATTTGTATTCAGCCTGTCCATCCCGGTTGCCATCTTTTTTGCCGCAAGGTATTTTGTCCCTTTCTACCGGAGCATCAATAGCCCGTCAGCTTACAGTTTTTTAGAAGAGCGTTTTGGGAAATGGGCCCGATTGTATGCTTCGGGTTGTTACCTGTTAACACAAATTGCCCGTATCGGCTCTGTCCTGTTTCTACTGGCGCTTCCGCTCAATGCCATGTTGGGCTGGAGCATCCCGTTGATCATCATTCTGACAGGAGTTTGCGTGGTATTATATGCGGCTTTAGGAGGAATCAAGGCGATTGTTTATACCGATGCCATACAAGGATTGATCCTGATTGCCGGGGCATTGGCCTGTCTGGGAATCCTTATGGTATCCATGCCTGGAGGAGGCAACGAAATGTTGCGTATTGGAATGGAGTACGATAAATTCTCCCTGGGGAGTTTCGGGTTGACCTTAAACGAGCCCACGTTTTGGGTAACACTCATTTATGGGCTGTTCATTAATCTCCAGAACTACGGCATTGATCAGAATTATGTGCAACGGTACAAGACGGCCAGAAGTGAGAAGAGCGCACGCTTTTCGGCCCTTTTTGGCGGCCTTTTGTATCTGCCCGTAAGTTTATTGTTTTTTTTTATTGGCACGGCGTTGTTCGTTTATTATAAAACCCGGCCCGGTTTGCTTCCGGAAACGGTTACCGGAGACCAGGTATTTCCCTATTTCATCGTGAATGGCCTGCCGGCAGGATTTACCGGCCTGCTGATCGCTGCCATATTTGCTGCGGGCATGAGCACGGTCTCCACCAGCATAAACAGCTCTGCAACGGTTGTATTAACCGATTTTTTTAACGTAACTTCTTACGGTGAAGCGGGCGAAAAGAGGAAAATGAATATCCTGCACGCCACATCGGTTATCCTGGGAGCATTGGGAGTAGGTGTGGGATTAGCCATGATGTCCGTGAAAAGCGCGTTGGATGCTTGGTGGAGCATGGCGGCAATTTTCAGCGGAGGCATGCTGGGATTATTCTTCCTGGGATATATCGCCCGCGGGGTAAAAGGGTCGCATGCTCTTGTTGGAGTGATTTGCGGGGTATTGCTCATTGCGTGGATGTCGTTAAGCAGACAAACTGTCTTTCACAATTATTTAACCATTGTTCTGGGAACACTCGTTATTTTTACTGTCGGCATGTTACTGGCAATGGCAGGGAGCAGACTTAAAAAGGACAACTGAGAAAATCTATCGCACGATAGATTCGGTTTAACCGATTTGTTTAGTGAAAACAGGAAAAAAATGAGTATCTTTATTGAGGATTATCTGACGTTTTTAGTCTTGACCAACAATAAATTTAATTCCGGTATGGATAAAAAAATCAGAATATTGGCCTTTGGAGCCACAGCCTTTTCTGCTTTATATGCTCAGCAGAAACCCAATATTGTCCTCATTTACGCCGACGATATCGGTTACGGCGATCTTTCGTGCTACGGGGCAGCACGTGTGCAAACTCCCCATGTGGATGCGCTTGCCAACAACGGCGTGCGGTTCCGGAACGCCCATTCGGCCGCAGCCACCAGCACGCCGTCACGGTACGGCCTGTTTACGGGAGAATATCCGTGGCGCCGGAAAGGAACGGGTATTGCAGCCGGAGATGCCGCACTTATCATTAAGCCAGACAGATACACGTTACCCAAGATGATGAAGGAAGCCGGATACGCCACCGGTGCCGTGGGCAAATGGCATTTGGGAATGGGCGCCGAAACCGGGAAACAAAACTGGAACGAAAGGGTATCCCCCGGGCCGGCAGAAATCGGATTTGACTATTCCTACATCATGGCGGCCACGGGTGACCGCGTACCGTGCGTGTTTATGGAAAACCAGCGTACCGTGGGGTTAGACCCCAAAGACCCGATAGAAGTGAGTTACACCAAAAACTTCCCCGGCGAACCCACCGGAAAAGACAATCCCGAATTGCTGACGAAACTGAAACCGAGCCACGGACACGACATGGCGGTGGTAAACGGTATTTCGCGTATCGGATTCATGAAGGGAGGAAAATCGGCCCGCTGGCGAGACGAGAACATTGCCGACAGCATTACGGCACATGCCGTCCGGTTCATCGAACGAAACAAGGACAAGCCGTTTTTCCTTTATTTCGGAACCAACGATATCCATGTGCCGCGATATCCGCATGAACGCTTCCGGGGAAAAACAGATATGGGACACCGCGGAGATGCCATCGTCCAGTTCGACTGGTCGGTGGGGGAGGTAGTACGTGCACTGAAAGAAGCCGGGGTTTACGACAATACACTCATCATTCTTACCAGTGATAATGGACCGGTTGTGGACGACGGTTATGTGGATGAATCCGTTGAGAAGCTTAGGAACCACAAACCGTGGGGCCCTTTCCGGGGTGGAAAATACAGTACGTTTGAAGCAGGAACACGCGTGCCTTTTATTGTTCACTGGACAGGAAACGTCCGCCCGGGAATCTCCAACGCATTGGTATCTCAAATAGATATGCTGGGTACCCTTGCCGAACTTGTGGGAATAGATCTTGCCGAAGCCAGAAAGTTCGATACGCAAAATCAACTTCCTGCCTGGTTAGGAAATGATTTTAAGGGGCGAGATTATGTAATCGGTGCTGCCAGTTCATTAACCGTGCTAACCAGCGAATGGAAATATATAGAACCGAACAAGGGAAACGCGTACTCTCTACATACCAATACCGAATTGGGAAATAATCCTGAAGAACAATTATACAATATAACCATTGACAGAGGGGAATACGATAATGTAACCGGAGAGAATCCATTGATGGTGAAATTCATGAAGCAGATCCTGGAAGAGGAAAAGGCCAAGGGAATGGGTCTGGAACTTTGAACTTTTATGCGCCTATAGCCTTTATCTATGACGAGGAGTGAAAAATCTATCGGAAAAATATGTTTTATAACATATTTTTCTCTATCTTTGTGTTGATTTTAATGGCAAGCGAGTTATTGGAAATCAATTTTAGGTTATCAACATTATTCTGAAAAAAGTTTCTTGTAAACGGTTGCCGATAAATCATAACTTTTAAAGAAAAGATAAAATTATGAACATCAAAAACCTTACAAAAGAAGACATTTTGTCTCAAATCAAGTATTTGGAACAGAATATCAAGAAAGGATCTGCTGCATACCAGGCCAACCGGGTCAGCAGGATCAGGACATTGAAATCAAGCTTGCGTAACCGCAGGCCAGTATCTCTGTGACAGCATCGCGATCGGTAATTGATCCGAATGCTTTACTTCAACAACAATTTACACCAGATATTTAACAAAAGGGGCTGTCTCAAAAGTAAGACAGCCTCTTTTTTCGTTTATCCGGCAACAATTTCTTCTGTTGCGGGATCATCCTGCTCTTCCTCCTGTTTTTTCTTTAGGGCAATTCTTAGCCAGGTATACCCGATTATCATTGATAAAGTAGATGCTACCAGTACTGCCAGTTTGGCCGTGTCCTGCAAGGCTTTATCATCGAATGCCAGCATCGATACAAAAATTGACATCGTAAAGCCTATTCCGGCGAGAATTCCCACACCTATGTACAACATCCAGTTTGGTTTGGTTTTCAGCTTGATGATTCGCGTTTTTGTCATTAAGTATACTGCCAATGAGATACCTGTCGGCTTTCCGATTAACAACCCAAGAATAATCCCGATGGATAGCTCACCCAACAAATTAGCTATGGCCGAACCGTTAATAAATATACTGGTATTGGCCAACGCGAAAATGGGAATGACAAGGAAGTTGACAGGAAACAAAAGTACTTTTTCATATACCGGAATCTTGTTTACGGGAAGCAATGCCGATAGGATCACGCCTGCAAAAGTGGCGTGAATACCCGATTGATACATGCAATACCACATCACTACCCCGAGCGAAAGATACAAGATTCTGGACAGGGGATTTCGTAAATATTTTATTACCAGTACAATCAGTATAATACACGCTGCAACTCCCAATAGCCAGATAAACTCAGGTTGGCTTCCGTAAAAGAAAGCTATGATCAGGATGGCGCAGAGGTCGTCAATGATGGCCAGCGCAGTAAGAAAAATTTTCATCGAGTACGGGACCGCTTTTCCCAGTAGGCTTAAAATTCCCAGGGAAAAAGCAATGTCTGTTGCTGCGGGAATGGCCCACCCCGACTGGTAAATCGTTCCTTTGGTGACGGTTAGGAAAATGATTGCCGGGAAAACAACGCCAAACAATGCGGCAACCATCGGCAGCATCATCCTGCTTGGTGTAGAGAGCTCGCCTACAACTGTTTCACGTTTGATCTCCATACCCACCTGAAAGAAAAACAGTGCCATTAAAGCATCATTTATCACATGCAGAATGCTGTGTGGTAAATGGACGGAGTGTAAAAATGGAATTTCCGTTTCCCAAAAATGGTTGTAGCTTTCGCCGATGCCGGGTAAGTTGGTTAAAATGAGCGATGCTGTTGTGCAAAGCAGGAGTAATACGCCTACTGCACGGCTGTCGTGTAGGAAATCGGTTACGGTAAATTTACGGCTTTTTGTTCCTATAGGGTGTAGATGTTGATTCATAAATGGGCTGCTTATGGAAGTAAGAAATTGAAATCATCTTCGTGGGACAGCTCCCTGGGTTCTTCTCCAAATTTAAAAATGCGTGCGTTACGTTCTCCGACAAGAACCAGTTCCTTGTCTTCCAATAACAACATTGTTCCTTCGCGCAGACCAACCACAAAAACATCTCTATTAACTTCGATAAATTCGTTGATGCGCACCTCGCGGGTTTCTCCGCCGTGATTGGCCGGGTGATCATCCAGGTAATGCGGGTTTATCTGAAACGGAACCAGCTTGAGCGTTTTAAATTTCTCCGGCTCCACAATGGGCATGTCGTTGGTGGTTTTCAACGTGGGGCAGGCAATGTTTGAGCCCGCACTCCACCCGATATACGGTGTCCCCTTTTTAACGCGTTTCCGGATGACTTTCATCAATCCTTTTTCCTGAAGAATTTTCACCAATTGCCAGGTGTTTCCACCCCCGACCACTATGGCATCGGCATTTTCAATAGCCTCTACGGGATTGATAAACCGGTGAATACCGGTTACGTGATGTCCGATTTCAGCAAACCTGCTGTTCACCTTTTCTTCGTATTCATCGTAGGAGAAAGTGACGGCCGCATAAGGTATAAAAACAGCATTTCTGGCTTTATCGCCCAGGAAATTCTTAATGTGCTCTTTGGGATAATCCAAATAAGCTTCTCCCGGATTCGTGGAGTTGCTGATTAACAATAATCTCATCTTCTCGTGGTTTTGAAGTTTTGCGGATGCAAAGGTAGTAAAATTGTTGAAAATATTCGGTTTTTAAGGCTATATTTGCGCTCAAAATTCTTATCAGACAAACAGATATGGACGAAATATTGCAACGGATCAGGGCGGATTTACGCCGTTCCATGAACGGTATCGCTTCTAAGAGTATGCGGGAGAAGGGACTGCGTTACAAGCTGAATTTTGGAGTGGATGTTCCCCGGCTGCGCGAACTTTCCAAAAGATATCCCGTTGATGCTCAATTGGCTGAACTCTTGTGGAGACAGGA
>JALHIE010000019.1 GCA_022840285.1 Porphyromonadaceae bacterium
ATGTTATATCTTGTGAATTTGCCAAACGATTTTATTGAACAAAACAAATAATGATTACTTTTGTGGTCGAATTTATCCCGTTTTTTAACAAAAAAGCAATTGAAACCGGATAGTCATGGAAAAGAAAGACGAATATATCGACAGGTTGCTTCAGAGCTTACAAAGCCTTGAAGCGAAAGTTTCCGCAATCAAACGGGAGGATTCTGTTTCTTTCTCTTTTTTTCGCGATGCATTCCTGAAAGGACAGGAGGTGATGCGCTTGCTTCATGAACTGGAAATGTTCCAGATAGAAGATATGAAACACCAGATGGAGAAACTGGTGATGTTCTTGTCGGAGAGCGAAAACCGAAAGCCTGCAGAGGAAATAAAACCGGTCGAGCATAAGAAGGAACGTATCGATCTGCCTGCCGCGGAGGCCGGCGAGGAAGCAGACCCCCGGAAAAATGCGTATGCCGAGGGCATCGCTTTGCCCACATACACCAATCCCCGGGATGCAGAGCCGAGAAAAGAGGAGACTTTAGAAGAGTTTTCCGGTGTGATCCGGTCGGTAAACGATGTTATTCAGGCACCTCCTCCCAAGTTGGATGTAAAACGTGGTTTGAGCCTGAACGACCGGTTTTATTTTCAGCGCGAGTTATTCGATAACGATCGTGAAGCGATGAATGCAATGATGATCAGGCTCAATGCATTTGACAATATCGAGGATATCGAACGGTATTTAAGGGAAAAAACCTCGTGGAATTTCAAGGATGAAAGGGTGAAAAGTTTTTTGGAACTCCTAAAAAAGGGTTTTGAGTAAATTAAGCATTATCAGATAACAGACAAAGGTCTTAAAGTCCGGCTTCTGACAGCGGGGCGGTCTGACATCTACAATTATGAATTATGAATCAATCCCCCGTGGGTAAGCTGGTAGTTGTGCCGACTCCTGTCGGAAACCTGGAAGATATGACATTTCGGGCAATTAATGTGCTGAAAAGCTGTGATTTGATTCTTGCGGAAGATACACGGATAACCGGTTTTCTATTGAAACATTTCGGCATAGAAACCCGGATGCAATCGCATCACAAGTTCAATGAACATCAGACGGCTACTCACATCGCAGAACGGATCAAGGCGGGAGAGACTGTGGCGCTGGTATCGGATGCCGGCACTCCGGCGATTTCCGATCCGGGATTCCTGCTGGTCCGCACCTGTGTGGAGGAAGATGTCGAGGTGGAGTGTTTACCGGGAGCAACGGCATTGGTGCCGGCATTGGTGATGTCGGGGCTTCCCAATGACCGGTTTTGTTTTGAAGGTTTTCTACCGCAGAAAAAAGGCAGGCAAACCCGGCTGAAAGAGCTGGCAGAAGAGTCACGAACGATGGTTTTCTACGAATCGCCTTACCGGATAGTGAAAACGCTGACGCAACTGTCTGATTTTCTGGGGATAGATAGGAGGGCTTCGGTGTCGCGTGAGATATCCAAAATATTCCAAGAAACCATCCGCGGAACATTGTCGGAGCTTATTGCACATTTTTCGGCGCATGAGCCCAAAGGAGAATTTGTTATCGTTGTAGAGGGGAAATCGATGTAGACAGCAGGCAAACTATCCCTATTCATCAAACTATTTTTGGTTGAAATCGTTTAATAACAATAAAAGTATTGAATTATGAAAAAAGTATTCGTTCTATTACTCGGCGCAGGAGTGTTGTTTTCTTGTACCAATATGGGGAAGAAGGTAACCGAATCCGAAGAATATCAGAAGTTGCTGGCAGAACGAGATTCGTTGCAAGCGGTTTTGAAAACATCGGATGCCGAAACCCAGGAGATGATGGCTGTGATCAGTGAAGTTGAAGCAAATTTCGATAAGATCCGCGAAGCGGAAAAGTACATCTCAACCCAGTCTGAACAAAGTGGGGAGATGAATCAGGATACCAAAAAAAGAGTAAGCGATAATTTCCAGATGATTCAGGAGATCTTGAAACGAAACAAGGCGCAACTGGCAGAACTGAACAGGAAATACGCATCCAGCAACAAGCAGGTAGCGTCGTTACAAGGCACCATTGACCGGTTGAACAGGGAAATGCAGGAAAGCTCTGCCCGGATGGTGGTTCTGCAGGGAGAGCTGGCCAAACGGGATGCGACCATTGCCCAATTGTCGGGCGACATCAGCGAACTGGCTCAACACGCCGAAGAGCAGTCCTCGACCATCAAAGAGCAGGACAAGTCGTTACACACGGCCTATTACGTGTTTGGCACAGCCGTCGAGCTGAAAGAACAAAAAATTCTTTCGGGCGGTTTCCTGAAATCCACCAAAGTGATGCAGGATACTTTTAACAAGGATTATTTCCTGCAAATCGATATCCGTGAAGTGACGGAAATTCCCTTGTATGCTCCCAAGGCCAAACTTTGGTCAACGCATCCTGAGGGAACTTACGAGTTCGTTAAGGGGACCAATGACAACCTTACTTTCCAGATCACCGATACGCAACGGTTTTGGAGCCTCACGAAGTATCTGATTATTGAAGTGAATTAAGACCGAAGGAGTAATTATGAAAAATATCAGCATCCTGGGCGTGCATTTCGTTCAGGATGCGTTGTCTTAAGCATTACTGATTCCTAAATGAAATATAGAAATCTTTTTATCGACCTGGACGATACGCTGTGGGATATTCACCAAAACGGCAAGGAATGCCTGGAAGAGATTTATGCGGATTACGGTTACAACAAGTTTTATCCCACGTTCGATGATTACTACAACGTTTATATGCCATCCAACCATCATTTGTGGAACTTATACCGCCTGGGTGAAATAAGAAAGGAAGAACTGATCGTAGAACGTTTTCTGGTCCCGGTCAGGAAGTTTGGAATCGAGGATCCGGAATATGCCAAATCGTTGAGCGACGATTTTTTAGAACGCACTACCCGAAAAACAAAACTGATCGACGGCACCCTGGATCTGTTGGATTACCTGAAGCCGAAGTACCGGATGCACGTACTCAGTAACGGGTTTCGTGAAGTCCAGTTCAAGAAAATCGAAAATTCGGGCCTGAAGCCCTATTTCGACAAAATTATTCTTTCGGAAGATGCGGGAGTGAATAAACCGCATCCCGGTATTTTTACCTACGCGCTTAAAAATACTAACTCCCGCCGGCACGAAAGCCTGATGATCGGCGACAGTTGGGATGCCGATATCACCGGGGCCCAAAAGAGCCGTATCGCACAGATCTGGTTTAATCCGGCCAACCTGTCGTCCGACGGATTTGAACCTACCTACACCGTGAAAACGCTGGAGGAGATAAAAGAGATATTGTAGTTTACTGCCTCCTTAACGGCATGGTCATGCATCTTGGCCCTCCACCTCCGCGCGCAAGTTCGGATCCATCAAGCGTTATCACGCATTTCCCGGATGTTTCCGGATCAAATTTTCCGCTTATCACATCTTCGGCACGTACAACCTCAAACCCTTTTTTGTTCAATTCTTCCAGCGTGTTAATGTTTCGGGCATACGAAAGTACTTTGCCGGGTGCGATTGCCAGAAAGTTGGCTCCGCTGTGCCATTGTTCCCGTTCCTGGTCCCAGTCGTCGGCTTTTCCACCGCAGATGACCGGTTCGACCTCCATGCCCAGTTTTTTCAGTGCTGCCGGGATATTGTTAGTTGGGGAGATTTTAACCACTTTCCCGTTTTCGATCTGGATATGTACTGTTTTGTAGGGATTGCTGTTTAATATCAGGGGTTTATAAATCATGGCGGTGTTTTTGTCCAGGAAAGTGAATACCATGTCCAAATGGATAAACGATTCGGGTGTTTCCGGTAATTGTTGAACAATGACATGTCTTTTGTGGGACTTCTCCCTGCACAGTTCCTGAATCAGCAGATCGATGGCCTGGGGACTGGTTCGTGCTCCGCTTCCGATTAACAACACATCTTCCCGTGCGACCAGTACATCGCCACCCTCGATCTTCACGGAAGGGTCGTTTTGTGAAGCATCATACATGTTGGTTGTCTTGCCGTTGAAAAACAACCCGCTGTTGAAGATCGCATCCACGATAAACGATTCCCTCATGCGCACCGCATTGGCCATCTTACAAACCAACGATGTGTTGCCAATGGTTACCGAGGTGTCGCGCGTAAAATAAAAATTGTACAAAGGCTGCAACGCATAATACTCTTCTTTCAGAAAGTCGGTCAGGGTTTTTACCTGCATCGGAAGTCCTTCAATCAATACTTTCGTTAACTGGGGTGAAGACAGCTCCAGAAGGTAATCGAAATAATCTTCGGCCTGTTCCGTTAGACAGATTTTTTGAAGCAACGATGATCGCTGTCCGGGAATTTCCAGCACTTTTTCCAGCAGATCCGATACCTTATACACCGAAGAGGTCTTCTCCAGTACGCCTTTTAACTGGGCATATTCTTTTTGTGCGATGGAGAGGTTGAGGATGTCGCTGTAGAGTGCCCGCTGAGCATTTTTTGGAGTCATGTTTTCCACTTCGGGCCCCGGATAGTGCAACATTACAGCTTCCAGCTTTCCGATTTCCGATTGAACGTTTAAGGTAAGTTTGCTTGTAGACATAATGCGTAAGATTTGATTCAAAACACAAAAATAGTAAAATTTAAGATATCCTGTTTTTTAGGCACCTGTATTATTACAACCGAAATCTTTCAGTATGTCAGGCATGGGTTGTCGTTTTGAAAAAAACAAGCCGTGTAATTGTCTTTTTGATAAAAATGTATACCTTTGTTTCTGAGAATTAACTCATTTAATCTTCATTGTTATGAAAAGAAATGCCATTATCATTGGAGCTGCCGGAAGAGACTTCCATAACTTCAACACATTCTTCAGGAAGAATAAGGATTACCGTGTGGTGGCTTTTACGCCATCCGATGCCATACGGTGACCTGGCCGGCCATGGGTTACAGCGATCGACAACTGAAAGACCTGGAAACAACCATTAACCGTGCGGATTGTGACACGGTTGTCGTCGGCACACCCATCGACTTGAACCGGTTGATCCACATTCAGAAACCGGTTGTGCGGGTTCACTACGATTTACAGGAACTAGGTACTCCCACGTTGAAAGAGGTATTGGACGATTTTGTTAAACGATACAAGCTGGGATAAAAGGGTTTGTCCGGGCCTCTTTAGCCAAGGTACTTCTTCAACGATTCCACCCACTTTTCGATGCGTTCGTCGGTGAGGTCAGCATCGTTGTCTTCGTCCAGCGGCAATCCCACAAAAACGCCATTTTTCAACGCCCTGGAGTAATCGAATTGGTAACCGTCGGGAGAAACTTCGCCAACAATCGTGGCCCCTTTTTCCGAGACCGTTTCGTATAAGATACCCATCGCATCCACAAACGAATCGGGGTAGATGAACGAGTCGCCCAACCCGAAAAGGGCAACTGTTTTCCCCGTCAGGTCCATTTTTTCCAGCTTGTGGTAGAAGTCAGACCAGTCGTCCTGCAAATCCTTTACTCCCCAGGTTGAAATGCCGAGGATAAGTACCTCGTTGGAATGAAAAGCTTCTTCATCACCGTCATAAATGTCGACTAAGGCGGGAGTGTACTCCGTCAGCCTTTCAGCGATCTTCTCCGCAGCTCTTTTTGTGTTCTCGGTGCTGGAGCCGTATATAATTGCAATTGACTTCATAGGGTTATGTGATTAAGAAAATGATGTTGCAAAGTTAACATTTAGTTTCATATCCGCAAACAGAAAAGCGTGCGTCGGTTTTGAGCCGCCACACGCTTTTGCGGATTTCATTTTCCGTGAACAGTTTGTTTACGGTGCAAACGTGGAATAGATCCTGAAACTGTTGGCGGGAATGGCAATATTCATCGTTGAAGAGGTTACGTTCAGGGTTTCCGAACTGTTCATGTAATTGTACCACGTCCCTGTCTTCGGGAACGTTGTTGAAGCATTCATGGCTGTATTCGTGAAATTGCCAACGATAACTATCTGCTTGCTGTTTCCGAACGAGGAGAGGGTGAGGAAACGGCCTCCCGTCCAGTCGCTTGCTGAAACTTTCCAGTTTAATGTGGCGGTAGATGTAAACAATTCACTGTGGTTCTTTCTCAAATTGATCAGTTTTGCGTACGTATCGTGGAGGGCTTTTCGTTGTGAAACATCGTAATAACCCCACTTGATAGGTTTTTTACCGGTACGTCCGTTTTCATCAATCGAAACATCGTATCCTAATTCACCAAATTGCCATACCATCTTAGGTCCGGGAACAGGGAAGAAGAAAGCTGCGTTTGTAGCCAATTGATTCATTCGGGCTGTTAAATCCGAATTAAGAGGTGTTTGGGCAAAAGCCACTTGTTTGAAAGCAGCACGCTCTTCATCGTGGCTTTCCATGTACGATACCAAACTGTTTGCCGGACGGGGTAGGTTGGCATTGTAATAGGTTCTCGAGAAATCTGAACGATTGGGATTGTTCTGGTCAATCGGATAACCCATCGCTGTTTGACAGTAGGTGTCGTTCATATTTCGCCATACCATCATTCCGGCATTACCGAGCTCGGTCTCTTCCCTGTCGTCGGCAAAATGCTCCAAAATTACCAACGCATCCGGTTTTTTTGCCTTGATGACCGAATGGTACTCCTTCAAGTATGAGATTCGGTTAGGATCGTATATCCTGAATACACCATCATCTGAAGATTGTTTTTGCGTAAAACCTTTGCTGAGATCAAAACGGAAACCATCAACATTGTACTCTTCCAACAGGAATTCCAGGTTCCGTTTCACGAAGTCACGTACCAATTGATTGCTGTGGTTGAAATCGTGGAATACGCTAAACGGATGTGGTGCGGTAACATTAAAATAGGGGTTGTTTGCCGCTGTGCGGTTGTTCGCCGTATCCCACCACATTTTAGCAAACGGATTGGCACCGGTGGCGTGGTTGTATACTACGTCCAGAATCACTGCTATGCCTCTCTGGTGGCACGCATCGATAAATTCCTTGTACATCCGGTCGGTGCCGTAGGCCTTGTCCATGGCAAAGAAGAAAGCGGGGTTATACCCCCAACTATCGTTGCCGTCGAACTCCTGCACCGGCATCAGTTCAATGGCATTCACGCCGAGCGACTGCAGGTAGTCCAGCTTTGCCATCGCCCCGTTGATATCTCCGGTTGCGGTGAAGTCACGGAAAAGCATTTCGTAAACAACCAGATTTTCGGGAGCAGGAGTTCTGAAGTCAGAAACTTTCCAGCTGTATGTATCGGGCCGAGTGTTAAAAACCGATACAACCCCAATTCCACCAGACGGATAGGTTTTATTCTCCGGATAGGTGGATGACGGAATATATTGATCGTTTGAAGGGTCGAGAATTTTACGCGAATACGCATCGGCAAGTCTAATGGGATCTGCACCTGTTTTTCCAACATAATATTGGAAAGCATATTCTTTTTTAGCATCCAATCCCGTAAGTGTTATCCACCACACTCCTGCGGTTTCGTCGCGAAACATTTGCGATTTTTCGTCGTTGGATAACGTCCAGTTGTTAAAATCACCGATAACGTGAGCAAAATCTTTTCGCGCTCCGCTTTTGTCTTTATCGTATAACACAAGCGTAACTGTGCTGTTATTTACGATGTTGATCCCGTGCCTCACACCTGCAGGAAGTGTTTCTGTTTTAACCGCTCCGGGTTGGAATGGTTTATACATGCCATCGGTAACAGGGATAAAAAAATCGTTGTTAATTCCTTTTTTTGTACCATCAGAACTTCGTACAATAATACCGAGCTTTGTAACCGGTGTTGTTCCTGAACCGAACCAATGCCGAATGCTTGAAGAAAGTTTTATGTTCCAGACATTGGTTGCGACTTTCGTCATTTTGTATTTTGTATTGTTATCTGTCCAGGAAGAAGGCTGAAAGATCCACTGTCCTTCCGAAATAACTCCGGCATAAAGGTACACATCGCCCATATAACCGAATAGAGGGGATGTTGATGCTGCTTTAAATGTGATGGTGAGTTCCTTGTCCGCATCTGCTGCTTCGGGACTCCAGGAGACTCCTTCCTTGATGGAGGACGGTTTGGGTGCGGTATCGGGCGGTATTACCGGGTCATCCCCGCAAGAGAGGACGAAGAGGAGCAGCAACAGGTAGAGAAAGGTTTTAACGGGATATCTCATTGTAAATTTCTTCGTTACGAATTATGCATATGACGCGATCGTGTTTGTTTACTGCAGCAGCAACACCTCTTTGGGAGAAAGGGTAAGCCTATCACCTAAGGGGAGGGTTTTACCGGAAAGAAAATCCGTTGCACTGCTCAACCCTTGTATAGACTCTGCATAGCGGTCAAGGTTTATTTCCACATCGTTAGAGGTTCCGTTCATCACCACCAGAACTTTCTCGTCGCCTAAGAAGCGCTCGTAAACATAGACTCCTTTCTGCAGGACGTAGTGCTTCATTCCTCCACGTGCGATCACCTCGTTTCCTTTCCGCCAATGCAACAGTTTTCTGAGAAAGTCGAATGCCTCGTTCTGGAGAGTGTCGCGTCCCTCCCGGGCAAAATGATCCGATTTATCACCGGGCCACCCGCCAGGCACATCTCGCCGGATATCTCCGTCGCTGCGGCTCTTGTTGCCGTTCATCAGCAGTTCGGTGCCGTAGTAGATCTGTGGCGTTCCGGGCATGGTAAGCAGGAAAGTGATCGCCTGCTTCCAGCCGGAGAGATTCTCGGGATATTTTTTCAGGAAGCGGTCGGTATCGTGGTTGTCGAGGAAGCGCAGCACGTTGTAGATATCGGGATAGATGAAGTCGTAGGTCATGTGGTCGTAGATGCCGTGGAGCCCTCCGTTCCACTCGGTGGTCTCTTCAACGAAAGCTGTATGTGACAGTCCCATGAAGCGGAAGTCCATCACCGATTTAAGGTTTGTATTCTCGCGGTTGTTAAGTTTGCTGTCTTTCTGCCAGAATGCTGTTCCAATAGGATTGTTCAACCATGCTTCTCCCACGATATTGTATGCCGGATATTCTTTGTAAACGGCGTCACACCAGTCAATCATCATGTTGTAATCGGCGTACGGATAAGTATCCTGGCGGATACCGTCCACGCCGGAGTATTCAATCCACCAGATGCTGTTCTGGATCAGGTACTTTGCTACGTGGCGATTGCGTTGATTCAGATCGGGCATAGTGGGTACGAACCAGCCGTCTACCATCCTGCTCTTGTCGTACTCCGAAGCATAGGGGTCGAAATACATCTCTTTCATGTGCGAGGTCTGCACATACTCCTCCAGGTTGTTGAACCAGTCAGGAGAAGGCACCTCAGTCAACCAGGGATGGTCGCTGCCGCAGTGGTTGAAGATCATGTCCATCACCACTTTCATCCCTTTTTTATGTGCATCCTCAATCAGCTGCGCATATTCCTCGTTGCTGCCGAAGCGGGGATCCACCCGGTAGTAGTCGGTGGTGGCGTATCCGTGGTAGGAGCCACCTTCCATGTCGTTTTCCAGAACCGGGTTGAGCCAGATGGCGGTTACGCCCAGGTCGGAGAGGTAGCCTAACCTGTCGGAGATACCTTTAATATCACCGCCATGGCGGGCATTGGGGTTTTTTCGGTCCACCTTGTAGTTTGTACGCATCGGGATCTGGTCGTTCGTGGGGTCTCCGTTGGCAAACCGGTCGGGCATGATCAAGTATAAAACGTCAGACGAATCGAAACCTTTCATCTCTTTCCTTTTGGGATTTCGTGTTTTCAGTTCGTAGTGATACGAGATTTTCTTCTTTCCTTCAGTAAAAACGATTTCGAACTTTTGGGGAGCGCTGCCCGAAATGTCCAAGTACAAAATCTGATAGTTGGGATTTTCGAGTAAGACCGTTTCTTTCAGGTAAACGTCTTTTGCGTTGACGGTTGCCTTGTACGAGGCAATCTCCTTGCCCGAAATCATCAGCTGTAGCTCAGTCTCCTGCATTCCGGACCACCAGAAAGCGGGTTCGACGTTGATTTGAGCTTTAACGAACAGTGTTGAGGAGATTAGGAGTAAGAATAAAATTACTTTATGCATGATCTTGAATGTTAGTGATTGTATGCTGGATAAAAGAACTGCCAGGATTAAATTGCCCATTTTATCCTGACAGTTCTACAGACTGACTCAAATCATCTTTTCAAAGTTTCCAGATCTTAAATTGGAAAGGTTGCAACGTCAATAATGACGGTAGTGTCTCTGTCGATTGAGTCGTCAGGTCTTTTCCCTTTTCATGGGCAAATTCGATGGGTATCTTTGTTTCCTGGACCTGGTCAGAAGTGTTCACCATAATCAATACCCTCTCCTTGTTGCTTTTACGGAGGAAAGAGATTACCTTGCCGGTATTGTCATAACTCCTGAGTTCTCCTTTCCTTAAAGCTTCAGAGGCAGCATAGATATCCATGATTGTCCTGTACTGATTGAAATAGGACAAATTACTTTCCCAGTCGATCTCCCGAAATCCGAAGAATGAGAGAGCGGAGGGATACCCTACCTCCTGTGAACTGTAGACCATAGGTGCCCCTCCCATTGTTACTGCAATCACAAACGCGGAGAGAGCTCCTTTTTCACCCTTATAGGCCTGAACAGGCGAGTGTTCAGAGGCCATGTCATGGTTGGTGATATATCGCATGCGCTGTTTCCCTTCGGGGACACCCAGATACTCTTTCTGGTGAGTGTCGAACAAGCCTTTTACAGTTATCTTGCCGTTGTAAAGATCCTGGAGCTTGTAGGCAAAATCCCAACCATATATCATGTCAAAACCGTAGGAAAAGAGATTGGTATTGCCACCTTCAGCCAACATCAGCAAGCCATCGCTCTTTATGGATTTCAATGCCTGGATAGCATCTTTCCAAAAATCGCCCGGCACACCTTCTGCGTAATCACACCGGTATCCATCTACTCCAGCTTCCGTAATCCAGTACTTCATGGCATTGATCATCTCTTCCCGCATTTGATTGTTTGCGTAGTCCAGATCGGCCACATCGTTCCAGTTCATTCCCGGAGGAGAAACAATATTTCCGTTGGAATCCTGGGTATACCACGATTTATTCACTATCCACTTATTGTCCCACGAGGTATGATTGGCTACCCAATCAAGAATCACTTTCATCCCTTTGGCATGGGCCTTGGAGACAAGTGTCCTGAGCTCGTCCATTGTGCCATAATCTTCATTGAGCTTGTTGTAGTCTTTGACGCAGTATGGTGAACCGATAGCCTTTAACTCACCCTGCTCGTAAACGGGCATCAACCAGATTACATTGATGTGCAGCTCTTCCAAGTCATCCAGCCGTGATGCGACTTCGTTAAAAACACTCCTCTTCGTGAATAGACCCGGATTAACTTCATAGATTATCCACTCATTCTCAGTTTCAACAACCGGAGGATTGATAATCACAGGCTCTTCCGTGGTTCCACTGCAGTTGATGAACAGGTACAAGGTCAATACAACCGGCAAGAGCGAGATCCTTAACTTTTTATGTTTTATTTTCATGCTGCGTAATTCAAGAATTTACAAATAGACTATGGGGTAATTACCACATACGCAGTCGCCGTGATTTGGTAGTAATAATTTTTGTTGGCGACAATGGTCGGACCATCGAATTGAGCACCTGCTCCGTTGTTATTGAAGATGAGGTTCAGCGATTTGTCATTGACGGCAACGGGTAATTCGAAATACTTGTAGGTCACTCCGCCTACCTCTTTCGTGCCGGCAGGGGCGAGCCCCGGCCACCCGGGATCCGCAACCCCCTCACCCCAGTAATAGAGTGACAGTTTATCCCACCCGCTGTTGTCGGCAACGTACACAACATGTCCCTGTTCCTTATTCGGATCGACCTCTGTAGCAGATTCGGCAGTGATTGAAAAATAGAGATCTTTATCAACCGTAATGCTGGGGCCGTTGAACTGTGCACCAGCTCCATTGTTGTTGAAGATGGTATTGATAGACTTACCATTCAGTGTGGCAGGTAACTCGAAAAACAGATAGCTTACGCCACCAATCTCCTTGGTTCCCGATGGTGTTAAACCAGGCCAATTGGTGCCGGTTACTCCATCTCCCCAGTAGTGAAGAGCCAGCGCATCCCACCCGCTGTTGTTTTCCACGTAAATTTTAAAACCTTCCGGACCTCCTTCCGGATCCACTTCAACTCCTCCACTCGAGGTGATTTGGAAATAAAAATCGCGGTTTAGGACGACAGGTATATCTGCCAATTGAATATTGTTGCCGTTATTGTTGAAAATGAGGTTGAGCGATTTATCATTCATCTCTTCACCCATCTGAAAATAGGTATAGTTGACACCGTTGATCTCTTTTGTGCCGGTAGGCTGTAAGCCGGGCCACCCGGCCGGTTCGGCATCACCCCAGGCGTAGAGAGCCAATGCGTCCCATCCGGTTTGATTGTCTACATATACCGTATAACCGTTGTAGGGAGCCACATTAGGATCTACTTCCTCGTAGCTGTTCTCAGTAATCATCAAGTATACGTCTCGGTCGAGCGTGAAATCCTGCATGGCATCGAACTGCTTTCCTTTGTTGTTGTTATTGAAAATGAAGTTCAACGTTGCATCTTTTGCTTCTTTGCCCATGTCAAAAACGGTATAAGTAACGCCGTTGATCTCTTCACTTCCGGTAGGCAGGATTCCCGGCCATCCGGCAACCTCCAGGTCGCCCCATACATACAAGGCCAGTTCGTCCCATCCAGTTTGATCGTTTACATAGATGGAGTAACTTTCTTTCACAGGCTCTCCAAAATAAGACTCCCATCTGTCGACCCATACATTTGTGAAAGAACCCACAGATACATCCAGTATATGCACGACGGCTTCATCTTTCACCGATCGTTCCGCGCCTTGCTTTTTTGCATAAAAAGTGAATCCGTCAGCCAGAGTTTTTCCATTTTGAAACGATGAAGGCAACAGGTAGATACCCCATTTGATGTTGCTCCCGGGAGCTTTCTCCAACTTCCACTCCGGATTTCCAATAGCATCTGTTCCGCCATTGAAATCCCCGATGATGTAATATTCATCGTCAGCGATACTTCCCTTGGGCATGATCACTTCCAGGAGTATTGCATTTTCTTTTGTCGGGAATTGCTGTAACTCGTGGTCAAAAACGATTTCTTCCAGGTCATTGCATCCGCTGAAAAGTGTGATGAATGGGAGTAACAGCAAAATGTATATTATTTTTTTCATAATTGCTTATCTGTTGAAATTATTGATAATTGGGGTTTTGTACCAGTCCGGGATTGACCATCAAAGCAGACGAAGGTAAGGGATACCATTCATATTTTCTGTCTCTTTTTGCCGGTATTTCTTTCCCGTCTTCTGTTACACGTCCAAAGAACCACCATTGCCCCTGAGTAAATTTGTCAAAGCGACGCAAATCTGTTCTGCGACGACGTCCCTCTGATAAAAATTCAAGTCCCCATTGGCTTAACATCCAATCCATGTCGAATGCAGTAAAACCAGGTCCCGGCTGATCTTTCACCACTGCCCAGTCTGATGCGGAGAAGTAACGCCGTCTTACGCTATTCACCAGCTCTTTGGCTCCACTGGAATCGCCATCACGCATCTTGCATTCAGCAAGCATATAGACCACTTCAGCCAATCGAAATTCAACCTCGTCGATATCCTGGAAATCAATTCCAGCAGATGAAGGGTAGATGGGGTATTTCACCAGGCGAATACCGGAGGTTGTTTCACCCCAGCGCGGTGACATCACCGTTTCCAATTCTCTTCCCTTTCCGAGGAAAGTGCCCACCTGATCTACATACACTATTCCCTGTCCATCTCTGTCGGCATCTGCTTTCAGAGGATCTCCCTTGCCGTAGTTGGCTTTGATCTCTCCTTTCAGGAACATACCCTTGTAATTGCTAGTACCGGAATCGTACACGTAGTTTTGTTTGCGGATGTCACGATTGTCGAATCGTTCATAGACAGCACCCAGCTTGTCATTGTAGGGAGCTTCCAGAAACGATTTTGGGGAGGTTGTGCCTCCGGACGGAAGAACTGTGCCCGAATTGTCAAAAGAGGGTGTCAGGATAGTACAGTTCCATCCGTTTTGATTGTAGGTCCCCCCAAAGTAATCCCAAATATTGTAGGGTAGGAAAGGCATGTTCCGCATCCATCCACCGTTCAATTGCCCCACTTCAAAAGAGAAAGCCATGATCACCTCTGGGGAGTTCACGTTCTCAATAGAGAAGTTCGTTCTGTAGTCGTCCGCAATCGAATAATCCCCGTACTTGCTGTTTAGGATCTCCTGACTGAGCAGGGCACATTCGTCGTACATGGGTTGTTTGATGAAAAGCTCTGCATTTAACAGGAGCCGGGCCTTGATAATTCTGTTTACCGCCTGGTTCATCCTGTTAACGGAGTTCTTTGTCAGGTTGTCCAAACTTTCATCAAGTTCTTTGATCAAAAAGTTGAATATAATCCGGCTTCCTTCGTCAAAATCGGTTGATGCACTGCCGGGTATTTCGGATCCGGCCGAAATGTTGAGGGGTAGGGCCCCTCCCCATACCTCGTAGATATTGTAGTATGCCCAGGCCCGAAGGGTACGCACTTCAGCGATATAGGTCTGCATTTTTTCTTCGCTCATCCTGAGATTGGCAGGATCCAGGCTTTCCAGATCCTCTATAAGTGTATTGCATAATCCGATGGTCGTCCAAGCAGTTTCCCACGTCTGTCGGATTATTTTTGAGTCGGGAGTCCAGGTGTGACTTGATAGGACAAACTTCTCTGCCTCATCCCATCCCCAAAGACCACCGTTCCACGAGCGCCAGGCTACCTGATCTGCTGAAAACTCCTGCAGATACCAGAAATACTCTATGTAACTCAATGCTCCCGTCCCATATATGGAAGCAACAGCACTCTTCACGCTGCTCTCATCCTGGTAGTAGATGGAGGAGTCAACCCTGTCGAACACCTCTTCACCGAGATCAAGGCAGGCAGTCATTGAAAGACCAAATAGTGCTAATATTATAAGGTAATTTTTTTTAGATTTCATATTGATTCAATTTGTATCGATTAATACTTCCAATCCCTTGCTTATTTGAAATTGAGCGTAATTCCTGCGCTGATCTGTGTAGCTGTGGGGTAGGAGCTGTTGCTGTCAACTCCCGGTTCAATACCGTTTACCCTCACAATGGAAGGATCGTTGCCGGTGTAGTTCGTGAATGTAGCCAGGTTCTTTGCTGAAAGGAAGCAGCGTACATGATCGAAATATTTATTGGACTTGGGTTTCAGGTTATAACCCAAGGTGACGTTTTCCAGTTTCAGGTAATCTCCTTTTTCAAGGAAGAACGAGGAGATTACACCTCCACCGGTCGACAGTTCTTTATTTTCCGTATACGCAGTTCGGTATACATTGTCCGTTCCGGCTCCCTTTAATCCCATGCCATAGGTTCCCATATTGAAGATGTCGAAACCGAATGCCCCCCTGAAGAATATGTTCAGGTCAAAATTCCTGTACCGTAGTGTGTTGTTCCAGGAAAGGAAACTAGTGGGAGTGCCGTTCCCAATGTAACGTTTGTATTCAGGATTGGCATCACCAACAGCTACGGGGTTGTTGTCGTTGTCGTAAATCATCATCTGTCCATCCGCTATACCGGCAAACTCATAACCATAGAACTGACCAATCTTTCCCCCTTCCTGAACCCGGAAGAAGTATTCGCTGGTTCCTACTCCCGGTTTGAGGTACAGTTCCAGGTAGGATGCCTCATAGATGTCGTTCGAAAGCTGTTTCAGTTTAGTGGTGCCATAGGAATAATTTATTCCCGAGGTCCATTGAACCGGTGTCTCCTTGAATATATCAACATCTACTGCAAACTCAAAACCGCTGTTTTGTGTAGTCCCGACGTTGACCAGGATATTGGGATACACAAAGGGTGGTTGTGGAGCTGTGTAGTTGTAAAGGAGATCTTTGGATTGACGGTCAAAATAGTCGATCGACCCCCTCACCCTGTTCCAGAGTAAATAATCAACGCCAATATTTGTACTGATGCTTTTTTCCCATCCCAACAGCGGGTTGGCATTGTTGGAGGGTGCATATCCTTTTACCCATTCTCCGTCGATGAAATATTGGGCTTTTGTACTGTATGTGGCCAGTGACTGGTATGCTCCAAAATCAGAACGGCCAGTGACACCATAAGAGATTCTCGGCTTCAGGCTTTGAATCCATTCGGAATTCGGCTCCATAAAGTTCATGTTGGCCAACTCCCATGCAATGGAGGCTGAAGGGAAAGAACCCCATTTGTGTTCTTTCCCGAATTTTGTGGAACCTTCGTGACGCAGAGAGAGGGAGGCCATGACCAGGTTTCTCCAGTTATAGTTCACACGTCCGAAAACACCAATCAGTTTAGAGAGTGAAGCTCCCGTACCCATACTTGCTTTTCCATCGGCAAGAAAACTTCCGCTACCCAGGTCATGCCATTTGATGTTGTCGAAAGTAAAATCGTTGTTTGATGCCTGTAGTCGTTCCCAGTGGGATTCTTCGTATGAGTAACCGGCAACAGCCTTGAAACTGTGGTCGCTTAAGTCGAGCGAGTAGTTTAAAAGCCACTCGAGACGGTTAGTATACCATTTCTGATATTGAACGTTGGCCCTGCCTTTGTATCCGCCCCAGAAAGACTCGCCTGAACTGGAGGGAGTATAATATTGTTGTTTCAGGTCGTCATAATGTAACGAATAGCTCAGGGAGGTGTTCAACAGTTGATTCTGCTGCTGAATAAGATTGAGTTTCGCTTCAGCAGTACCCAGCACATAGAGACGCTGGCCGTTGTTGTCTATCTCCTTCATTTCTGCCACTGGGTTGCGTGCACCCGTGGGAGATGTGGGCTGGTAATAGGTGCCATTTTCATTGTATACCGGCATAGTGGGATTCATATTCAGTGCTGTGTCGAACATCCCGGTATTTCCCCATTCCTCATTGACCCTTCGTGCATTGAGCGAACCGTTTAATTGAAGTCGATTCTCCAGCATTCTCTGTTCCAGGACAAAACGTCCGGCAAACTCCTCACGGGCGGATTTGATATCTATACCGGTCGCTTTCTTGTAATTGAAAGATGAACCGTAATGACCGTTATTGGTGCTTCCATTAATCGACAGGTATTGGTTGTTATCGTAGGAGAAATCCCTTACAAGCAGGTCATACCATATCGTATTGTCTCCGTAATCCGTTCCACGGCGTGAGCGGCGAAACTCGTCCGGTGTTAGAACGGCCCTGGGTGTATGTGCCAGATTTACACCTATCCAGCTGTCATAAGTAACCTGTGCTTTTCCGGGTGCTGCAGCACCTTTCTTTGTGGTAATCAGGATAACGCCATTCGCACCACGCGTGCCATAGATGGCTGCAGATGCTGCATCTTTCAGCACGGTCATCGATTCAATATCCTGCGAAGAGAGGTTCCGTATGTTCCCACCGGTAACGCCATCAATCACAATGAGTGGATCGTTCGATGCGGAAATTGAGGTGGCTCCGCGAATCTGCAGTGATGAACCTGAGTTTGGATTCGCCGATTCGGTGTTATTCACATTCAGCCCGGCTACTTTTCCTGTCAGTAACTCCATTGGATTGCTGACCGCTCCTTGTTGAAAATCCTCTTTATTTACCTGCACGATAGAGCTGGATAGTTCTTTTTTGCTCAGCGAGCCATAACCAACCACCACTACCTCGTCCAGCAGTTCGGCGTCTTCTTCCATAACGATAGGTATTGTTGTCCTGTTGTTGATGGAAATCGATTGTGATCTGTAGCCTATGTAGCTGATCTCCAATACTCCGTCTGCGGGTGCCTGAAGGGTGAAGTTGCCGTCATAATCGGAAACTGTTCCTGTTGAGGTTCCCTGAATCAGGATATTGGCCCCGATGATCGGTTCGCCTGCAGCATCCGTTACTGTTCCCCTTACGTTTATCGCAGAGCCCGTTTGAGCGCTGACCGATAAAATCATTAGCATGCTCGACAACACTGTCATCAAGAACGCTTTCGTACTTTTTTTCAAATTTACATACATGTTTGTTAACGTTGTAAGATTAACTGATTTATACTTATCTACTCCCTATTTTTTTCACAGAATTACATTAATTACAAGTAAATGAAGGTAAATGTGTTCTCATTTAATCATAACAATATCCACTCCTGACACAAAAATAGGACTATTGCAATTGATTGCACGTTTAGAACAGCTGTTTTAACTCTGTTTACCTGTGCAAACGATTGCATTTTTAAGTGTAAAAAATAAATTATCAGTAATTTAGGTTGCGAAAAGTTGCGCAATTGCCAAGAATTTTTTTTGAAGCTTACTTTTTCTTTTTGGATTTACCGATCAGGTTTTTGCTTTTTCCGGAAATGGCTCTCCTTAATCCGATAAGGAACCGTTTGCTGGGGTTGGATCTGATATAGGATTCAATGTGACGCTGCTTTTTTTCTTCGAGGATCTGGTTGATCTCGATAAGAATACCCGATTCTTCCACATCTCCGAATTCGTCGTTTACAGAGGTTCCGAAGAAACGCATGGTGGGCGATAACCCCATATAGGCATTGATGAGCGGCGGTATGTTCAGGCCGAAACTGCGGACCTCCTTGTTCAGAACGCGGTAGTCCTCCTTGAAGCTCTTCCCTTTAAACAGGTGCTTCATCTTTTCGGTATCTGTGTTGGTGACGAGCTGGCTGATGGGGGTAACCAGTTTGTCCGGATCGGGAAAGTGCAGGTGCATAAAATACAAGATCATGTTGCGGGCTTCTTTGTTGTATGTTCCGTACATGGTTACTTTCCCGAAAAAATACTTCATCGACGGATCGATTACCGTGAGTGCGCCCAGGCCGTCCCAAAGATTATCGAGTGCAAAGATGCCTTTACGGCTGTGCAAGGTGGATTGGTATTCGAGGGAGACAAACGAGCGGCCCAGTTCAACGGTGTAAGGCAGGTAGTTTTCTATGAAGTCGTCGGAGAAGTTTAGCAAATGGGCCGTAGCGAGCATCGGTTTTTCCTTTTCATCGAAATCTACTTTCTTGCCCATGATAAAGCGGTATCCGCCTAAGATTTCTTCCTTTTCCGGATCCCAGACAATGAGTTGATGGTAGGGATGCTCCATCAGGTCGTATTTGTCGATATCGGCTTCTAATCCGGTTCCTCCGCCATAGTGGCGAAAGGCAATTTCACGTAACCGTCCTACTTCCCGCATAAGGTTAGGCGAATCGTGGGCAGTGAAGATGTAAATTTCGTTGTTGGCCTTGTTGGTGGAGCGTATTCTTTTTCCTACGGTTAGTTCGTTTTTTATAAGGGTTTTATCAATCGGATCGATGATTTTTTCCATACTTAATTATTCTCTTTTAGGGGTAAATTGTAAACAACGGTTTTTATCTCTTCCGCCCATTGCACGGGGCTTTTTGATTTATCCAACGATTGCCAGGATATTGGTTTACCAAACGTGATGTGAAATGTCTGATCTTTATTTTTGAACATTTCACCCGGCAGGTAAATAAGTTCTATATTGAATTTTAGCCCCAATGATTTGCGGATATTGGCAAAATTATAAAAGAAATCCGAGTTTTTGGCATCAAAGTGGACAGGAATGATGTCCCTCTTGTATTCAACAGCTTTTACGACAAAGTTTTTCATCCATTCCAGGTCCTTTATCCGGCCGCCTTGTTTTCGGGAACATAATCCGGCCGGGAAAGTGATGATCTGGTTGTCTGACGCGTAAGCCTCGTTTATGGCCGCAGCAGACAATTTGGCCTGTGAGCCGTATTTGTTGACCGGAACAAAGATGGATTCAAGGTTCCTGATGTTTAACAAAACATCGTTAACCAGGTACTTGATTTTCCCCTTATACTTTTCCCCTAAATGAGCCGACAGGCAAATTCCGTCCAGGCCACCCAGTGGATGATTGGACGCAAAAACAAATTTTCCTTCTGAGGGAATGTTCTCTTCTCCGTGGATTTTCAGGTTGACTTTAAATTCCTTGTCTACCAGTGCACGCATAAAATCAACGCCCAGCTTATCCCGGTTTCGTTCGATAATCGCATTTAATTCATCCTGATGAACGGTACGTTTTAAATAATTAACGACAAATTTGGGGATTTTCCTGTAGTGTTTTTTTGCTTTTGCCTGCAAAACACCATCAATATCTAATTTGAAATCAGTTTTTTCCGACATAATGACTTTCCTACCGCCCGCAAAAATACAAAATAATTAAGAAAAAAGGATACGCCACTTCCATTTATTTAAAACGGTAGAAATATTCTACAATAACTTGCGGACTTGTTTGGTTGTTAATGTGTTAAAAATTAGCATATTGATACTCTGTTGATAACTTTATTAAAAATAATGTGTGGGAAAGTGGGGGAAAGTGGATTTATTTTGTAATTTTACCGCAAAAATCATAGAACTAAGAGTATAGTGTTGCAATTTCTGGGAAATATTGAAGCAAGGGCCGATGCAAAAGGACGGATATTTGTTCCGGCAGTATTCCGCAAGCGCCTGCAGGGCGCTGACGAAGAGTTTTTGGTGCTTCGCAAGGATATTTTTCAGGATTGTTTGGTGCTTTATCCCGGCACGGTATGGGAAAACGAAATCGAAACGCTCAGGGTTCGGCTGAACAAGTGGAACAAGGAGCAGCAGCAGGTTTTCCGTCAGTTTGTGCTCGATGCCGAACGGCTTGAAATGGATGCAAGCGGACGGATTTTAATTCCCAAACGTTACATGACGCTGGTGGGTATCGAGTCCGATGTCCGTTTTCTGGGCGTGGATGATACCATTGAGATATGGGCGAAAGAAAGGCTCGAAAAACCGCTGGTTGATCCCGATGAGTTTTCGGAAAGATTACAAGAGTTAATGTCCTGATGTGTCCATGGATTTGAAAATATATCACATACCGGCATTGCTTCAAGAAAGTGTGGACGGGTTGAATATTCGTCCCGATGGAGTTTATGTCGATGTGACATTCGGAGGAGGCGGACACTCGAAAGAAATATTGAAACGGTTGGGCGGGAATGGCCGACTTTTTTCTTTTGATCAGGATGAAGATGCATACCAAAACATTATTCCGGATCCACGTTTCATATTCGTAAAAAGCAATTTTCGATTTTTAAAGAATTTTTTACGCTATCATCGGGTAGATGAGGTGGACGGAATTCTTGCCGACTTGGGGGTGTCGTCGCATCATTTTGACGATTCCGATCGTGGATTTTCTTTTCGGTTACCGGGAGACTTGGATATGCGGATGAACCGGCAGGCCAGAAAAACGGCCGCCGATATTTTGAACGAATATCCGGAAGAGAAGTTGTCGGATATTTTTTTCTTTTTCGGGGAATTGAAACAGGCGCGAAAGATTGCGGCAGCTGTTGCTGCCTATCGCCGGTCGAAAAAGATCGGTTCCGTTTCTGATTTTCTGGAGATCATGAAGCCGTTTGCTTTTCGTGAGAAAGAAAATAAAACCCTGGCTCAGGCGTTTCAGGCGTTGCGAATTGAAGTGAACGATGAGCTGAAAGCGCTGGAAGAGATGTTGTTTCAAGGAATGCAACTGTTAAAGCCCGGCGGAAGGTTCAGTGTCATCTCCTACCATTCGCTGGAGGACCGGCTGGTGAAATTTTTTTTTAAAGCTGGAAATTTCGAGGGGAATATCGTCAAGGATTTTTACGGGAACAGGGAGGCTCCGTTTGAGTTGATCAACAGGAAAGTGATTGTTCCCACGGAGGAAGAACAAGCGAATAATCCGCGTTCGAGAAGTGCCAAACTGCGAATTGCAGAAAAAATTTGAGGTTTAAGATTCTTAATCTCTCCATCTGTAGCCCAAAAATGAAAATAAGACTCGACAACATAAGAAAATCATTCGTACACGTTTTCGGTGGAAATGTGTTGACGGAGAACTTCTTTGTCCGGAACATTACCTTTATCGTAGTTTTGGTTGTCATAATGATTTTGTTTATCAGTCACCGTTATACGGTTTTGCAACGAATCGCAGAGATGGAGCGGCTGAAAGTTGAACTTAAAGATGCTAAGTATGAGTCGCTCGACATTTCATCGGACTTAACCGAGGCCAGCCGTCAGGGCCAAATTGAGAAAAGAGTGGAAGAGTCGGGTCTGGAATTGAAAATAAATAACCAACCGGTTTATCGCATTCAGAAAGGAAAAAAATGAAATGGGAAAGAAAACCGACGAAAATAGAAAGAGGATTTTAAACCGTTACGGTTTAATTGTCTTCCTCCTCCTGGGGGTTGGGATGATGATTGTTTTCTCTGCCGGAAAGATCGTTTTTACAGCGGAAGGAAAGAAATGGCGGGAAGTTGGGGAAAAGGAGACCATCATCAAGGATCGCGTCATTTTGCCCAAGCGGGGAAATATCTATACCTACGACGGCAAACTCCTGGCTACCAGTGAGCCGTTGTATAGCGTCTATATGGATTTCTGGGCAGAAGGGATGAGAAAAGATACGCTGATGAAGTATGTTGGCGACCTTTCGGTAGCCCTCTCCAGGAAGTTTCCCGACCGAACGGCGTCGCAATACAAAAACATTATCCTCAACGGATGGAAACTTCGCGAAAAGGAAGAGCGGCAATTGCAGGAAAATACCGCAAAAGGCAGCGAGAAGAAAGTGACGCTGAAATCGCGATACGTGCGTATTCTTCGCCCCGATATCTCCTATGTTGACCTGAAGGAGATTCGTACTTATCCGTTTCTCAACCAGCGTTCCAATCGAAGCGGACTGATTGCGGAAGAAAAAAACGCGCGGAAGCGTCCTTTCGGGAATCTTGCCAACAGAACGGTGGGAAACGTATACAAAGACCTTGAAAAAGGAGGCGCCAGTGGATTGGAACTGAAATACGACTCGCTGTTGAGAGGTGTTGAGGGTGTAAAAAGCCGGCAAAAAATACAGGGTCGCTGGACCGATATAGAGGAGATTGCCGCCAAAGATGGATACGATATTGTAACCACGCTTGATGCCGATATTCAGGATGTGACGGAACGCGCGCTCCGGGCCAAGCTTGAAGAGACTGGAGCCGAATCGGGAACGGCAATTATTATGGAGACTAAAACGGGAGAAATCAAGGGAATTGCCAACTTGGACCGGATGAGTAACGGAAACTATGGCGAAGGAAACCCCAATGCTTTTTCCTACATGAACGAACCGGGATCTACTTTCAAGACTGTGACGGTCATGGTGGCTCTCGATGACGGACTGATAAGTCCAGTCGACTCCTTTCACGTGGGTAATGGGTTGTATCAGTACAACGGTAAATGGGTGCGCGACCACTATTGGCGACAGGGCCGTGACCGGGGATACCTTACGGTCAAGGAAGGAATGGAAATCTCTTCGAACGTGGTGATGAGTAAAATTGTACTCAAGGCGTACGGCGATGACCCGACAAGATTTGTAAAAGGAATCGATAGGATCGGTTTACGAAAAAAACTCACCTGGGATGTTCCGTTGAACGGAATTGAAGGAACCTCATCCATTCGTTTTCCCGATGATAAGGTAAATTACTGGTCCAAGACCACGCTGCCTTGGATGTCTTTCGGTTATGAATCCAAAGTCCCGCCCATCTATATGCTGATGTTCTACAACGGTATTGCCAACGGTGGAAAAATGATCAAGCCTTTTATTGAACGAAAAGATGTGTAAGGACAGCACCCTGATCCAAATCCAGGATATGCTGGTGGGGGTTATCGAGAAGGGGACGGCGAAAGTCGTGAAATCGGACTATTTTCCCATCGCGGGAAAAACGGGGACAGCACAAATTGCCAGTGGGGGCGGATACAGCGATTATTACGTTTCGTTCTGCGGATACTTCCCCGCAGACGACCCAACCTATACGTGCTTCGTCGGAATCAGAAAACCTCGAGGGGTTCCGTCAGGCGGAGGACAAGCAGGTATGGTTTTCAAAAATATCGCGGAGCAGACGTATGTTAAGCGGACTCAGCTTGCCCCTGAACAAGCACGGATAGATTCTACCCTGCAGAAAATGCCGGCTATTAAAAGCGGAAGCTGGGGAAACAGTCAGGCGGTACTCTCGATGCTGAATTTCAAATCTTCCGTTTCGGATTCCGCTTCCGACTGGGTGAAAGTAAAATACGACAGCGTTGCGTATCATCCGCAGGCATTGGCGATAAATAAGAATTCGGTGCCCAGTGTGTTGGGCATGGGTGCAAAAGATGCGGTTTACCTGCTCGAAAAATCAGGATTAAGGGTCAATTTGACCGGCTCGGGGAAAGTGGTTTCGCAATCGTTCACTCCGGAGAGCAAACTGATTAGAGGTACAACCATTAGCATAACGTTGCGGTAAAAAACAGATAGTAATATGAAACTGAGTCAACTTACAGAAAGGTGTAAAATCGTGGCAATTCACGGGGAAGAGAATGTGGAGGTCGAAAGCATCACTTCCGATTCCCGCCAGGTGCAGAAAGGTTCGCTTTTTATCGCAGTGGAAGGAATCAATACCGATGGACACGATTATATCGCCAAGGCGATAGAACAGGATGTATTGGTGGTGGTATATGATAAGCCGATGTTTGAAGAGTATTTTTCGAGAGTTACGTATGTTCAGGTCGAAAATTCGGCCGTCGCTTTGGCGCAAATCGCTTCCGTCTGGTACGGAAATCCGTCGGAGCGGCTGAAACTGGTTGGCGTAACCGGAACGAACGGAAAGACAACCGTCGCTACATTGCTTTACAGGATGTTTCGGACATTGGGGTATGGCGCAGGCTTGCTTTCAACCGTAACCAACTGTGTAAACGATGACAGTTACCCCACCACGCATACCACGCTCGATCCCATCACCCTGAACTCGTTTTTGCGGAAGATGGTTGATGCCGGTTGCGAATATGCCTTTATGGAAGTGAGTTCCCATGCCATTCATCAAAAACGGGTCTACGGACTGCGTTTCCAAGGGGGGATTTTCACCAACCTCACGCAGGACCACCTGGATTATCACAAGAACATGTTGGAGTATCGGAACGTGAAAAAAGCTTTTTTCGACGCTTTGCCTGAAACTGCTTTTGCCCTTACCAACACGGATGATAAAAACGGAGGGGTGATGCTCCAAAATACAAAAGCCAGACAATATGCTTATTCCGTAAAAGGATTAGCGGATTTTAAAGCACGGATTTTCGAGAAACATTTTGACGGGACGGAAATAGAAATTAACGGGAAACAACTGATCGTACAGTTTGTGGGTATTTTTAACGTGTATAACCTGCTGGCGGTTTATGGTGCATCTGTTTTGCTGGGAGAAGAACCGGAGGAGGTGCTCAGGATATTAAGCGTTTTGAAACCTGTGGCCGGGCGTTTCCAGACATTACGATCACCCGGGAGTTTTACCGCCATTGTCGACTATGCCCATACACCCGACGCTTTGACGAATGTTCTCAATGCTATTCACGAAGTACTGGATCGGAAAGGCGATATAATAACGGTGGTGGGATGCGGCGGAAACCGCGACAGGACCAAACGTCCGTTAATGGCGCGTGAAGCGGTGGAGTTAAGCAACCGGGTAATCCTGACCTCCGATAATCCCCGGTTCGAAGAGCCGCAGGATATCATTGACGACATGGTAGCCGGTTTGGATGATGAGCAACGCCGCAGTGCACTTTCGATCGTGGATCGGCGTGAAGCGATAAAAACCGCTTGTGCACTGGCCAAGCCAGGTGATGTTGTTCTTGTTGCCGGAAAAGGACACGAAGACTACCAGGAAATTAAAGGCGTGAAATACCATTTCGACGACAAAGAAGAGTTAGAGAAAATATTTCACACGTCGCCATAACTCATAACTAATTATGCTGTACTACCTTTTTCAATATTTGGACAAACTTGACTTCCCCGGAGCGGGAATGTTTCAGTTTGTTACGTTCCGGGCAGCACTCGCCGCCCTTGTTTCGTTACTCTTTTCGGTCGTTGTCGGTGCCAGGATCATTCGTAAACTACAAAAGAAG
The DNA here is from genome assembly GCA_022840285.1 of Porphyromonadaceae bacterium. Lineage (GTDB taxonomy): Bacteria > Bacteroidota > Bacteroidia > Bacteroidales > Dysgonomonadaceae > Petrimonas. The sequence continues at coordinate 25,873 of JALHIE010000019.1, forward strand.
CAGATAGGAGAGACTATTCGCAACCTTGACCTGGAAGGGCAATACAGCAAACGGGGAACACCGACCATGGGTGGTGTTATCATTATCCTCTCTATTTTGGTGTCGATATTGCTGATGGGTAAATTAGAGAATATCTATATCATTATAATGATCATAAGCACGATCTGGCTGGGTGCTTTAGGCTTTGCCGATGATTATATCAAGGTATTTAAAAAAGACAAGGAAGGGTTGAAAGGAAAAATCAAAGTCGTGGCACAAGTCGGTTTGGGCTTGATTGTAGGCTTGATGATGTACTGGAGCCCCGATATCGTTGCGCGTGAGAACACCGAAATCCGGGTGAATAATGTCATTGAACAGGTGCAGTATAAAGATCAGAATGTCAAGACCACAAAAACGACCATCCCTTTTGTGAAAAACAATAATTTTGATTATCGCTGGCTCGTTTCGTGGATGGGCGATTTTGCCGATGAAGCGGTCTGGGTTGTCTTTGTGCTTTCTGTAATTCTGATTGTTACGGCAGTTTCAAACAGTGCGAACTTGACGGACGGGCTGGATGGCCTGGCCTCGGGATCGTCAGCGGTCATCGGTGTGGCGCTGGGAGTCCTGGCATACGTGTCCGGGCGTGTCGACTTTGCTTCATACCTGAACATCATGTACATCCCCGGAGGGGATGAACTGATGGTTTTTGCCGCTGCATTTGTGGGGGCTACTGTCGGTTTTCTCTGGTACAACGCCTATCCCGCCCAGGTTTTTATGGGCGATACGGGTAGCCTGACGTTAGGCGGGATTATCGGGGTTTTTGCCGTGCTTATCCATAAGGAGATGCTGCTTCCTATCTTGTGCGGGGTGTTTTTTGTAGAAGCCCTCTCTGTAATTCTGCAGGTCACTTACTTTAAATATACAAAAAAAAGATCGGGTATCGGGAAACGGGTGTTTAAAATGTCGCCCCTGCATCACCATTTTCAGAAAGCAGGAAATGCCGGGATCGATGCCCTGATTCAGAAACCGCTGATCCCGATCACCGAACCCAAGATCGTTTCGCGATTCTGGCTTATAGGAATGATTCTGGCGGTGATAGCCGTAGCAACGTTGAAGATGAGGTAGTAAATAATTCATAATTCATAATTCATAATTAAAAAGAAGTGGTTGTGAAGGAAGATAACATCATTGCGGAAAAAACAAAAATGTTTGCAATCCGGATAATCCGGCTGTATCAACATTTGAATAAGAATAATAAGGGAGCTATTGAAGTTTTATTCCGCCAGTTATTGCGTTGCGGTACAAGTATTGGCGCAAACGTACACGAAGCCTTGAGGGCACAAAGCAAGAAAGATTTCGAATCGAAATTGAATATCGCGTTAAAGGAAGCAAGCGAAACCAATTATTGGCTTGAAATATTTACAGAAACCGGGTATTTGACAAAAGATGAATATACAAGTATTGATAGTGATTGCATTGAAATCATAAAGATTTTAACTGCCATTTTAAATACTTCAAAAAAAGATAAATAACGTAATAATTCTGCATTATGCATTATGAATTATGAATTATGAATTAATAATATTGGGCGGTGGCGAATCGGGTGTGGGTTCTGCCATTCTTGCGAAAACAAAAGGAATCCGGGTTTTCCTTTCTGATTCCGGAATACTGAAAGAGGAACACCGTAAAACACTTGTCGACTACGGGATTGATTTCGAGGAAGGCGGCCACACAGAGGAGAGCATCCTCTCTGCGAGCGAGATAGTAAAGAGTCCGGGCATTCCCGATACCATACCCTTGATGCAGAAAATTATTTCAAAAGGAATCCGGGTGATATCCGAAATTGAGTTTGCCGGAAGGTATACCCACGCCAAGATGATCTGTATTACCGGGAGCAACGGTAAAACCACTACGGCAAGCCTTATTTATCACATCCTGAAATCGGCAGGACTAAACGTGGGGCTGGGAGGAAACATAGGCAAAAGCTTTGCCAGGCAGGTGGCGGAAGAGAATTTCGACTACTTTGTGCTGGAGCTAAGTAGTTTTCAACTGGAAGGCGTGTATGATTTTAAAGCGGATATCGCCGTATTGATGAACATAACTCCCGACCACTTAGATAGGTACGATCACAATATGCAAAATTACGTGGATGCAAAAATGCGGATCATACGCAACCATAAAATGGGAGATTCTTTTATTTACTGGATAGACGATCCGGTAGTGACAAAGGAAATCGAAAAACTTAAACCCGCATCTGATTTATATTCTTTTACTGAAAAAAATAATCAACGGGCTGCGGCTTATTCGGAGGGCAACAAAATGTATATACAAACCAAAGGAACTGTTTTTGATATGGAGTTGGAATTGCTGGCGTTACAGGGAATGCATAATTTGTATAACTCTATGGCGTCGGGGATTGTGGCTAAATTACTTGATATCTCGGACGATAATTTACGCCTGGCTCTTTCAGACTTTAAAGGCGTTCCGCACCGCTTGGAAAAAGTAGCGTCGGTGCGAGGTGTGCAATACATAAATGACTCCAAGGCTACCAACGTAAACTCGTGCTGGTACGCACTTCAGAGTATGCGCACGAAAGTTGTGCTGATTCTTGGCGGTACCGATAAGGGAAACGATTACACCGAGATTGAAGAGCTGGTAAGGCAAAAGGCCAGGGGGTTGATATTCCTGGGAAAAGATAACCGCAAGCTGCGTGCTTTCTTCGACGGGATCGTCCCCGACATAGAAGAGGTGAACTCCATGAAAGATGCTGTTGATACCGCTTACCGGATGGCAGAAAAAGGGGATACCGTATTGCTGTCGCCCTGTTGCGCCAGCTTCGACCTGTTCCAGAATTACGAGGACCGTGGTAATCAATTCAAGGATTGTGTGAGGAGGCTGTGAGGTTCAAAGTTCAAAGTTGCTAAAGGCTAATTGTGAATTCTGCATTATGAATTATGAATTATGAATTATGCTTGATAAAATAAAGAATGCCATTAATCCGACAAATTTTCAGGAAGATTTAGAAAACTCAAAATCCACGTTGGAGAAATTCGGAGTGAAAATCTTTAAAGGTGATAAAGTCATATGGTTGGTATTTGTTATCTTGTGTGTGATTTCACTGGTGGAGATCTTCAGTGCTACCAGCACCATTGTTTACAAACAGCAAAATCAATGGGGCCCCATCTTACGCCACACCATGTTTTTGATCGGAGGAGTGGGGGTCATTGTTTTGATTCACAATATACCTTACCGGTATTTCTCTTCCCTGATTTTTGTGCTTATCGCTTCGATCGTCTTACTCCTGCTCACACCGGTTATCGGGACTACGGTAAACGGTGCTGAGCGGTGGATCTCTATCTTTGGTTTTACCATTCAACCGTCGGAAATAGCCAAGATATCGCTTATGGGCACGATAGCGTTTCTGCTCAGCAAACAAAACGGCATGAACGACGGCTTGCTCTTCAAGTGGATGATTGGATTGATGATTGTTGTTTGCGGCATTATTGCAATGGATAATTTGTCGACGGCAGCGTTGCTCTTTGTAGTTTGTTTTTTGCTAATGTTTATCGGAAATGTAAAGTTGGCAAGGTTGCTAAAAGTGGCCGGAGCAGGGATAGCCTTTCTCGTACTCTTCATTGTGTTGCTGAAAGTGATTCCCGCCGATTGGACCGATTCCGGTGCGTTAAGCCGTGTAGGTACCTGGCAAAACCGGATTGCAGAATTTGGCAGCCACAAGGAAGAATCGGAAGAGACATACTACACCATTACCGACGAGAACTATCAGGTGGCACATGCTAAAATAGCCATTGCCAACGGAGGAGTTTTAGGCAAGTTCCCGGGCAACAGTACCGAGCGTGATTTTCTTCCCCAGGCTTATTCCGATTTTATTTATGCGATAATCATCGAGGAGATGGGTATTGCCGGTGGAATTTTTGTGCTGCTGCTCTACATCATCATCCTGATCCGGGCGGGAATGATCGCCCGGAAAACCCAGAAACTTTTTCCGAAATATCTTGTTCTGGGCTCGGCACTCATGTTGTCGATGCAGGCGTTTATTAACATGGCGGTGGCTGTGAATTTGATCCCGGTAACCGGCCAGCCGCTGCCGCTCATCAGCCGGGGAGGGACGTCACTGCTCATCACTTGCGCTTACTTCGGGTTGATTTTAAGTGCAGACAGGTTTGGAATCGGAAAGAAGAAAGGAGAGGTAACCATCGATGAAACAGACCAGCCTGATGAGAGAAAAGATAAAAAGAACGCTGTGGAAACCATAGACAAATTGGAAGAAAAAGTGGAATTTGAAATTATTCAGGTATGATGTCAGCATTACAGCCCCTACGGGTAATCATTAGCGGCGGTGGTACCGGCGGACATATTTTTCCCGCCATCTCCATCGCTAACGCTATAAAGGAACGGTGGAGCGACGCCGAAATCCTTTTCGTCGGTGCGGAAAACCGGATGGAAATGGAGCGTGTTCCAGCTGCAGGATACACCATTGTCGGACTTCCCGTAGCCGGTTTCGACCGGAAAAATCTGCTGAAAAATGTTTCGGTAGCCGTGAAATTATTGAAGAGTATGCGAAAGGCTAGAGCCATTGTTGCCTCGTTCAAACCCGATATCGCTGTGGGAGTAGGCGGCTATGCCAGCGGGCCCACCCTCCGGGCGGCGGCTGCAAAAGGCGTTCCGACAGTTTTGCAGGAACAGAATTCATATGCCGGAGTAACCAATAAGATGCTGGCGCAGAAAGCGGCCAAAATCTGTGTGGCGTACGAAGGTATGGAACGGTTCTTTCCGAAAGAAAAAATTGTGCTCACCGGCAATCCTACGCGACAGGATTTAGTCGTTTCCGAGGAAAACAGGCAGAAAGGATATACGTACTTCGGCTTAAACCCTGAAAGGAAAACAATACTCCTGGTGGGTGGCAGTCTGGGTGCGCGAACGCTTAACGAAAGCATCATCGGATCGTGCTCCGATATACAGAAATCCGGTGTTCAAGTTATCTGGCAATGTGGAAAGTACTATTTTAAAGAAATGTCTGACTTGAAGGCGCAGGGAAGAATTCCCGGAAATGTGTATCTGTTCGATTTCCTCTCGCGCATGGATTATGCCTACTCCGTTGCCGACCTTGTGATTTCACGTGCCGGAGCCGGTTCCATATCGGAATTCTCTCTGCTGGGAAAACCGGTTATCCTTGTCCCGTCGCCCAACGTTGCGGAGGATCACCAGACACAGAACGCCATGGCGTTGGTGAAAAGAAATGCGGCTATGATGGTGGCCGACGCCGAAGCAAAGGCACTCTTGTTTGATATGGCTTTGAGTCTGGTAAAAGATGAAAGCAAATTAGAGGGGTTGAGCCGGAATATCTTGAAATTGGCGCAACGAGGTTCGGCCCGGCGTATCGTGGATGAGATAGAAAAAATAGTGAACAGTGAATAGTATCAACTGTTATATGATTTTGCATTATGAATTATAAATTTATATACTTTATCGGTATCGGCGGTATCGGCATGAGTAACCTTGCCCGGTATTTTATACAGCAGGGAAAATCGGTTGCCGGATACGATCGCATGGAAACCCCGCTTACCAAAGCGCTGGTCGCCGAAGGAGCGAAAGTCCATTATGAGGATTATGTTCGGCTCGTACCCGCTGAATTTCTCGATAAAGAAAAGACACTTGTAGTCTATACTCCCGCAGTACCGGCATCGCACAGTGAATTGCAGTTTTTCCGGCAAAGCGGTTTTACGGTAATGAAACGTGCCCAACTCCTTGGTGAGGTAACCAAGACGAGCGACGCAGTTTGTGTGGCAGGGACACACGGGAAGACGACGGTGTCAAGCATGACAGCTCACCTGTTGCGGCAATCGGGAGTTGATTGCAACGCATTTCTGGGTGGAATCCTTAAAAATTACGGCACCAACCTGCTGCTGTCGGATAAAAGTCGCATTACTGTTGCCGAAGCAGATGAGTATGACCGTTCTTTTCATTGGCTGCAACCCTGGATTGCGGTTATTACCTCGGCCGATCCCGACCACCTGGATATTTACGGGACGCCGGAGGCCTACCGCGAAAGTTTTGAACATTTCACATCACTTATCCGGAAGAACGGATACCTGATCCTAAAGAAAGATGCACCGCTAACTCCAAGAACGGATGCAACGGTGACAGTCTTTACCTATTCCGAATCAGAAGGCGATTTTCATGCTGAAAATATCCGCATCGGCAACGGGGAAATTACGTTCGACTTTGTGTCGCCCAATAGCCGGATTACCGGTATACAGCTGGGTGTGCCTGTGAAGGTGAACATCGAAAACGCGGTAGC
>JALHIE010000020.1 GCA_022840285.1 Porphyromonadaceae bacterium
GGACTAAATGGCAAATAAAAAGCTATAAATCAAACTTTTAAGTAATAAATTTTAATAATCGGACTGCAAAGTTACAATAATTCAGGTAATTAACAAAGCATTTTCAGGCGAAAATATGCGTGATAACTCTAATTTTTTTGAATCAGCTCATGATTAGAATACCCGTACCTCGTCGTAAAAGGGAGATCTGCCGATAAGGACATGGAATCCGACAGAAAATCCTCTTAAATCAGTTTGTTGTATGGGAAAGCTATAACCAAACTGTAACCGGGCCAGGTTAAAAAATGTGATCCCCACGCCGGGTTTAATGTTTTTTGTTGATGCCGATATTTCGGTGATTATGAAATGTTTCCAGGTTTTATTCAGGTGTAGTTCCGGTATAGGGGAGAATTTTCCGTTTTCTCCGTACAAGTAGGCACCCATACCGACAATAAGAGGACCGTGTGATGTGTGTTCCTGTAAATTACGGTCCAGCCGGTAATCCACCCCTAAAAATCCCGTGTGTGCCTGCATGTAATCGTAACCCAGGTTTAAAGCAAATTTATGTTGTGAAAAGATTGCACCAACAAATGCAACTAAAAACAAGGCAGTTAATAGAGATGCTTTTCTCATAGAATCAATTTTCCTGCAAATATAAAACATAAAAACATTTGTGTAGTTTTAAAAATTGATTTAACTTTGCAGGCGAAAATTACAAAACAGCGGCCCCGTAGCTTAACTGAATAGAGCATCTGACTACGGATCAGAAGGTTACAGGTTTGAATCCTGTCGGGGTCACAAAAAAAAAGCGCTTCAAGCAGCGCTTTTTTCTTTTTTAGCATCGACCATCAATAATCTGCACTGTTTTTCGGTTCGAAATAGGCTTGCGGATGCAGGCAGGTCGGGCAGTTTTTCGGCGGTTTTTTGCCGGTAAACACATATCCGCAGTGGCGGCAGTACCATTCGATCTCTTTCTCGCGGGCAAAAACAGTTCCGTCCTGCACTCTTTGCAGCAGTTTCAGGTATTTTTCCTCGTGAATTGCTTCCGCTTTGGCAATCATCCGGTACATGGTGGCAATTTCCTTGAATCCTTCCTCTTCGGCCACTTCGGCAAAGTGAGGATAGAGGTCTGTCCACTCTTCGTTCTCTCCTTCGGCGGCAGCTTTAAGATTTTCCGCAGTAGTGCCGATCATTCCTGCAGGATAGGCTGCCGTAATTTCAAGCATTCCTCCTTCAAGGTATTTAAACATACGTTTTGCGTGTACCATCTCCTGATCTGCGGTTTCCAGAAAAATAGCCGCAATTTGTTCGTATCCTTCTTCCTTGGCTTGTTTTGCGAAGAATGTGTAGCGCATTCTTGCCTGGGATTCGCCTGCAAATGATTTTAACAGGTTCTGCTCTGTTTGGGTTCCTTTTACACTTTTCATAATAAGTTGTTTTGTAGAATTTTAAAAAAAAAATTAACTCTCGCAAAGATATGAAATTTAAGAACGATTCAGAGTCCAGATAAATTTACGAACAGAAATTTAAACCATTTCTAAATAGTCACCGGGTGTCCGGAAAGTTTGTAGGTTGAAAGTCAGGCGAATTCGCTCAACTCCAGCCAGCGATAGGTCTTTTCATCAATCAGGCTGACGACTTGCGATATGCGGTTTGACGCCGTAATTAACTCTTCCGTCGAGAGATTCCCCGATGAGAGTTGTTGTGATAATTGTTCTTTTTCCGATTCAAGGCGTTGTATTTCTGCCTCCAGCCCCTCAAATTCCTGTTTTTCCCTGAACGTGAGTTTGGTTTTCTCTGCCTGGAAAGGTTTTTCTGCAGTTTTAACCGGCCTTGACGGTTTTGTTTCTTCTGCAATCCGTTTGTCTTCTATCGATTTCCATTCGCGGTATTGTGTGTAGTTTCCCGGGAAATCCCGGATCACGGCGTCTCCATGAAAACAGAGCAGGTGATCCACCACCTTGTCCATAAAATAGCGGTCGTGGGAAATAACGATCAGGCAACCTTTGAATCCGATGAGGTATTCTTCCAGGATATTGAGCGTAACGATATCGAGGTCATTCGTCGGCTCGTCGAGAATCAGGAAGTTTGGGTTTTTGATAAGCACGGTGCAGAGGTACAACCGGCGTTTTTCGCCACCGCTCAGCTTGTAGACGAAATCGTGTTGCTTGGCAGGAGCAAAGAGAAAATGCTGCAGGAACTGCGATGCCGTGAGCCTGTTTCCGTTGCCCAGATCGATGACTTCGGCTATTCTCTGAACAGCGTCAATCACCTTTGTCTGCTCATCAAACTGCAAGCCATCCTGACTGTAATAACCGAAATTCACCGTTTCTCCGATATCGAAACTTCCCGAATCGGGTGGCTCGATCCCCAACAGCATTTTTATGAACGTCGATTTGCCGGTGCCGTTGTTACCAATGATTCCCATTTTTTCATACCGCGTGAAAATGTAGTTGAAGTCGTCGGTAATCTTGATATTGCCAAAACTTTTGGTGATGCGGTTGGCTTCAAATATCTTTTTTCCGATGTAGGACCCTTTTGCCGACAGTTTTATGTTGTTTCCTTGCCTGCGTTGGTTGACCTTTTCTGCCAGTTCGTAAAACGCATCGATACGCGATTTTGCTTTGGTAGCCCGGGCCTGCGGTTGGCGGCGCATCCAGTCGAGCTCTTTTCGGTAGATGTTTTGTGCACTGTCCGCTTCAGCATTCTGCACGGCGATGCGTTCACCGCGTTTTTCCAGGTAATAGGCATAATTGCCTTTGTAGGGGTAGATCTGGCGATCATCAATCTCGATGATCTGCGTGCACACCCTGTCGAGGAAGTAGCGGTCGTGCGTGACCATCAACAGACTGATGCTCGAGCGGGAAAGGTAGTCTTCCAGCCATTCCACCATATCCAGATCGAGGTGGTTGGTCGGCTCGTCCAGCATGATCAGTTCCGGTTCCGAGATAAGGGTGTTTGCCAGTGCTATCCGCTTGATTTGGCCGCCGGAAAGTTCACCGATTTTCTGATCGAGCTGAAAGATCTTTAGCTGGCTGAGAATCTGCCGGATGCGCTGTTCGTAGTCCCAGGCCTTGAGTAAATCCATTTTTGCTAAAATATCATCCAACTCCTGATGGTTGCCTGCCGCCATGATCTCTTCGTAACGTGCAATCACTTTCACTGCTTCGTTTCCGGTCTGAAAACAAGCTTCCAGGACCGTGAGTCCGGGATCAAACCGAGGCGATTGCTCCAGGTAGGCAAACCGGATATCGTTTCGAAAAACAACCCGACCGCTATCGCTGGGCTCTTTCCCCGCAATGATGTTCAGCAATGAGGTCTTCCCCGTACCGTTCCCGGCTATCAAGCCGATTTTATCGCCTTCGGCAATGCCAAAAGAGATATTGCGAAAAAGAACCAGATCGCCGAAGCTCTTGGTTAGCGTATCGATTTGCAATAAAGGGTTTGCCATAATAGAGAAAATTATGCCTTTGGCGCTTGTCATGTATAGGTAGACAATGCGTCGTGTGCGAAAAACGCAGCTACAAAAGTACAAAACTATTTAGGATTTTCATCTGTCCGCGATCGGTAAACTCAAAACCTCCACTGCCAATAAGTAAACAGATCCGTTCGGCGGTTGCCGCTGATCTGCTCGGTTCCGGAACCTATGGTTTTACGGTCGAAATAGCGTGTATGGCCGATCTTTGTGGAAAAGGAGAGACGGGGAGTGATGGTGTACCGACCCGTTACCGCCAGCCGCAGGCCTTTACCGTAGAAAGACGGCATGTAAAACGTGGTGAGGATGTTTCTTTCGTAAGAATAGAGCCTGGAGTCGTATGAGTCCGATTTAAAAAATCCGGCAAAGAGATCACCCCGGATCTTTTCGCTGCCGCGGTACCCCGCATGTTGTGAAAGCATAAATCCTTTCTCCTGCGGAAAATATTTCTGGCGGAAAAAGGCGGCATCAAAAGTAGTTCTGAAATCCCATCCGCTTTTCAACACATGATTATATCGAAGCCTGATTTTTTGCGTGCTGTGCGGTAAAACCGTTCTGGAATTTTCGTCGGGATAGCCTGCATTCTGCTCTTTCTGTTTGATTTTATACCGCAGCTCGAAGTTGGCGTTTTGGTTCACGGCATACGTTCCCAAAAAATAGAAATCGAATCCCGCAGACGGTTTATCCACCTGACTTTTCGGCCAGGGAAAACGGAAGAGGTCGATATACGTTGTTGCCGATATTTTTCGTAGCGGGTTGAAAGTTGCTCCAATATAAAGTCCGTTTTCGTTTTCGACCCTGCTCCCTTCGGAAAATGCCTGTGCGTGCATCGCGTTGTAAGAAATAGGAAAATGGCGGTAAAGCGCCGACAAGGAGAAGAGCCCGGACGGTGAATATTGGACCATGTGGGTGGTTGCTGTGGCCCCATTTCTGGCTATTGCTGTCTCCCCGGCAAGCATCAACCGATTTAAACGGTATGCGTAGTCCATGCTCGCGTTAATGTGAGAAGAGTCGCGCAAACTGTAATAGTTGTATTCGCGAACAACCGGGCAATACATCCGGTTATAGGCGTGATATATGCCGCTCACCCCCAACTGAAGCTGCTCGTTGCGGTAGTTGATGTTTACACCCGTTACCTGTTCACGCGAGTTGTTTTTTTTCTCTATCTCCAAGGGAGTCCTGTGGTACCCGTCAGTTTTGAAAGAGGTTATCTGTCCATCTCCGGAAAGGTTGGCATCAAATCTCTTGTTGGAGTAAAAAGAAGTGACGGTTACATTGCCCATTTGAAAAACGGCCGCTACACCACGGAAATACCCGCTTTCGGCGGTGGAGAAATGTCGTTTAGGTTCCTGTGTCCGGCGGATAACTGTGTTGGTACCCCAGGATTTGGAGAGGGAGAAATCGTTGTTCAAAAGCAATCCTTGTCCGAACGACAGGCGGTAATCGCCCACGGCAAGAGTTTTCAACTTCCCCAGTTCGCGAATGATCAGGTGAAATCCATAATGATCGTATCCGGCGGGATAATTTTTCCGTAAAAACGGCTCCCCGGGATCTTTTTCGCCTACCAGGCCAAACTGAACCCTGTCGCGGTATGTGAAAGCGTATTTCACCGAAGTGTAAAAATCCTCCCCCCGGTATTTCCGGTTGGGATAGCGCTGGAGAACACTGTCGGAGAAATCTCCGTATCCGGCCCTGCGTTGAAAAGTTTTATCGAATCGGGATTGAACTTCATGCCGTCCCCGATTAAGTATTTCCTGCACCGACAGTTGCTCCTCCTCCGCTTCACCCACGAAAAAAAAAGGCAGGATCAGTTTCACTGTATTAAAATCGAGGTATGAGACGTTCCGGAGTTCGTATACCGTATAAACCGGACGGTTCTTGTCCAGAAAATCGGCTATGTGAGCCGCTTGTTCATAATTAATCAGCGGAAACTGCTCCAGTTGTTCACGGGAAACCCTGTTTAAATTCATGGGGTTGCCCTCCAGCATCGTTAGTTCCTGAAACATGTTTTCAATGGTGGTATCGTCCAGTCCCTCTTCTGCTAGCTGTTCCAGGTGAGAGCGCCAGTCGTTGGATTGTGATTTAGCAAAGGAACAGTTTGCACAAAGAGCGGCGGCAAGAACAATATGAAAAACCCATAATTTCATTCATCTCTGGTCTAAAAGCCGGGATTTTTACAAATATAACCTCCACGGAACAATTTTCCCAATTAATTGTCGAAAAAAATTTGGGTAAGGACAGTTTCCTCACACTTTCTCTGCCGATACGTTAAATGTTTTCGGATTGACCACTTTTTCTTTCAGCAGGGCAAACTCCAGTACTTGCTTCACATCCTCCACATAATGAAAATTCAACCCGGCCACATATTCAGGTTTGATTTCGAGGATATCTTTTTCGTTCTCTTTGCAGAGGATGATATCGGTAATTCCGGCACGCTTTGCTGCCAGAATTTTCTCCCGGATTCCCCCGACCGGCAGTACTTTTCCCCGAAGGGTGATCTCTCCAGTCATGGCCAGGTTGTTTCGCACTTTCCGCTGCGTGTATGCCGAAGCCAGTGACGTGATCATGGTTATTCCCGCCGACGGTCCGTCTTTGGGCATGGCGCCTTCCGGAACGTGAACATGCGTGTTCCAGTTCTCAAAAACAGCGGGGTCAATATCCAGCAGGTCGGCATTGGCGTGTATGTATTCCATCGCCAGCATAGCCGACTCCTTCATCACATCACCCAGGTTTCCGGTGAGTGTAAGTTTTGAGCCCTTTCCTCGACTCAGCGAACTTTCCACAAAAAGGATCTCCCCTCCCACAGCAGTCCAGGCCAGTCCGGTAACCACTCCGGCATAGTCGTTGCCCTGGTAGCGGTCTTTGCTGTATTCTTCGATGCCGAGGTACTCCGTTACATCAGTTGGTTTCAATATCTTGGGATACGTTTCATTTCCGGCAATCTTCCGGGCAATCTTCCGGGTTACCTTTGCAATTTTCTTGTCCAGTTCCCTTACTCCCGATTCGCGGGTGTAATCTTCGATGATCTTTAGAAGGGCCGGTTTCGAAATGCTGAAAGCTTTCTTCTTTATGCCGTGATTTTCCAGTTGTTTTGGAACGAGGTGGCGATAGGCGATTTCTATTTTTTCATCGCTGATGTAGCCGCCAACGTTTATCAGCTCCATCCTGTCGAGAAGAGGTTGGGGGATACTGTTCAGGTTGTTTGCCGTAGCAATGAACATCACTTTTGAAAGGTCGTAATCGATGGAGAGGTAATTGTCGTGAAAGGCCGAATTTTGTTCGGGATCAAGCACTTCGAGCAGCGCCGACGCCGGATCGCCACGAAAGTCGTTACCTACTTTATCAATCTCGTCCAGCACAAAAACCGGATTAGAACTTCCTGCTTTCTGAATGTTCTGGATAATTCTTCCCGGTATGGCTCCGATATAGGTGCGGCGATGCCCGCGGATCTCAGCTTCATCGTGCAGGCCACCCAGCGAAACGCGGATGTATTTCCTGTTCAATGCTTCGGCAATCGATTTTCCGAGCGAGGTTTTACCCACTCCGGGAGGGCCGTAAAGGCACAAAATCGGAGATTTTAAATCGCCTTTCAGCTTTAAAACTGCCAAGTGTTCGATGATGCGCTCTTTCACTTTTTCCATTCCAAAATGGTCGCGATCGAGAATCTTCTGTGCATTCTTCAGGTTGAAGCTGTCTTTGGTGTACTCATTCCAGGGAAGCTCCACAATGGTTTGCAGGTATCCGAACTGAACGGAATAGTCGGGTGACTGCGGATGCAACCTTTCCAGTTTACTGATTTCTTTTTCGAAAATGTCAGCCACTTCCTGGCTCCACTTCTTCGCTTTTCCCTTCTTACGGAACTCAGCTATTTCCATTTGCTGCGTGTTACCGCCCAGCTCTTCCTGAATGGTTTTTATCTGTTGCTGTAGGAAATATTCTTTCTGTTGTTGGTTGAGGTCTTCGCGGGTTTTCATCTGGATGTTCATCTTCAGCTCCAGAATTTGTGTTTCGCGGTTGAGGATCATCAGCAGCCTGTACGCTTGTTCTTTTTCGTCACTTATACTCAACAGTTCCTGTTTTTCCCTGTTTTCAATCGGAAGGTTGGTGGCACTGTAGCTCACCAGCATGCCGGTGAACGACTCGTGATTAATGGTTTGCAGCAACTCCTTGGGAGGATCGCCAAGAATGTTGAGCATGTGGTTCATGGCATCCCTTATGGAATCCAGGATTGCTTTGAATTCCCTGTCGTCTTTCTCCGCTTTCTTCGATTCCAGGATTCTGTAATTTGCCGCAAAATAGGGCTCGGTTTGCGTGAACTCTGTCCATTCGAATCTTTTCTTTGCCTGGACAATGATGCTCAGGTTGTTCTTGTCGAGCTCAATCACCCGGATTACTTCGGCGATCACACCTATCGAATAGAGGTCTTCTTTTTCAGGTTCTTCCACGTTGTTGTCTTTTTGACAAACTAAGCCGATATAGCGGTGTTTTTTACCCAATGCCCGGACTAATTTGAGTGATTTGCTCCGTCCGACAGAGATGGGGAGCCCGCTTCCCGGGAAAACGATGGTGTTACGCAACGGCAATATGGGAAGACTCTCTTTCAGGAAATTTTCATCGATCTCCTGGCTGCCGTCCAAAAAATCCCCGGCAATGAACGATATAACATTGCTCTCGCTTTCTTCCGGTTTTAATATGGAAAATTTATTTTGAAACATAATTATTCACTTATCTTCAGTACGGTTTGATTCAAATTTTGTTACGGGAAAACAGAATATGTGCTATTTTTGTTTTCGCAATGTGTATATCCTATACCAAATTCCGTGCCAAATATAGTTATTTATCGTTTATGGGGAACAACTCTTTTAAATTTAAGCAATTTACCGTTTTTCACGACAGGTGTGCCATGAAAGTCGGCACCGACGGCGTCCTGCTGGGCGCCTGGACAGACGTTAACGGTTGCCGATCGATTCTGGACGTGGGGACGGGATCGGGCTTGGTTGCCTTAATGGCTGCACAACGAAACGGCCAGGCAAAAATAACGGCTATCGAGGTGGATGTGGACGCCGCTTTACAGGCCAAAGAAAATGTTGAGAATTCTCGTTTTAAAGAGAGAATAAATGTGTTGCCTTTTTCGTTTCGGGATTTTCTGTTGGCGGCAGCTTCAAGATTTGATTCGATCGTTTCCAACCCGCCTTTTTTTTTCAAATCATTGCCATCGCCCGATCTGAAAAGAACCGGCGCCCGGCATATGGATTCGCTTACTCCGGCTGAACTTTTTGAAATGAGCAGGAAGCTCCTGAACGATGCCGGTACCCTTTCGTTGATCTATCCGTTTTCGGAACGGGAAAATATAATGACCGCCTCCAAAAAGGAAAATTTCCATTTGTCCCGTGAAACGGTTGTATATCCTACCCGATCGGCTTCCCCCAAACGGGTTTTATTGGAGTTCACTGTCGGAAAAGGGGATGCGCCGGTCAGGAACGAGTTGGTCATTGAGGAGAAACGTCATGTCTATACGCCTGAATTTGTCCATCTGGTACAGGATTTCTACCTCTATTTGTGAAATGAAATTTTTATTTTTTATCTTTGCCGAATGAGCCGCAATTCCATTTTAATGAGAAAAATCCTGTTACTAACTTTTTTTATCCTTTTGCCGGTATGGTTTGTGCAGGCAGGTGATACCCTTTGGGTAAAACAAACGCGAATTCCTATATTGACAGACCGCATTGACAATGCTCTTTTTTATATCAGGATCGACGCGAAAGAGGTCGAAAAACTGACCGAATTGAAACTTGAATTCTCCGAAAGTGCCAACCTGGATGAAGTGGAGTCTTTAAAACTCTACTACGGAGGAACCGAAGCCGTTCAGCGGAAAGGCCAAGCTTTTTACTATCCCGTACAATACCTGTCGGGATTCGCGCCGGGTAAGACCCGCGAAGCAAATCCTTCCTATTCGGTGAAGATCATTGAACAAAAATCGCCCGGGAGCGAAGTGATCTTTTCGACGGATTATCCCCTTTTCCCGGGGATCAACTATTTCTGGATCAGCATTCAAATGAGCTCCAATACCTCCCTGTTATCGAAAATTGATGTGAAACTGGTTTCAGCAAAGCTCGACGATAGAAATGCTCCCCTATCATTTGCCAACAGCCCGCAAACACATCGGATGGGAGTGGGTGTTCGCCATGCGGGAGACGATGGTGTTGCCGCTTTCCGCATTCCGGGCCTGGTTACCAGCAATAAAGGGACGTTGCTGGGTGTTTACGACGTCC
The DNA here is from genome assembly GCA_022840285.1 of Porphyromonadaceae bacterium. GTDB lineage: Bacteria > Bacteroidota > Bacteroidia > Bacteroidales > Dysgonomonadaceae > Petrimonas. The sequence goes on from JALHIE010000020.1 coordinate 9,727, forward strand.
GGTATAACAACAGTGTGGATTTGCAGGAACACATCGATATCGGGTTAAGCAGGAGTACCGACAAGGGGCAGACCTGGGAGAAGATGCGTATTCCGGTTTCTTTCGATGAATATGGAGGATTACCCAAGTCACAGAATGGAGTAGGAGATCCTTCTATCCTGGTGGATAAAAAGACCGGGACCGTCTGGATTGCTGCCTTGTGGACACACGGAATGGGGAATTACCGGGCGTGGCACAACTCGCAAGCCGGCATGGATGAAAAACGGACGGGACAGCTGGTACTGACAAAAAGTAGTGACGACGGGAAGACCTGGTCAGAGCCTATCAACATTACTTCACAGGTAAAAGATCCTTCGTGGCATCTATTGCTGCAGGGTCCCGGAATGGGAATCAACATGCAGGACGGAACATTGGTTTTCCCCATTCAGTTTATCGACTCTACCGGGATACCCAACGCCGGCATCATGTATAGCAAGGATAGCGGACAAACCTGGAAAATCCACTATCCTGCGCGGACCAACACGACGGAAGCTCAGGTAGCGGAAGTTGAACCCGGGGTGTTGATGCTCAATATGCGTGATAACCGGGGCGGAAGCCGGGCCGTTTCCATAACTAGGGATCTGGGAAAAACATGGGAGGAGCACCCGTCAAGCAGAAGCGTCTTGCAGGAGCCGGTTTGCATGGCCAGCCTGATCAAGGTGGACGCCGGCGAAAACGTATTGGGTAAAGATATCCTGTTGTTCTCCAATCCGAATACCACCGAAGGAAGACATCACATCACCATCAAAGCCAGTCTGGACGGGGGATTATCGTTTCCCGGAGAATACCAGGTATTGCTGGATGAAGATCCCGGTTGGGGCTACTCTTGCCTGACGCTGATCGATAGGGAAACCGTTGGAATCCTTTACGAAAGCAGCGTGGCGCACATGACTTTCCAGGCGGTGAAGTTAAGGGATATTATTAAACAAACCGGACTATAGATATTTCAGGAGCATTAAACATCAACAACATATGAAAAAATATTTATTCATTTTCAGCTTATTATCCACCATGGTTATGGCTCAAGAAACTCCTATCCTGCTCTTCCCGGATGGTGCGCCCGGAGAAACAACAAAATTGAAACAAAAAGACGATCTGTCAGGCAACAAGGTAGCCGGATGTCCGGTGCTTCGCATCAGCGATGTGAGCGAGCCTACACTGACGTTTTTCCCGGCTCCGGCAGATAATAACTCGGGCGCCACCATCATTGTGAATCCGGGAGGAGGATACAATATCCTGGCATACAACCTGGAAGGAACGGAAATCTGCAAGCGGTTCAACAGCCACGGAGTTAATTGTGTGCTGGTGAAATACCGCGTGCCCCGACGGGAAGGGCTTGAAAAGCATCAGGCGCCGCGGCGCCCATTTAGCGGCCATGGCGAGCAACAGCTATGCCGAGCGTACATACCCGCAGGTAGATAATTTTGATAATGCGAGTCTTCGTCCCGATTTTTGTGTCCTGATCTATCCGGCATACCTCGACGGCGAAAATTTCTCCATCTCACCCGAATTGAAAGTTACCGAAAAGACGCCGCCCACTTTCATCGTTCAAACCCAGGACGACCATCGGTTGCTCAACAGCAGCCTCTTCTACTACTATGCGCTCAAAGAAGCAAAAGCCCCTGTTGCTATGAGCTTGTATCCGTCAGGAGGGCACGGTTATGGACTGCGGAACACGGGCGATCTGGTAAATGAATGGCCTTTTCGTGTCATGAGTTGGCTGCACGATATAAAAATGGTGGAGTGATTCTTGCCTTAAAAGAGGCAGTGCATGTTTTTATAATTGAAGAGTTTGATCTCGGCGGTGTCGTTCTCGAAATTTCCGGCATACAAGACTGCTTTATCCGTCAACCTGCCTTTTAATAATGTATTCAGCGAACGGATTCCCGTTTCGAAATCGGGATGGTAGGTTTGCGATGATTTGATTTCAATGGCTGAATAATCGCTCCCGTTTTTGAATAGCAAGTCCACCTCAACGCCGTTGCTGTCGCGGTAAAAGAACAAATTGCTTTCTTTACCCCGATTGTAACGGTTTTTAAGTGCTTCCATCACGATAAAGTTTTCGAACAGGTGGCCACGCATTTTGTCCCTTGTCAGCTGCTGTTCCGTTTCTATGCCTAACAAATAACAAGCCAAACCGGTATCGCAGAAGTAGAGTTTCGGTGTTTTGGTCAACCGTTTCCTCATATTTTCATGAAAAGGAGTTAGTAGCTTGATGATATAGGATGCCTGCAAGACAGAAAGCCAGGATTTGACGGTATTGGCGGAAACACCCACTTCGCCCGACAGTTCGGAGGCATTGAACAAGCTGCCTATGCGCGCGGCACACAGCCGAAGGAATGTTTGAAACTGCATCATGTCTTTTACCTGCAATACGTCACGCACGTCTCTTTCCAGGTAGGTTTTCACATACGACGGATAGAGAAGGTCGTACCTGTTCTTTCCCGCATACAAAGCCGGAAAGAAACCGTGGAGCATGACCTCGTCCAATGTTTTTTCATCTGCCTGCTTTTTGACTTCGTTGTACGACAAGGGCATTAGCTCCAACATGCCGGTCCGTCCGGCAAGCGATTGGGTAATCTGCCTGATGACCGAGAATTGCGAGCTGCCCGAAAGCACAAAACGTTTTTCGGGATTCTCATCTACCATTCCCTGAATGTACGACAGCAAGTCGGGCGTATGCTGTACCTCATCCAAAACCATGCCCTCGGGATGGCGGCTGAGGAATCCGGTCGGGTCGTTCATCGCAAAGCGCCGGATATCCAAGTTTTCCAACGAATAATAAGGTAGCTTGTCAAAAACCTTGCGTAACAAGGTGGTTTTCCCCGATTGACGCGGTCCTGTCATCGTAATGACGGGAAAATACCGATGCATATCGAGCATCACGGGCGTTATGTCTCTTTTGATAAATGAGTTAATCATGTCATATTTATGCAAATCCGAAGTTGAACTGCGAATTTACATAAATGCGCCGGATTATCCAAATAATCCACACAAAATATTCGGGAAACTTTTGGGCAATTGGCAATGGCCGCGCGAGCATCGGACTTCTATAATCCCAATATCCGTTTATACAAAGGCTTTGGGTTAACATTGCTTCCATACCCATACCCGTAACCGTATCCGTACCCGTACCCCTGTTTTTCGGGGTCCATTCCGTTGAGCAGCACGCTCATGTTCGGCATCTTTCCCGATTCGTACAGCTCTTGAAGGTCGGGAAGCGCGCGTTTGTCAAACAGTCCCGAGCGCACCACATAGATTGTCCGGTCCGCGACGCGGGCGCATAACAAGGCGTCCACGACAACGCCATAGGGTGGATTGTCCAGCAGGATATAGTCATATCTTCCTCTTAGCTCCTCAATCATTGCGTCAAACCGTTCGCTTTTCAACAGTTCGGCCGGGTTGGGGGGCAGTGTTCCGGAAGTGATGACATCCAACCGACTATCCGCATCCGCGGTGTGTATCAGTTCTTGCAAGTTGTCCTCCATTCCGCCTAAATAATTCGACAAGCCTGGCCGTTTTGTTCCCATTCCCATTCTCTCGGTTAGTGATCCTGTCCGCAGATCCAGGTCGAGTACGATAACTTTCGCGTCGGTTAAAGCCATGCTCATGGCCAAGTTTATGGTCACGAATGTTTTACCGGCGTTTGGGTTGGTCGATGTCAGCAAGATCACCTTTCCGCCACCTTTTTGTCCCGCATTCATGAACTCCAGATTGTAACGCACCATGTTAAAGGCCTCACAAATGGGTTCACGGCACTCTTCCTTCACCACAAGGCCACTCTCGGGCGTTCCCTTTTCCAACGGCACTTCTCCCAGGAACGGAATGTTTGTTGCCTCTTTCAGTTCTTTCCGGGTATGCACGGTGATGTCGAGCAAGGAGTGTATGTAAAGCCAGAGTGCCGGCAGTAAAACCCCGGCCAGCAGACTGATCATCAAAACTTGCGCCTTTTTGGGTGTCACGGGCGAGTTTGTCCCGTCGGCCGGATCCACCACGCGGCAGTTGCTTTCCGTGATGGTCAGCTGCAACTCGTTCTCTTCCTTCTTGTTCAGCAGGTATAGGTACAACTCCTCCTTTATTTTCTGCTGCCGCTCCACGCTGATCACGTATTTTTGTTGTGTGGGTACGAAGGCTATCTTTCCCCTGTTTTCCCGCTCCTTGTTCTTCATGTTTTCCGTCTGTATCTTTAGGCCGGCGATCAGGTTGTCCACGGCTTTGGATATGGCGAGGCGCATCGACGCCAGCGTGGTGTCCAGTTCCCGCACCAATGGGTTGTTGGCGCTGCTGTTGGACATTAGCTTGTTTCGCTGTGCCAGTGTTGTGTTATACTCACCTATCTGATTTTGTATGCCGGCTTCGGCGATGCCGATGCTTGCCGGGATGGGTTCCGTTTGTTTTGCCCCGTCCCGAAGATACTCTTTCATGTATTCCGCCATCTTGAGTTGGTTTTCCACGTTAAGTCCTTCCGTGTCTAACCGGCTCGAACTTTGCAGGTATAAGGCGCTTTCGGAGGTGATGTCCGTCAGTCGGTTTTTCCTCTTGTAGTTTTCTATTTCCGCGTCTACCCCGGCCAAGTCAGCTTCGATAATGGCCAACCGCTCCTTGATGAAGTTGGCTGTGTTGATTACGATCCGGTTCTTGTCTTCAATGGCGTCCTTCTTATACACTTCTATCAAAGTGTTCAATACGTCTTCCGCGCGGTTCGCATTTTCGTCTTTCAGGCTCAGGTTGATGAGCGAGGATTGCTTGTTGGGCGCTTCCACGTTCAGCCTCAGGTTGTAGTTGTCCGACACGGCTTTCAGGCTGCTTTTCGTTACCCGGACGGGTATTCCCGCATACGCTGCCGATGTTGTAGGCGGCACGGTCACCACCAATTTCCCCACCGCTGTTTGCACGGTATCACCGGGTTTCACCACCCGTTTTTCGTTTTCCCTTCCATTTGCCCATTTCAGGTCTTTCAACTCCACGTGGCGGTCTTCCAACAGGGTGGCTGTAAGGCTTAAGCTTTGTCCGGCATCCATTCCGGGAAATTCCACGACCAGCGGCGTGGCGGTGTACAGCTCGCGTTTACGCAATCCGCTCCGCACCTTGTAACTCACGTCCAGCCTCAGTTCTTTTGCCACCTCATACATCAGCCGTTTGCTCTTGAAGATGCCTATCTCGTTATCCACCGTGCTTCCACCCAGGCGGAACAGGTCTTGAAACGCGGCCGCCTCACCCATTTGTCCCCCTTTCTTGTCGTCTTTCACCAATACCGTGGCCGTACGCAAGAACGTCTTCGGCGTGCTTCGCACGTAGAGGAATCCTATCAACCCACACACCAATATCGATAAAATAAACCATTTTCGATGATGCAACAGCGTGCCAAACAGCTCCGCCAATGTGGCATTCTCCCGTTCGGACTTCTCGTTGAAATCAAAAAAGTCCATCTCATCCAACCTATCTTTTCTCATCATTGTCTATTCTTTTGTTTATTTAAAAATGAGTATAGCCAGCGACGTTAGTACGGAGACTATCGAAGCGAACGTGCCTATGCTGCGATTTTGGTTTATTTCACGTTGTCCGGACCGTGCCTTGTTCGGCTCAACATATACGAGGTCGTTCTGTTTCAGGTAATAAAAGGGAGAGTCCATCAATTCTGCGCTTCGCAGGTCTACCGACCCCACCATCCGTTGGCCGTTCTCTTCCCGGATAACCTTCACGTTTTCCCGTCGGCCGTAGATGGTCAGGTCCCCGGCCCGGCTCAGCGCGTCTAACAGCGTGATGCGGTCGCTGTTCACTTCAAATGTTCCCGGCCGCGCCACTTCGCCCATTACCGCCACTTTGAAGTTGAGGAATTGGATGGTAATGACCGGATCGTTCACCAGGCCCCTTCCTGTCAGTTCCTGTTTCAGCCGTTCCGCCAGTTCGAAGCGGGTTAACCCCCGCACCTTTATTTTGCCCAATTGCGGGAAGTCTATTTCCCCCTCCTTGTCCACCAGGTAGCCCAATATCCTGTATTGCCCCCCCGTGTATCCGGCGTTCGTGATCTGGTAGCTTACCATGGGGAGGTTGAACATCTGCGCCAACTCGGGGTTCTTGCTGTTCACCATGATGGAGAGCAGGTCGTCCGTGTTTATGCGGATATCATAATCCTGTCCCATTTGCCGCCGGTAATCTCCCGGCACATCTTGCAGGTAGGCAATCTGTTTCTGCGACGCGCATCCTGCCAGAAGGTACAGCCCCAGCGCCAGGCACCCCCACATTTTCATTTTTTTCTTCATATATATCTATTATTAATGTTATGTTTAATATTATATGCCGAATAATAAATTCAACATGTTTTTATCAATTGTACCTATTACAAATTATATGCGTTTATGACTTTTTACCATGAATTTTTTTACACCGTTTTTCAAATTTTGCAAAACCAGTTCCTTTATCCATTTTGGACCAAACCAGTTCCATCGTTGCGGATGTACGGTTATCATTACCTTGTCGGGCATTTTGCCGGCATTTATTGCAGCAATAAGTTCTTTTGTTGTGTGAAATGTTAACCCTTTCTTTTTCCACTCCTCTTGAAAGTCCTCTATTTTATCTCTTACACTCACTTTATAGCCGTCCCATCTCCTACCGGTATCAGTCAAATAAAACATTTTTGTAAAATCGGTATCCAAATAAGGCTCACCTATAATGCCCAAATCTCTGTACGAGTACTTTTTCCAAATATCTTTACTGTCGTAAGGCGAGCGTGGACTTCCGTGCATGCAGATGGTTTTTACATCAACCAAATTACGCAAGTTGCTCAAATTGTTTTTAAAATCGATATAAGCTTTGGCAACATCTCCTTTGCAAGTTGTGAGGTTTTCGTAATGGTAGCCCACTTCGTGCCCCAATTCCGCAACTTCTTTGATGACACTTTCGTTCCAACTCTCCGGAACTGCCCTGAAATAATACACCCCCTTAATCCCCAGTTCATGTTCGAGGCGTGCCGTACGCAGGGAATTGAACGACAGTAAATCCACATCGTGCCGGAGTACCACCAACTTGTTTGGCAAAAGGGAGGTTAGGTACTCATTAAAAGAGAGAAAACTATATTGGGCTTCCAATAAAGATTCCAAAAAGGAGCGATATATTTTAACGGTAAAGTCCATACGCTTTATTTAAAACGATACTGATAATCGGGATTTTCTTTCATTATTCGCTTGCTTTCGGGATAGTTTTCGATGAACCAAACGAGGAAGGCGGTAACGTCTATCTTGTCTTCCATCATTAGTTTTCTCCGTTTTATCCACGCTTCCTTTTGTTCGGTTTTGCACAACAAGTCTATTCCCATTTCCGTCGCTCTCTTTTGATCTTTCTCGGATTCTGTAAGGTTATACATCAAACTGTATTCTCGTTCGAAGTGAGAGGTGCAGAAAGTGCTTTTATTGTTTAGGTAAATGGCCGGTACTCCTAAAATAACAGCCTCCTCTGACATAGTACTGCTCTCTCCAAAAACCAGAGACGAATAAGCAATTACATCATGTATTTTTTCAGGTGGCGTTGATAATCTAAAAGGTTCAAGTTCTTGTGGCAATTCTTTTTCCGATGAAATAAACACCTTTGCATGTTTTGCAAACTCCAGTACAGTATTGATTTTATTTTGTGCAGAGATGCCTTTTTGACCAATATCGTGCGAGGCATTCCAAGCAACAAAACGGATAAGTACATATTTATCGTCAACCCCTATTCCCAATTTGTGTTTGATGGATGAATCGGGTGTAAAACGATAGGGGTGCAGGTAGCTTAAGGCATGGTATCCATTATAATGTATCTCTTTAGACGAAACTTTGGGATGATCGTAAGAGCCTGTCAAAATTACATCGGTAAAAGGGGCATAAAGTCTGATCTGTTCCATGTTGTAGGTATCCTCAAAAGATATATGAAGCTTGCGTATTAGCCAAGCTACATGTGCTGCGTAGGGAGAACCATGACTTAGAAATATGTCGGGTTTATGTTTTCTGCAAACTTTCCACATCAGGTAATCGAATTTCAGCATTCCATAAATTTTACCTAATGTTGATTTGTACTTCTTTCCAAACGAAACAAAATTGAACCCATTGGCTTGCAATAAGGCAATCTCAAATTCTTTGTCTCTGCAAGTAAAAAGGATTTCATTTCCTTTTGCCTGCATATCGTGCGCAAAATTTTTAAAAAGGTGTACATGTGCAGGGTGTCCTATATCTATTAGTATTTTCATATTGATTAACTAAACTTTTTTATAAGTTTGACACCCAATTTCCCTATTCTAAACAGCAAAGGCTTCTGTATAAAAATGAATCTTCCGTTTTCCACAAATTCTCCTCCAAACTTTGATTTAAATTCGCGTACCCCATAATCTTTATCCGGTTTTCCGGCTCCCATCATATCGAATATGGGGAATCCATGAGTATATGCGTATTCTATACCCGCAAAGGTAGCCAATGTTGAGGCATGTATGTTTTTATATACCCCGTCCTTTCCACATGCGAACCACTCATAAAGGGAACCATCAGGTAGCCCTACACATACGGTTCCTCCGATTATCTTACTTTCGTAACTTACCAATAAAAACTTTCCATATTCCTCTTCATTCAACTTTTTAAAAAATTCAAAAGGGAAGAGGGGTGTCTTGATCTTGTTCGCGTACAATTTTTCTAAAACGGAATAGTATTGCTCTATATCCGATAATGTCGGGGAACAGATAATTTTAGCTCCGTCACGGAGTGTTACCTTTATATCCCTCTTTCTACTTTTACCCATGTTCTGTAGGGCAACTTCTTCTGATGAAGTATCTATCTGGAAATTTAAATGCGGTTTATAAATAAATCCTGCTTGCCTAAAAATATCTTGATATGCGGAATAGTCTGCGAAATTACGACTTTCTATATAGATAGAGTGCCCCTTTAGTAACTTGATACAAGCAGAAAGGATGGCCTTTAATGCTTCATCCGAAATATCCGATGCTAACAACGGCCCCGAGTTAATAATCGCTCTGCGGGACAAATAACTTTTAATCCTACCTCCATCCTTTTGAATATATCCTACTATAACTCCCTTTAATATGTCATTTTCGTTTACAGCCACAACAAATGATTCCAGAAAGGATAGCCTATCATAGAAATTGAAACAGGACAACGATTGAAAAAACGAACGGTGTTTAGATGATTTCAACAAATCTTTCCACTGTTTTTTATCGATTTCTTCAACCGTATTGCATATAGATATTTGTCTCATTACTTGTTCCTCTTTTTTCTAAAATATTCTTTTTAAGTACTAAGTTGAAATTAGTTTAAACTATTATCGATTTTATTTTATTGATAACAAAAACATTAGCAAAAAATAATTAAAATTAATTGATGTTTCGTACTTAATTTATTTGGTTGATAATATTTTTTATAGATTTGCATTATTTGTTCCGCTACCTGTTGATGTCCAATCCCAACTCAATACTTCGTTTTCGTTGCAGCTATACCTACTTTTATTTAGGAATTTTCGAAACGACATATCTGTATTTCCCGGATAGTGAAATTTTCATACCTTTGATATGGTCGCCCAATCGTTTATAGTTTTTCATTTTCAGCTATTCGTTGTTTAAATATCCGTTTTTTTCGCTCTATTTCGTTTGCCAATTTTTTTTCGGTTGGCAGATATGGCAAATATTTATTGGCAAAAAGCTGTTTATTTTCGCTAAGTACCGAATACTTGACAACGGTACTGTCGGTCTCGGTACAGAGCAAAATTCCAATGGAAGGATGATATTTCGCTCCAAAGTGCGTACAGACCAATTTTGTTCAGCAGTTTCCTTTAGATAGTATTGTTGTGCTTTTTTGCCGTACACTCTCATTATAAATCGAATATGAGTCCAAGTCAAATTAGCACACGCGTGTGCCAAATCTTCCCAAATTGGGAATGTAAAATAAAACTGTCGATAATCACGTAAAGTACGCGAACTAAATCCTTTTCCGAGTTCTGCCGACAAACGATTTATAATTTCTTTTCCATAATCGGCTCTATTTTTTCCTTCTTGCTCTTGTTCAACAATTCGTTTCCCAATAAGCCTCTATCATCGAATAAGCTGTTGCAGAATATGCGTTCAGCCTTGCTTGTTCGAGTATGGTTTTTTACATCTTCTATAAATCGATTATAACTCATTGTCTAAATTTCATTTTTTCACTTCACTTTGAAATTACATATCTAAACTTTCCCGATTTTGGCACTTCTATTCTATCTACCATTTTTGCTTTCAACAAATTCGTATATTTCCACAATTCTTTTAGCTACCTGTTTATTGTCTAATCCCAATTCTGTAATTCGTTCACGTCCATTAGTTTTTTCTTTCTGTTTTGAAAAACTGATTGCTTCCGATAGTTTTGATGCAATTTCGGTTGCATTTCGTTCCGCAATAAAACAGCCTTCCGTTCCTTTAACCACGTCGGCCACATCTCCAACATCCACACTAACCACGGGCGTTCCGCATAACATCGCCTCTTTGATTACCATGGGCGATGCTTCGTGATGCGAAGTCATCAGTAAGCAATTGGAAGCGTTCATAAGCAGGTTGACTTCTTTCCGGTTATATCCTTTTAACTCAATAAGCTCACATTCCAGCAATAGATTACAAGCCTGCCGAGCCAATTCAGGATTTTTAATCGTATTATCGAAAGCACCGGCAAACAACACGTATTTCCCGTTTGCACCCCATCCCAGTAGTTTACGCGCCTCCTCTCTGGAAAGTACATTGAATTTGTCGAAGTCCACTCCACATGGTTGAACCATGGCATTCCTCCTATGATAGTTTGCCAATTTCAACAACTTATCGCTTACAAAAATGTTGTATCTCGACAGCCTCATAGAGAATTGGGACAGCGTAAGCAATAGACCTCCCGAATGGATATCGCTTCCATGATAGGTTGTTACTACCGGAACTTTTCGTTGTAAGTTGGCTAATAGTCCGGACAAACCATAGTGAGCATGTATGATATCCGGTTTGTACTCATTGATTTTTTTCAACAACCCTCGTCTGCAACGTAAATATCCGATCGTTCCTCTTCCTTCTATTCCTAAAAAATCAATTTCTATGGCTTGATTTTTTAGGGCATTTGCTTGTTCCAACACAAATGGAGAGAACTTGCCACTATTATAACTTGCTACTATCAATACTTTCATAATGTTTTTCGTGGATTTGTGATATAATTTCCTCTTCTAAGTATCTGATATTGCTCCATTCTATTTTTCATAAATTTAATCCTTATCCTATTTACAACTGTAGCCATGTATAATAACATAAATATTCCGGGATTATAGTAGAGATATGAACGATGAGAAAGTATTAATATTGCTATTGATAAAAGCAATAAGCCATATTTAAATTTATGGGCCTCTTTTACAATTGAAATAATAACCAGAATGATTATGGTAAAACCCAAAATTCCAAATCTAAAAAAAATTCCTCTCCAATTTGTTGTTTGAAATTTGGTATGATCAATAAAATATCCCATTCCAAACAGAACATTAGGGCTCTTGACAAATGAGCTAAATAACTCTTTGTTGGATTCATTTGATCTTTGCTCCACGAGTTCTATTATTCCTGTTTTATTTCCACTATTGTTTTTTATGACCCTACCATAGGTAACTTCCCGAAGCGCATTGCCTTTAAATAAAAAAACTAGACCCAATAGCAAAAGAATGGCAATGAATGGTTTTCGCATTTTTTTTAGGAAGAATTTATCCGATAAAAAATTGTATAAGAACCCTAAGCCCAAAATTCCGTAGAAAGCTGTAGAAAAAGTTAGAACACCCGTAATCAATAGAAGGAGGTTGTCCTTTTTAGATAAATTAAATCTTTCTATTGCTAAAATTAATCCGATGTAGATACCAAAATGTCCGGGTTCTGCAAATACACCGACTATACGCTCTAACCCAAGTGCGCCAACTGTCGAAGATCCTCTATACAAACTGATTGCCAAACCATAGATATGATAATTATCCAAAGAGGAATACCTAAAATCAGGTGTATATGTATAGTATGGTAGTGGAAATTTAATGGCATTTAATACCCAAAAAATCAATGCAAATATAGAAATCCAGACAAATAGTTTTTTTAAATAAAGATAAGATTTGAATACAATAAAGTCTTTATAGGACAATATTATCAAAAAACAGAGAACCCAGATAAGAGGCCCTATTCTTATCCCGTGAATAGGAGAAAGAATAAAATAAATAATGTATATGAGTAGAGCTATGGCTATAAAAACTTTGTTTTTTTCTCTAAAAGGAACTATTTTGGCATGATTAGATAACATAAAGGTGCAAAAGGTAGTGGTGGCGAATAAAATAATATTCTCAATTCCGGCAGGTATTATCCATCTGACGTATGGATTCATTAGCATAAAGATTACCAAAGTCAAGTTTAATGCACAAATCTTTTCAATTCGCATAAATAATTATCCAATCGTTATAAAATTGCTCTATATTGTGTTTAGAAATGCAAAAATCACTAGTTAATTTAAGCAGGATTACCAACCAAATTTTCAATTAATTCAACCTCATATTTAACACGCTCTTCCCAAGTAAAAAAATCATCCATAATGGTTTTTTGCCCATTTCTACCTATTTCTATCCGCTCTCCCTCGTTTTTAAGAAGATTAGCAATGATAACAGGTAGCTCCGCTATTTCATTATCTTCCACAAGAACTCCATTTACTCCATTTTTTATGAGTTGTGAGGTTGTGCCTCGATTGAGAGCCACTACAGGTACACCACATATCATGGCTTCAAATACAGGATTACTCAGGCTGCTTAAAGCATTCATACTAATAAAAATATCACCAATATTCATATAAGAGTATATTCTTTTTTGTTCGACTGCCCCAACAAATATTACGGCATGTTCCATATTTAACTCTTTTGTTAAATCATGTAATTTTTTTTTATCCGGTCCATCACCAACAATAACCAGTTTTACTTTGCTGTTTAGCTGTAAGATATCGGGCATCGCCTTTATTATCCAATCTACCTGTTTCGAATCTGCCAATCTCGAAACGGATAATAGTACGGCTTCTCCATTGGGTGCAAAACACTTCTTTAATTCATCATCGGGGAAATAGTTACTCCACTTTTTATTAATTCCATTTTTTAAGAAGTGGATTTTTTCTTTTGCCACACCAAAAGAAAGGGCAATTCTATCAGCAGATGTACCATCATCGGTGAGAATATATAAATCCGCTTTCAGCCAAAATGAAAGTATTGTGAAAAAATTACCCGGCTTAAGTCTATTTTTTTTATAAGAATTACCATAAAGCCTTAATACATATTTTGCTCCAAATAGTTTAGCAATTATCAAAGCAGGCAGGGCTGTGTAGGTGGTATGCGAGTAAACCACATCGGGCTTGATTTTACGTCCTTGTTTTATTCCCGCAATAAGGAAACAAAGCACGGTAACCGGATACATCAGTAACAAAATGATTGGCCTTTTCCCTGCTAATGGAGTAGTTATTTGTTTTGTATGGATACCTTCAAAATCCCCTTCTTTTTGGGCGGAGTTATTGGTGATATAAGTTATGGTATGTCCTTTATCTACAAAGCCCTTAATGGGAAGATATGTGGAAACGCGTCCTTTCCCTTTATCTATATCCCACAAGGGTAGCGTTGAGAGATTAAGTATGTTCATTTTTTGGATTTTTTAATTATGTTAATAACAACAAATAATGAAATGGAGTATTGAACAAACAATCCCGCACTATAAGCTGAAACTGTATCTAGAGCATCCCAGTTTAACCAATTTGCCAGGAGAAATGTCATTAGAATAATGAAAAAACGTGACAATTCGAGAAGGAAGACAAAGGATTGTCTCTCAAAAACGTTAAAAATTCCATCACTTATTGGGCTGTAAACAAACTGTACGAGCAGGTAAAATGCCATAATGCGGGCATAAACTCCTGCTTGATTCCATTCTACTCCAAAAAAGGTCCTAAATATAAAAGGTCCCAGAAGTATAATAATGGAAAAAGGGACGAGACTTAATTTTGTCAAGTTTTTTATTACGTTGCGCGTCAACAAATATATTGCTTGCCCACTGTGACTTCCCATTGCCGCGATCTCTGCAAAAAAGACTTTCCCCACAGAATAACCGATGAATGTAACCGGTATGGAGAGCATGGTTCGGGCTAACGCAATTTGCCCTGTGGCGGCACTATCAAATTTCCATGCAAAAAAGAATATAGGAATATTACCCGCAAGTAGCAATAATAGTTGGGAGGGAATTCTGTACTTGGGAAAACTAGAATAGCGTCTCAAAACATATCGGATCTTTAAACGAGAGATAAACCTCTTATTGAGAAGAATATCTTTTCTGAAGGTTCTTAGTAAAGAAGTGATACCGCCCATTTCATTTAGGAGATCTCCTACAATAAGTCCTAAGGGCTTTATTCCTACAAGTCCCAATCCAATTTTAGCAATGACTCCTATTATCTTCTGCTTGACAGAAGTTTTAGTGAGCGCCGTGAATGCTTTTTTTCTCACACCCCATTGCGAAAGTAATTCAAAAATTCCATGCCCCAAAAAGGCAATAGGAATAAGCCATATATAAGATATGATACTTTCCATGGACAACAACATCAATATCTGTTTTCCACCAATCAGTAGTGTTACAATAAGCAAAACAGACGTAAGGGATAAGAAGCAAAGGGCAGCACACACTATATTTATAGCACTGTTGTCATGTTTGGGTAAAGGAATTGCCAAAGAATATCTGAATGTGCCAAAAGGAGCTACAATAGCAATTAAAGAAATAAAAACGGCCATCACACCCATCTCTGAAGGAGAGTAGATGCGTGTGATGATGGGTGTGGTAAGAATTCCGATCAGCCGCCCAATACCCTCACCTGTGGTGAGTTTAGCCATATTAAAGAAGAGCTGCTTCTCTTCATTACTGCTGAAGAGAGAGGCTAATCTTTCCTTGACTGTTGATTTGATTCTCTGCTTTTTCATTCATAAAATTTATCTCCTACCCGCTCCGTTTCCCTTTGAGGACTATGTTGCGGACCGCTTTCCAGAAATATTGCCAATCGGTGCTAAGCGGATTTTTTAAATATGCCGTTAAGTATCTCCGCTCGCTTTCCTGAATCTCCTCCAATGTTTTCGGCATATCGGCATAAAAGGGTGGCAATAGCCCCGGTTTCGTCTTTATGCGCAACCCCTGCAACTCCTTGTCGTAAAGATGGAAATAATGGCTGCTGAGCGGGCGCACACCCACCAGCTTCAGGTCGCCCTTGACCCAGTTGAGCAGCATGGGCAACTCGTCCAACCACGTCTTGCGCAGGAAACGCCCCGCGGGAGTCACCCGATAGTCATAGGCAATCTTTCCCCCGGCGGACAACCCTTCTTGCCGATAGATGTAGGGTTGCAGATACTCGGAGTAGGCGTGCATGGTGCGGAACTTGTAAACACCGATAATCTCTCCCCCCTTGCCGTGCCGGCGAAGCCGGATCAACGGCCCGGTGGAGGGTTTGTCGTCACGGATGGGGGCTTTTATCTTGGAGGCGATCGCGTAAAACCGCCCGTTGCTTACTTCTTCGTATAGCACATCGAATCCCGCCCGATAGAGCCTTCCCAATACCTCCACACGGGTGAGTGCCCGCAGTTTGCCGCCCGTCGTCCAAAAGTAAAACCCCCGGGTAAGCGACAGCTTGGGAGAGAGACGG
The DNA here is from genome assembly GCA_022840285.1 of Porphyromonadaceae bacterium. Classification (GTDB taxonomy): domain Bacteria; phylum Bacteroidota; class Bacteroidia; order Bacteroidales; family Dysgonomonadaceae; genus Petrimonas. Next base: position 25,470 of record JALHIE010000020.1, read on the forward strand.
TGCCAACAATAATCCAACGCGTAAAGCAGGTGGTTGATAACCGGGGGGCTCTGACGCAAGACTTTTTCACGACGCAACGCGGCCGTCACGCAATGGCAGGCGATAAAGCCTCCCTCGGGCAGACAGTAGTTGGTGTAGGAAAAAAGCGTGTTGATATGCCTGATCCTGTTCAGTGAGCGCAAATGAACAACCAGACGCGGTGATCTTATTTTGTGGGCGAGTATATTTTCCGGATCGGAGGTGTCAATCAAGAGTGTATTTTCAGAGAAAGCATTCTTGTTCTCTTTTAGCCGGCGAACGATGTCTTCACCATCCGCTGACACTTTACGGGCAAGGGTAAATAAACAGTCAATATCTTTATCCCAAACGGTATTCTGCAAACCGTCTCCCGACTTAAGCCCTATCTCGGTAACATCGTTTAAAGGAGGTTCCTCATAAAAATAAGGGATTTTCCGATAGACCAGCTTGCGGAGAAGACCGTAGAGCCCCCATTCCAGAAGCACAATGATTCCCGTGGCAAGCAGGATGGAGTGGTCGAACTCGTAGCCGGGCACGCATCTCCGGTAAAGCAAAAAGAGGAACAACCCCGACAGGACGCCTTGCAGGAATATTCCCGACAACGCATAGCGTATCCGCTTATACGAATCGAATTGCAGTTTCCGGGTGATTACCCCAAAAATTACCCAGAGAAAAGCGGACATCACCAGCCAGTACCACCGGGGCAAATCGCCGAAATAGCGGGCAAGCCAAAACGCGAACAGGGCGATGAGAAAATCACACAGCGCGATAACAACCTCCCTGCGTGAAAAAGATTTCATCCCTGGGTGCGTATGAGATGACATACTTTCTCGATATCTTCTTCGGAGATATACGGGTGCAGGGGTAATGAGAGTACGGTATCGCACAGTCTCACAGCCACGGGACAACTTCTGGCAGGCAGGTTTAGTCCCTTGTATGCCGTTTGTCTATGCATGGGTGTGGGATAGTAAACCATGGAGGGAACGCCGTTTCCTTTTAATCGGAGTTGAAGCGCGTCGCGTTCTTCCTTACTGTTGAGCCGTATGGTGTATTGCGCCCAACTGGAATAGTATCTCTCTGGAATAACGGGAGTATGGACGATTCCCCGAAGGTTGGCCGTATAGAGGCTGGCCGCCCAGTTAATGTCGGTTAATTCATATTCGCGGAAAGCTTTAAACTTGACTTGCAGGATGGCTGCCTGAAGGGTGTCGAGACGCGAATTCATGCCGATGCGCACGTTGTCGTATTTGTACGAGCCTTTGCCGTGTACACGGAGCGAATCCATCTTGGCGGCCCACTCGTCATTGTCGGTGAAAACAGCGCCGCCGTCGCCGTAACATCCCAACGGCTTGGCGGGGAAGAACGAGGTGGTGGAAATATCGCCGAAGCTGCACGCGCGCTTGCCGCCGATTGCTCCTCCAAAGCCTTGGGCCCCGTCTTCGAGAATAAGCAAACCGTATTTGCCGGCAATCTTCCGGATGGCGGCATAGTCGGCAGGCAACCCAAACAGATCGACCGTGATAATCGCTTTCGGAGTGAGCATGCCCTCCCCGACGATCTTCTCGACGGCCCTCTCCAAATCGGCCGTGTCCATGTTAAAGGTTCCGGCATCCACATCCACAAAAACGGGCGTTGCCCCTTCGAGGGAGATAACTTCCGCCGAGGCAAAAAAGGTGAAATCCGGCACAAACACGGCGTCGCCCTTGCCCACATCCCATGCCTTGAGGGCCAGGGTGAGGGCGTCAGTGCCGTTGCCGCAAGTGACGCAATGCTTTACGCCAACATATTCCGCTAACGAGGCTTCAAGTTCTTTTACGGGTTTTCCCATGATGTAGCCACCCGACGCAACGGTGCTTATCATCGCTTTGTCCAGCTCGGGCTTCAGTACTTGATACTGCTTTACTAAATCTCTGAATTGCATTTTATCCTATTTCAATTAATCCGCTCTCTGTCGCTTGATACGTTTTTCCACACTTCCCGCAAATCAGGTCATCCGGCAAACGTTGTCCACATTCGCACACCCAGCCGATCCGGCGGGCGGGGACACCGGCCATCAGCGCATGATCGGGCACGTCGCTGACAACGACTGCGCCCGCGGCCACAAGGGCGCAGCGCCCTACCGTATGTCCGCAAACAACCGTGGAATTGGCGCCTAACGATGCCCCGGCCTTGATCAGTGTCTTGGCATAGACGCCGTGGACGGGATAGTGCGCGCGGGGGGTGAGCACATTGGTGAAAACACAGGAAGGGCCGCAGAAGACGTTATCCTCCAACTCCACCCCCTCGTAAACGGAAACGTTGTTCTGAATCCGCACGCCGTTGCCTATCCGTACATTGTTGGCAATGTTCACGTTCTGTCCCAGCGAACAGTCGGACCCGATAACGGCTCCCTTCTGTATATGGGAGAAGTGCCATATCTTGGTGTTTTTCCCTACCGTGGCCCCCTCATCGACATAACTGCTGGGGTGTACGAAATAATCAGGGGTCGTTTTCATTGCTTTTCGATAATTTGGTGCACGGTTTCCAATACCTTGACTACTTCGTAGCCGGCTTGTCCGTCGTTGATGCCGATGGTGGAGTCGAGGTGCTCCACAAAATAGGCCAGTTCCTCGGTCAACGGTTGTTTCTTTTCATACGCGATGATTTCATCGGGCGCTTCCACTTTCACGGGAATGCCGTTTTTCATGTCGATCCGTTTGTTGTAGAAATGTATCTCCTTCTCTGGCGTGGCATCGTCGAACGCAATCATCCCTTTGCTCCCAACCGCCACCAACAGTTGCTGCTTGTAAGGATGCAGCCAGGAGACGAATATGTGCGCGTGCACGTTGTGCGGATATTCCAGCAGGGTGAGCGTGCTGTCATACACGCCCTCTTGCAGGAACTTGCTGCCCTTGGCCTTGATTCCGACGGCTGAGCTGCCCGTCAGATAGTCAAGTATGGATATGTCGTGCGGGGCAAAAGAAGAGAAAACGCTTTCTTCCGTGCGCACTGTGCCGAGGTTTAGGCGGCAGGAGTAGAGGTAGAACAGTTTTCCCAACTTGCCGCTATCGATGATCTCTTTTATTTTCCGGTAGGCCGGATGAAACAGCAAAACGTGTCCCACCATGAGGCGGGCGCCACTCTCCCCGGCCAGCCTGACCAATTCGGCGGATTCTGCCGAGGTGAGGGTCATCGGTTTCTCCATCAGTACGTTCAAACCGCGTTGAAGCAGTTTCACCCCCACCGGATAATGCATTTCGGCGGGAAGTGCTACCGTGTATCCGTCGTAATGCGTCCTGATGGCCTCATCAATGCCGCTATATCCTTCTATGCCGGGGTATTGTTCAAGCAACAACGTTAACCTCTCGGCATCAGCCTCAACAATGGCGCCCAGGTGCCCGAGGGAGGCCAGGGTGCGTATGTGATTTTGACCCCAACGGCCACCCCCAATTACACATATTCTTTTTTTCATGTTTTACAGTACTTCGATATTGTCTCGTTCTTTGATTGCTTTCATCACATTTTTAGTATCGAAAATGGCGGAGGCGTGGCGTTGCACCAGTGCATAGTCGACAGGGGTGTGAGCCGTTGTGATCAGCACCAAGTCAACCGAGCGTAGCAGCTCGGATGTTAATGCTCGCTCGCCTTGGCGCACCGCACCGTTTTGTTTATAAGCCGGGATGAAAGGGTCAAAAAAAGAGACTTCACACCCCGATTTTTCTAACTGGTCGATGACCTTGAGGGCGGGGCTCTCGCGGCAATCGTCAATATCCTGTTTATAGGCCACGCCTAATACCAGCACGCGTGAACCGTTGAGCGCTTTTTGGCGACGATTGAGAATCCTCGCACAGCGTTCGACGGTGTACTCGGGCATGCGATCGTTAATCATCATGGAGGCCTCGATCATTGAGGTGTGGAAGCCGTATTCGCGGGCTTTCCAACTGAGGTAGTAGGGATCTAACGGAATACAATGCCCCCCTAATCCGGGACCGGGATAAAAAGGGGTGAACCCGAAAGGCTTGGTCTTGGCCGCTTCTATGACCTCCCAAAGATTGATTCCCATGCGATCGCAGAGGATGGCCAGTTCGTTGATGAGCCCAATGTTGATATTGCGGTAGGTGTTTTCTAAAATCTTGGTCATCTCGGCCACGGAGGGAGACGAAACGATGTGCACATTATCGTCGAGTACGGCACTGTACACGGCCGCAATCACCTCGCGGGCGTCATCTCCGTAAGCTCCTACCACTTTCGGTGTATTTTTGGTTTTATAAATAAGATTACCGGGATCGACACGTTCGGGAGAAAAACCGAGATAGAAATTCTCGCCGCACTTCAATCCTGACCCCGCTTCGAGAACAGGCTTCAGAAGCTCTTCCGTAGTGCCCGGGTAGGTGGTGGACTCCAATACAACCATAGTGCCGGGCTTTAAGTAAGCGGCGATGGCCTTGGCTGAACTCTCCACATAGCTGATGTCGGGTTGCTGATGGGCGTCGAGCGGCGTGGGTACGCAAATAGCGATGAAATCGACCTCGCCGACAAAAGAAAAATCCGTAGTGGCGGAAAGGATACCTTCCTGTACCAGTTGTTTTAATTCACTGTCAACCACATCTCCTATATAGTTGTATCCATTATTGACCATGTCCACCTTTTCCGGTTGCACGTCAAAACCGATGGTCCTGAATCCGGCTTTCGCTTTCTCAACAGCAAGAGGTAGTCCGACATAGCCTAAACCCACAACGCCTACAACTATTTTTCTCTCCGCGATGCGAGACAGCAGTTCTTCTTTTGAATTTCTTTTTTCAATCATGAAGATTATTTTTATAAAGGGGTATACAGTTGTTTGAAAGGATGAGAGCATCTTGCATGGAATGGGGCCATTCCACACTTTTGGGCATACTTCTTCCTCCTTGGAAAAAATTTACCGACTTTTTCCAATCTTTTGATGCCCTCGCAATAGGGTTTTCTACGTTAATAAATGTTAACGGGGGGAGGGTAGAGGCTATATTTTTCCCGGAAGGAACGGACGTTCCTATTAAAATATGTGGATAATATATCTTCTTATCTCTACCTGGCATGACAGTTTATCACCTTAGTGTAAAGAAAGTATATGTGTTAACTGTAGAATTACTTGCTTTCTTGCCAGCAAAGATAGTTATTTTTCTTTAATAAAAAACAAGATTAGCGGGAAAATGTTTTTTTATTTATTCTGTTTTTACTTGCTTTTGAATTTTGTCCGGCAAGGTGTTCTGAAATATAAAAATGGTGGAGTGACGGATCGTGATAGTGGCATACCAATAAAAACGGGAGCTTTCAAACAAGCGCCCGTTTTTTTGATTAGAGTTTAATCTAAAAGTAGAGTGTTATATTGTTCGTTAATCTCCTGGCCTTACTTTCCCGATTCCTCCCTTGCTGATGTTTTTGGTGCGTGGGTTGCCGTAGTAAGTGACATTCCCGATTCCGTCTGTATTGATGTCCACCGATTCTGTAGCGTGGCACGAAACATTTCCCACACCATCCGATTCGATTCGCACACGAGCGGCTTTCAGGTTTTCAAGCTTTACATTTCCCACGCCTTTTGATACGACAGATACCGAAGTGGCAGATCCTTTTATTTCGATATTTCCTACCCCCTCAGATGTAATGTCTATATTACCGGAGGCAAAATGTTGAGCAGCGATGTTCCCCACGCCTGTGGAGACAATTTTAAAATGAGGCGTATCCAGGGTTCCTTTCAATTCAATGTTTCCCACACCGGATGACTCAATAAAATTGAGGGAAGGTGAGCTTATCCTGATGATCAGCTTTCCCGATCGTCGGTTGCCGAATAGCCTTTTTAGGTTTTTCTTCATCGATAGGTTGAGTTGGCTGTTTTGTATGGTTACCACCAAGTTGTTAACCATCTCTTCGTTGCCTTCGGCGCTTACACTGTAATGGGAAGACGGAGTGTATTCTATGTTGCCGACCGTGTTTGATACCATGGCGGAAAATGCCGTCACATCGTAATTTCTGTTCGTGATACGGTTGCTTTGAGCACATGCGTTGTTCGCAAAGAGCACAAAGGAGAAAATCAATAGATTTGTAAATACGAGATGTTTCATAATGGGAGTCATTAATGTTTACATATAAGACGTTCGGTTTTCAGTTTCGGTTACAAAAAATCATTTTTTTAACAATTCCAGTATCTTTAGGCGAAAAGCATATTCGTATTTTGCCTGCGCCTGATCGGATAATGTTTGTGTGAGGTTGCTTTTCGCTTGAAAAAGTTCGTAGGAGTTAGCGCGTCCATTATCAAATTTCTCTTGTGCGAAACGGAACGCTTCCTGTCCCGATATTTCTGATTTTTGCGTTGCTTTCCATTTGCTTTGAGCACCTAAGGCGTTGTGGTACGCCTGCTCAATGCGTTTGCGGAGATCGATTTTCACTTTATCTATCTCCAACCGGTTGTTTTCTGCGGCAAGTTCTGCCGTGCGGATACTGTTTTTTGTCTGGAATTTATTGAAGATAGGGATTCGTAGGCTGAACCCGAGCGAATTGCTCATGTTGTTCCGGATTTGAGTGTGAAACGGATCGTTCGAGCGTCCGCTCATGTTGTAGTATCCGGTTCCGAAGTTAGCGCCGAAAGAGAGGGAGGGGTAGAGTTGCGACTTAGCCATCAATACTTCTTTTTCGCTACTTTGAAGCCGGTATTCAGCTGCTTTGATTTCGGGACGGGTAAGCAACGCAGTTTGGAAAATATCGGAGGTTGAGAGTAGTACTCCTTCACTGAGAATTGACTCCACCGATGGTGCCGAGACATTAAAATCTGAAAAATCCTCCAGCTCCATAATCTGGGCCAGATCAAGCAACGCCAGCTTGAGGTTGCTTTCTGCCTGGACCCTGTTCTGTTCTTCTCGGGCACGCTGGGCTTCCAGTTCATAAATCTCGCCATGAGCCATCTTGCCACTCTTGATCAGTTCCTTCCGGCGATTCATATTGGAGTCAGTCAATTGAATTTGTTCGCTGGCAATCTGCAACAGCTCCTTTTGCAGCAGCACCTGTAGAAAAGCGGTCGCCACGCTCATTTCTATTTCGTCTTTAAACTTCTCCAGATCGGCTTCGGCAGCACTTAAATCGGCGCGTTTAGCATCGATATTGTGTTTCATCCGCAATCCGTCAAACAACGTAATGTCCGCGCCCACTCCAAACGAGCTCTGAGATGAGTTGGTGTTTTGATAGGTATTGTCAAGTCCTATAGATCGGCCAAAAACAAAGTTTTGTCCTGCGGATGCGTTTACACTGGGTAACAGATCGTTTCTTGCTTGTGAGTATGCGATTTGGCGCTGTGCCTTGCTCAGCTCTTGCTGCTTGATGTTTCTGTTGTTTTGCAAGGCAATATTGATGCACTCTTCAAGCGTATATTGCTGCGCTTGGGCCATCGTTGACAAACAACAAAAAATAGCGATAATGGTAAATGTCCTCATACTTCTTATTTCTTCGTTTCAATGATCTCATTGCCACGTACCTTATCATTCATTTTCAACCCTTCAAGGATTTCAATATTGATCCCATCAGAAAGGCCCGCTTTTACGTACTTGCGGTCAAATTCCTGTGGCTTCTCGCTTTTTACGGTATACACAAACGCCGAATCATTGCTGAACTCGACACAGCTCTCGGAAATGGAAAGCACACTGTCGCGACGGTCGAGGATGATATCGGCGTTGGCGCTGTATCCGGCACGGATAAAGACATCCGCCGGCATCTCCATGGCGGCTTTCATTTCAAAAAGGATGGCTCCGCTCTCTTCCACGCCTTTGGGAGAAACATATTCCAGTTTTGCCGGAATTTTCTTGTCCTGAATGGCTCCGATGGTGATTTCCATAGGCATATCCACGGACAGTTTCCCCACCTCGGTTTCGTCAATCTTTCCTACGAAAAGCATATCGCTCAGGTTGGCAACGGATGCGATGGTAGTGCCGTCGTTGAAGTTGTTGGACTGTATAACCGAGTTTCCTACTTTCACAGGAACATCAAGGATTGTTCCGCTCACGGTGGCACGAACGAGGGTGTTGCTGTACTTGGCCGAGCTTTTGGTAATTCCCGTACGTACCAGGCTCAGGTTGTCGGTGGCTGCCCGAAGTTCTTCCTGATCGTTTCTGTACTGAAGTTGTACCTTTTCAAATTCTTCTTTCGAAATTACTTGATTTTCGTACAGTTTCCGGTCACGCTCGTAGTTGCTCCGGCTTTGATCGGCGGACAGTTGAGCTCTTTCAACGCGCGATTCAGCACCGCTCAGGTTGACCATGTCAGGAATCACCTGTATTTTGGCGATAACATCGCCGGCAACCACTTTCTCGCCCGCCTCTTTGTAAATCTCCGAGATAATACCAGACATTTGCGGTTTAATGAGAATCTCATTTCGCGGCTGTACCTTTCCGGTTGCTACCGTTCGTTTCTCGATATTGTTTCTCGTAACGGTTTCAATCCGGTACGTTTTTATTTTTGGGCGCGATTTTTGATATAAAAATACAAACGTCCAGATTACCAATAGTCCCAGGAGAACTAAACCGGCGATTTTAAGTACTTTTTTCATTTGAGTTATCGTTTGATATTTAAAGTTTGATGTTTAAAGTTTGACTTAATACGTTTATTCTTCCCGGATGGCTTCAATGGGTCTGATCATCATCGCGCGCTGGGCAGGGATAAATCCTGCAAAAGTGCCGATGACCAGCAATATCGTTAGCGAGCCTACTGCCATGCCGAATCCGATCTGAGGATCTTTGAAAAACTGATCGCCCTGACTTAGTGCAACCCCAATTGCGGACAACAGTCCGACCCCCAGCACGATTCCTCCGATCCCGGCCAGGACGGTAAGTACTATACTTTCCGTCAGCACTTGCCCGATAATGTTTGACGGCGTTGCACCCAATGCCCGACGAATGCCGATCTCTTTTGTCCGTTCTCCCCAGTCCCACAATCCAGATAAGCGCATGGATCCCGATAAACAGGTTATTGAACATCGTAAACTGATCCTCTATGTTTACCGAACCGATGGCTTCCTTGTCGTCGGGGCTGATTTGGTGGACACTTCTGAGCGTTTCTTTGATTTTATCCTCCACCACTTTTACTTTTACTCCCGGCCGGGAGGTTGCTCCTAGAAAATGGATGACGTTTCCCTGATTAAATGCCTTTTGCATGGTGCTGAAAGGCAGGATGACCGATTCGTCGGTTGAGCCGCCGATGCTGGCGTTCGACATTTTTTGTGCCACGCCGATCACCTGAAAATAGATGCCGTTCACCTTTACCAGCTTTCCGATAGCGTCTTCTCCGGTTTGAAACAACACTTCGTAAATGCGTTCACCGATAATGCAGACCTTGCGGTTTTCGGCAATATCTATATCGTTGATAAATCTTCCGCTGATTATTTTGCTTTTTTCAATCAGGTCGTATTCAGGATAACAACCTTTTACCTGGTACGATCCGCCTTTTTCCCCACGAACCACATTCTTGTCGTTGGAACCGCCAAAGAGCATGGGCGAGAGGTGCTGCAATTCAGGTACTTTGCTGCGGATGATCTCCACATCGCTGTTTAACATGTCCCATCGGCGTCCCTTGCGGAACCCCTTGTACGCTTCCGATGTGTTTTGTGTCCAGAAAAAGCAGGAGTTGCCTGCAAACCCTTCTACCTGGATACCAGCATAAACATCCCCCAGAATACCCCGAATGCCGTGAGAAAACTGCGCGATTTGTTGTGGGTAATGGTTACCCATATCTCGTACCAGCGGTCGAGGTCGAATAAAGCCCCGCCCAATCGCCTCCATAGGGAAGTTTTGGTTATACGAACACCGTTATCTTTTTGGAATTTGTTGTTCATTTTTTTTCTTTGACGAGTTTCAGCAATCATTCCTGGCGCATGGCTTCAATCGGTTTTATTCTGACCGCTTTTCGGGCAGGCAGGTATCCGGCAACGATGCCCGCGATAATAAGGACAACGGTAGCAAAAATGGCGTATCCCATGTTGACTGTGGGGTTTTTAAAAACCGACATCTGGACTTCGTCGGTAACGGGTTGTCCGTTGGCGGACTGTTCCATTACGAAGTTTATCAGTTCGGTTAACCCGACCCCTAAAATCATCCCGATATATCCGAAAATAGCCGTAATGATCAGCGATTCCAGAATGATGGTTTTCAGTATAGACAACGGTGATGCGCCTATAGCTTTCCGGATTCCGATCTCCCTGGTCCGCTCTTTGACGGAGACCAGCATGATATTGCTTACTCCGACAATGCCTGCAATTAGGGTGAGGATCCCGATGATGCTGACAAACAAAGTGATTCCTCCAAAAATCTTTTGCGTTTCAATATATTCGGCCTGTGAGTTGTTTACCCACAGAGCCTGCCTGTCCTCCGGATTGAAATTAAGGCTTCTTCCCAGCAAGCTACGTAGGGATTTATCGAAACGGTCATTTTCTTCTTTCGTTTCCAGTCCGTCCACGGTGAACGTAATCTGATTGAACTTCTTGTCCGGATTAAAAATAGCTTGTGCCGTTGAGAACGGAATGTAGGCGGTTGGCGTTCCCCAACGTTCTTTTTTGGTGTTTATGCCGACAACTTTAAACATCAGTTCCCCTACCTTCACGTAGTTTCCCAACGCCTTTTCTCCTTTGAAGAGCGTTTCGGCAATTTTATTGTCCAGGATAATTATTTTGTTGGTCTCTTTTACATCCAGGCCGTTGATAAAACGCCCATCGCCGGGTTTAATCACCAGCCTTTCTATTTCCCGGTAATCGGGCATTACGCCGCGTACGTTGTATGAGCCATATTCCGGACCAAAAGAGATGGTTTGTGTCCTGTCTACACGTGCCGCAATAAGACGGCTTTCGTTTACATCGGTCCTGATAAGGTCTACTTCTTTGTTTGCAAACTGCAGGTTTCGCCCCGATTTAAGCCCGTTGTGTGCCATGGATGTTGTCCCTGACCAGAGTGTTATGCGGTTTACAGCCCTGTCGCTGAAGTTTTCCATGACCCCGTTTTTCAATCCGTTCCCTGCACCCAACAAAACAATGAGGATGAAGATTCCCCAAGAAACCGAAAGTCCGGTGAGCGCCGTACGTAGCTTATTTTTACGCAGGGTCTGAAGTATTTCCTGAAGGTGGTCGTTCATATTTGTTACGAGTTGAGAGTGTAAAAACGGTGCGCGCCGTCTTTACGAATTTCCGATTCAATTTCCCCGTCTTTTAGCCGGATAATCCGATTGGTGACATCGGCGACTGACTGTTCATGAGTGACAATGATGGTGGTGATGCCCTGTCTGTTTAAATCGGAAAGGACATCCAT
>JALHIE010000121.1:0-1770 GCA_022840285.1 Porphyromonadaceae bacterium
GTGACACCGCTTTCCTTAATGCAGAATCACTTAGAATTTATTGTAAATGTACTGTCATGGTTTAAGAATTTCTTTTCTGGCGGAAATCCACTTACAAACATTTACAACGCTATTATACGATTGCCAGCGGACATATATAAGTCAGTTTCCGAATGGGTTTCTAAACAAATCGAAAAAGTAACAACTAAATTTTCGGAAATAACAAAATTCTTTGGTGACATAAATACTGAACTAAGTACCAAATTCGGTGAAATCACTTCTGATATTTCTACAAAATACAACGAAATTACAACAAGTGTTTCTACAAAGTTTGGCGAAATCACTTCTGATATTTCCACAAAGTTCAACGAAATAATAACAACCATCACCACAAAAGGAATCACCACAACAATAACCACAAAATTCGATGACATTATCACTAGCATAAAAAGTATGCTACCAGATGGCATAAAAAGTATGCTACCAGATGGCATAAAAAGTATGCTACCAGGTGGAAGTAGTGGACAAGTTACACCAACTTTTGAGCCAACTTTTGAAGGATTCAAGAATTATGTGCAAACCGCCAGAAAGGGGAGCGATAACTACCGCAGCTTTGCCAAGTTCAGCGACGAAGTGATGCAAGCCGCATACACCGAGGCGCAAACAGGCATATCACAACCGCATCCGTATACTGATGAATACGAGTACAAGCGATTGGTCGAGGCCGCTTATCCCCAATATTTAGAATCTTTAGAATCAGGAACACCATCAACAAGCAACACACCATCAACAAGCAACACACCATCAACAAGCAACACACCGACCGGCAATCTATCACCTCATGAAAAGGAAGTGAAACGGCACGAAGGCAACATAGATTATGAAGCTTCTGAACAAACGGGTATTAGTGAAGGACTTATTTCATCTGAAGGGTCCGAAAATACCAGTCCACAAATAGATCTTGCAAGTATTGCACCCGAAACCAGTAAAGAACAAAGTTGGACTGACCGCGCTTTAAACATGATCGGTTTCGCTGATGGAGGTTTTGTACAAAAAACAGGATTTGCTTTAGTACATTCTGGAGAGCCCATTATCCCGGCAGATGTCGCTAATTCTTCTAGATTGCAAAACATTCTCGAAAGTATAGCATATGGCGGATCTTCTTCAAACACCTATGGCGACATAAACGTTAGAATAAATTATACTTCCCCGACATCGTCTGCATCCAATAACATGATTGTTATGGATCGCATATCTTTCGAACATATGGTTTCTGACATCATTGCAAAACGCTTACGACAACTCAACGGTTATTAAAATTTAGGTAGGAAAATTATGGTAGACACATCAAATCGTTCAACATCAGCATTCCAAGTAAAAATTGGCAGTTTCGAAATGAATATACCGTCTGGTCCTTATCCCAACGAATACAACGAAGATAGTGGACTTGGCCAGCCAAATCCTACAAGAATTTCCTGGTCAAAAACATACGATGTCGCTATCCATAAAATTCCAAGTCCCGCTTGGAAAACAATGCAAACTTCCAGAAAAACTTTATGGAACCTCGATATCGACTTTACTATTCTCGAACAAAACAAAATGAGCGAAATTATATTTATAGTAAATCAAAACGAACCAGTATACATCAGAACGTATTTTCAATCCATGTGGATGTACATACAATCATTTTCCGCTAATGCGGAAGCCGGATACGTGGACTCTCGTTGGTTATGCACAATAAAACTTGTTGAAGTAAATGACTGAGGGTTGATAATTAATGCCAATTCGAAA
>JALHIE010000121.1:1776-5844 GCA_022840285.1 Porphyromonadaceae bacterium
ACGACGTCATTTCTATTAATACCCAACACGTATCAAGCCAATCCGAGGCCGTGGAACCATCTACTTGCCAAGTTGTACTAAATAATCACGACCTAGTTTATGGTCAAGCAATCGTAAATAGTGAATTTATTCCTGGTCACACAAGAATTCAATCACAAGTTGTAATAAACAGAAATGTGGCAGATGGTCCATTATTATCTAGATACGAAACTCCATATATTTTATTTGTTGGTGTCGTAAATGATGCATCATACACCAACGAAACAGCCACTATAGATTGTATTTGTGAGTCTGGGTTTGGGGCAGGATCGACATTGGATAGATCGTGGTCTGCCGATACTTTTTTCAGTGAAAAGGTCGCCGACTGGCAAGAAGGTCTAGAAACACAGACAGGTGAAAAATTCTTTATCTCAGATAGGACATCTGGCCCAAACATAAACAAATCGCAATTCACACCATCCAAACTATCCTTTAATGAAGCCTTGCGAGCAATTTCAACCGGTGCTTCAGAAGATTTTTATTTTGCTACCGACGAAAATTTATTACCACTAGTTGTTTTGGCCGACGAACAAACCTATTATGAAGTTGTGGAATTGGAACCTTTTGTATTAGAACCCGGTGATGCAACATCACTAGTCGGATACGCTAACGAAGTTACAGTTATTCCAGAAAACATCACTAATGAATACGTCCAATCTAACATTCCTGATACAGAAAAAGAAAAAATATACGGCTGGGACGACGATGCAGAAGGTATAGAAAAATACGGCAGAATAGTTGCACCCATCGTATATGATCCAAACATTTACACCAAAGAAGATGCCCAAAAACGTGCTGAGGCATTAATAGATTGGTATGAAACTTTTATAGATCGCGGAATAAAAGTTACTGTTTGTAGCATGATTCCAAGGGTGCGATCACGTGTTGTATTTAATGTACCTGATGTAAAGACTGGTCAAGGTACTATTCGCGTTATAGCGGGTGTCAACAAAAAACGAGTTGAATATTCATCCAATGGTGTTATAACAGAACTTGAATGTAGACTACTAGAACGAGGCGCGGATCCAGAAGGGGCTTCCGCTGACGAACCAGACTTTGTAACCGTCAATAAAGAAGTTCCAAAACAATGGCAAGAATATCTTATTGATTCTGTAATATATGGTCCACTTGGCCTTCTTTCCACCACAAAATACGTAACTTTTATGGTTGACAAAAACGGCGATGTATTTTTCGCAGATGCATCCACACCCCAAACAAAACATCCTTTAGATCAAGCACCAGAAGCTGTCAAAAATATGTTCTATGAAATCGAAAATGATCTTCTAGATAAAGCAGTATATCAATGGGGTTCTGAATTCCGAGCAGAATAAAAACATTTATAAGGTAAGTTAAAACATGTCAGAATATAGATACGTTGCAAAAGGAAGCATCTTAGATGGCATATCAATATACCGTATCGACAAAAATAAAAATTATGCAATATCTACAGATCTTCATAAAACCTATACACCACTAGCAGATTCGTCGGAAATAGATGACCGTACCATGGAATGGCTAGACAATGCATATGAAAGAACTTGGGGCAAAAAACCAGAAATTTCCGAAAAACCTGTCATAACAATAAATGACGATGACACTGGCATAACAAAAGAAACGTTCATACAAGAAATACTTCGTATATTTGATTCTTCTGTAGAATACAACGAATCTGAAGAACGTTTATATTCAGTAAAATTTGACCAAACAGGAACTAAGAAATTGGTTCCATTTGACTTATTGGTGTTGCGGCGTCTTGCAAAAAAACTACGATATTTTGGCAGTTTGTATGAGGCATCAAAATGGTAGGCTCTCCTCTTGCCGCATTCACTAATTCCGCGGAACGTTTAATAGCAAGAAAAAGTTATGTCGACTACTGCACCATTTTGGAAGTCGACAAAGATGGTACAGACGGCGTCAAATGTCACAGTCCTGACCATCCGGAATACTATAATACTGTATCACTGAAAATCAGAAGCACAAAACTAGTAAACAACGAAAGTCAGGACCCGAATGCCATCCAACACGTTAATGCATTAATCCTTCAAACGTTTGTCGGAAACTGTTTCGGTGAACCTTATATACCTAGAGTCGGTGATCTGGTTGCCGTTCTTTTCATGTACAATGAAAAACCGTTGGTCCTTGGTCCAGTTGCTACCATTCAACAACCCCCAGTAATGAGGGCACCAACCTCCGAAGACGCAAAATACGACCACGTTAATAAATGGTGTCAGTGGCTTCGTCCAGAAAAAGACAAGAACTATGATTATTTTAATCACCCCCAAGGCAAAAAACCCATTTGTTTCAAACGATTTCACGGTCCTGTAACTGGAAGTACTGGAATTGGTCGCGACGAAATGACTGTATGGGACTGTCAAAAGGGCGACGCCGATCCTACTTGTGCTGCGTGTTCTAATATCGATTCCGTACCTCGTTCTGGTGAACAATGGCATAAAATTTATTCCACCCAAACCGAAAGCGAAGAAGCATATAATAGCCGCATGGAACTACATGCAAGATGTGGTTCTTACTTCCGAATAGAATCTGACAACACCAATGAATCAGGTGGTTCCTCTTCCGAATATAGTGAAAATATTGGCCATATACGTTTAGGAAATGCCCTTACCGAAACCGATAAAAGATTCCATTTCAATGTTCAAGGTAATCGTTACGGCAATAACGGCGTAGGTAGTTTTGACCTTCACACGAACCACGAAGAAGTTCAAATAGCAAGCGAATCTACTGGCGTCAGGTTTGCCGGAATAAGACCCGAAGACTCCCAAGTTGACTGGGCCTACGAATTCATGAACTTTCCTACAACATCATTTATTCGATGTTATAAAGACGGCGTTATTGAAATAAATAGTTTAGATGGGGATTCCTCGATAACAGTCGATGGAACGTCTAATAAAGTTACTGTAGACGGTACCATAAACGTCGAACTCAAAGCTTCTTCCGAAGTTACGTGTACAACACCCCTAACCCATGTAACCGGAGATATGCAAATAGATGGCACATGTACCCACGGATCTTGTAGTTGTACAGGTACATTTGCGTCATTGGGCGGTACTAGCGGAGGACAGACCCTATGTGGCGGCACCGGAGTTGACGAAGAACTAACACTATGCGGAACTTCTGATGTTTCAAAAGGTTGCGTGAATGTTGACGCCGATCTTACATGTTCCGGATCATTAGAATGTACAGGAGGACCAATTGAAATATCAGCACCGCCTGTAAATGAAGTTAATAGATACATCCACATTGGGACATATATGCGGTTAATGGGAGCATATTACGGTGCAAATAATTACATAGGATTTAATTCATGTTTATCAACTAGTTCATCATCCACAAATAAGTTCACTCCTGTATATAATCCTGGACATGGATTCATTTTCAGGGGATCATTTCAGTCCACATGTGCTTTATATGGAATTGATTGGGCAGGTAGTTCAGCAGAAAAAGACATTACAGATTTCACAAGAGTTATAGAATTTAACACAAATGGAAATGTATGGATTGCTGGTGATTGTTCCGCAGCCACATTTACGGATCATACTCCAGCATACGAAGGTAACGCACTGACAGACCTAAAATATGTGACCAATGACGATCAGGGCAAAATAAACCACAAAACCTTACCGAAGTTTGCCCAGGCAATTTTTAAAGATCCTAAAACTGGTCAAGAAATAGAAGGCCAAGAAATAGAAGGCAGAAACATAGGAAACATGGTATCAATTCTAGTAAAAGCTATTCAAGAACTTACAGAAGAACTTGATACCGTAAAATTGCAATTATCAAAATTAGAATCTAAATAGGTGACTAATCACATGAAACTAAAAGAAATATTACTACTAGCAACAATATACTTAATGTACCGAACAGTGAAAAAAATAAATTAAACAAGAAATAATTTTTTTGGAGTATACTAAAATGTGGGACATAGCAACCAATCTCGACATATCTCCTGGCTTTTGTCAGTGTCATACTGCCCTGGACATTATACTAACAGCCACCGGGGACCTTGCAATA
>JALHIE010000122.1 GCA_022840285.1 Porphyromonadaceae bacterium
CTGGTTGCCCTGTCCTCCAAGTTGTA
This sequence comes from Porphyromonadaceae bacterium, assembly GCA_022840285.1. GTDB lineage: Bacteria > Bacteroidota > Bacteroidia > Bacteroidales > Dysgonomonadaceae > Petrimonas. Next base: position 27 of record JALHIE010000122.1, read on the forward strand.
CTCTTTCGGAATCAAATATATCCAATGCTCGACTTTGGCACATCCATCACGACTTCGGTCAGATATTGATATACATAATCTTATACCTGTAATGACAAGGGGCATCCACGCCTAATACCACAGAATTATCTGCGCAGTTTCGCAATCGTTTTCTTCGTGTGAAATACTTCAACAAACAACAATATTTTTTTTAGACTCATAAGTTAAAAAAATTTCCCTAAAGAAAAAATACACAATTGACACCAAAAACATTGTATCAATGATATTTTGTAAATAAAAAAAATGTTTTACCTTTGTACTGTCAAAAAAACAGATGATCGTGAATATCCATCAAGTCAACAATAAAAAAACGTTCAAGTTGCACGAAACTTCGTGCTGTTGTTGTAGGTTATCTGTATTCTTCCGAATGTGTCTCTGACAATTCTACCCCACCCCTTATTTTATTCTCAAACTTTGTCGTGCCCTAATCAGGCATAACTTATTGGTAAATATCCATTAGAGAAGTATTTATCATTTAAGTTACTAAACATAAATAAATTAAAATTAAAGATATATGGATGATAAAATCATAATAATTGAAATGTAAACTAAAAGAAAACTTTGTATCAAATTCAACATTTTAAAATCACTTAAAACAAAAAAAATGAAAAGCAATCAAATTCTTACAATCAAGAATACCCTTACGTTGTTGTTGGGTATTTTTGTCTTATCTATTTCTGCTCAGAATATCACGGTAAGGGGTACTGTAACGTACGCAACATCCGGAGATCCCGTTATCGGGGCTACTGTCCGCGTGGAAAGCGCGACAGGTTCAGGCACGGTAACCGGTGTTGATGGAAATTACGTATTGAACAATGCTCCTACAAACGGAACGTTAGAGTTTAGTTATGTTGGAATGAGAACACGATCGGTTCAAGTCAACGGCCGTACAGTTATTGATGTTGTCATGTCAGAAGACAGCGAATTATTGGACGAGCTGGTAGTTACTGCGCTGGGAATCAAAAGAGATAAGAAAGCTTTGGGATATGCGGTGCAGGGTGTATCAGGCGATGTATTCAAAACACGCCCGACCAATACGCTAAGTGCGTTGACAGGTGTTGTATCCGGTCTTCAGGTAATTTCAAGCGGAGGCAACATGGGTGGATCGTCGCGTGTTACATTGCGTGGTATCAACTCAATTACCGGTAACAACCAGCCACTTTATGTTATTGATGGCGTACCGCTCGACAATACTGATTTGAACACTTCGCTAACCATTAACGGAAGCGCGGGAAAAGATGTGGGAAGTACCATTCAGGATATCAATCCCGACGATGTTGCCGAAGTAAGCGTACTGAAAGGGCCTTCCGCTGCGGCCTTGTACGGTTCCAGAGCTGCTAACGGAGTAATACTCATTACTACCAAAAGAGGAACAACCGAACAAGGGAAGATAACTGTTGAACTGAACACCGGAATAGAATTCGAGAACATCGCGCGTTTGCCCGAGCGCCAGAAGCTTTACGGAGGAGGTTACAACACGACTTTTTCTACAGCAACGATTGACGGGCGGGAATACAAAATTGTGGATTATGCTTCAGACGAAAGCTGGGGACCCAAATTAGACGGTACGCCTGTATTGCATTGGTATAATCTTGATCCGGAATATCCAAGCGATTATTTAAAACCTGAACCTTGGGTTTATCCAAAGCACGATGTGACGTATTTCTTTAAAACCGGCGTTTCCAATACCAACAACATTTCACTGTCGCAGTCTTCCGACAAGCACTCCATTCGTTTGTCGTTGACAAACAGGAATGTAACCGGAACGGTTCCCAATTCATCTTTAGACAGAAACTCGGTAAATATTTCGGGTTCAACCAATGGAAAGTATGTGTCGTTCTTTGGTACTTTTAATTATTTGAAAAACAAGTCGCTGGGGCGTCCGTGGACGGGAGCTTCCAACCGAAACATCATACTTGAAGCATACCAGTGGGGAATGGTACAGATTGATTATAAGAAGTTACAGGAATATAAGCGTCCCGACGGCACACCTCGGGCATGGAACCGAACCGGGTACGGAAATACCGTTGAAGATGAACGGACAAAATATATCGATAATCCATACTGGTCGGCATATGAAAGTTACCTGGAAGAAGATCGTGACAGGTTGTACGGTAATGTAGGGATAGAAATTACGCCCTTGGACTGGTTATCTGTTACCGGACGAATTAATGGCGACGTATATCAATACAACTCACAAGACCGTATCGCCGTTTATTCTCGTTCGCAATCATCCTATTCCGAGTACAGTCAAAATTACAACGAGTTTAATTATGAATTATTGGCTACAATCACAAAAAACTGGGGTGACCATTCGCTTGTTTCCAATATCGGAACAAATTACTTGCAGAGAAAGAGAAGAATAAGCGACATGGTGACTTCGGGTGGATTGATCGTGCCGAATTTCTACAGCTTAACCAACGCTACTTCAACCATCATTAATCCTATAACCGGTTTTTACGACAAAGCACTCGCTTCAGTTTACGGCAGCGCTTCGTATGGGTGGCGAAGCACAGTTTATGTGGAAGGAACATTGCGAAACGATTGGTCATCCACCTTGCCTAAGGAAAACAACTCCTATTTATATCCTTCCCTGACCTCTTCCGTTATTTTGAGTGAGCTATCGGGATTGAAAAACAGCAATTGGCTTTCGTTTGCAAAACTTCGACTGGGTTGGGCACAGGTAGGTAACGATACTGATCCTTATCAACTGTATAAAGTTTACGAATCGCTTCCTGCCATAAACGGAAATATAGCTTATACGTTACCGAGCCAGTTGAATAACTTGAACCTGAAACCCGAAATTACGTCGTCTGTTGAAACAGGATTACAGCTGCAGTTTCTCAGGAATCTGATCGGACTGGACATTACGTATTACAACAACACAAGCCGTAACCAGATTATTTCACTTCCGACTTCCGACGCGTTTGGCTACGCGACGAAGTTGATTAATGCCGGTGAAATAAACAACCGGGGCTTCGAAGTGACACTTACAGCAAATCCTGTACAAACAAAGAATTTCGGCTGGAGCTCAATCATTAACTTCTCAAAAAATAAAAACAAAATTGTCAAGCTTTCCGATGCTGTTTCAAAGCTGGATTTAAGTACCACCCTGGTTAGTCTGTCTGCTCAAGAAGGTGAAAGTTATGGACAATTATTCGGTTACGACTTCGTGTTTGCTCCTGATGGAAGAAAAGTTGTAGGCTCGGATGGCCTTTACATGCGTACCCAACAATTACAACCCCTCGGAAGTGTTTTGCCGAATTATCTCTGGGGTTTTCAAAATCAGTTCAGGTTCAAGAATTTCAATCTGGGTTTTCTCATCGATTCGCGCGTGGGCGGAAAATTCTTTTCACAAACCTATAAAGTTGCCATGTATTCCGGCATATTGCCTGAAACTGCAGCAAACGGCATTCGCGAAACCGGTGTGATAATAGACGGAGTCAAAGCTGATGTGGCATTCAATGCCGACGGCACCTACACGGTTTCGAACATGGCAGAAAACACCACAAAAGCATCGGCACAAGCTTGGGCACGAAATCATTATAACGGCCCGACCACGTTCGATATTTTCGATGCAACATTTATTAAATTCAGGGAGTTAACGTTGGGTTACGACTTTAAATTACCACAAGGGAAACCTGCCAACCCCTATCACTTACGGTTTGAACTTAAATTTTAGATTCTGATTTCTAACGAAAAAATAACTATTGATATGAAACGAGCATCAAAATTATTTACACCCAAGAACACGATTAAAAGCGAGTTCCATGCGATACCTTTGAAAGCAACAAAAATATATTTGACAATAACCGGGTTAATCTTGATTGTTTTAACGTCGTGTATCAACGAAGATTTAAACATCGATCCCAATCGGCCTACTTTTGTGCCAACAACATCGTTGATTGTAACTGCAGAAAAAAAATTAGTGGATAATCTTCGTAACGAAAGTGTTTCGTTGCGTGGCTCGGCACTGTTTGTTCAGCAATTAAGTCAAAACACCTATACAAGCCAATCGAGATACGATATTCCTTTTGGTTATTCGGCCGAATATTGGAGTGGGTTGTATAAAGTACTGAATAATTTACAGGAGATTATAGATTTGAACACCGATCCATCCACGAAAGATATTGTAACTGCCAGCGGAGCCGGACGAAACGCCAATCAAATTGCTATTAGCCGCATCCTGAAATCGTATGCGTATTATGCCCTAACCGATGTTTTTGGAAATATTCCGTACAATTCTTATGGAAATAACGACCCCGACTTTCAGGCGTTGCAACAAAATCCCGATAACATTACGCCCAAATATGCTTCTCAGGAAAAAATTTATCCGGATATCTTGAACGAATTAAAACAAGCCGCCGACACATTACTCAAGTATTCAAATGAAGTAACTTTTGGTAAATCAGATATAATATATGCCGGAAATAATGGTAAGTGGGCAAAATTTGCGAATTCGCTTCGTCTTCGTTTCTCTACCCGGCTAAAGGCTAAAAATCCGGATCTGTATCAGTCGCATTTTTCCGATGCGTTGAACAAGGGGGTGTTCACCTCGAATGACGATAACGCCGTTTATAAATACTCCACTGTCGCTCCGAACGAAGCTCCGTTATATAGAGCAACCGTTACCGCAAATCGGAAAGATTTTGCTATTTCTCACATTTTTGTCAATTTGTTGAAAGGGGAAAATTCCCAACTGCCAGTAGCTGATCCGCGATTAAGCGTTTATGCACTAAAAAACAGTGCCGGTAATTTTGTAGGGCTACCTTACGGAATGACTGAAGCCCAGGCAGGTAAATTCTCGGCTCAGAACATAAGTTTGCCGGGCGCGTTGTACAACGCAGCAAACTACGGGGAAGTTTTGCAGGAATACAGCGAAGTTGCTTTTCTGATTTCAGAATTTAATGAATGGAGTCAATCCGACTATGAAAAAGCGGTTCAGGCATCGTTGGAAAAATGGGGAATACCGTCGACAGATATCCAAAATTATGTAAATGCATTACCTGCGGCAAATCAGCAAAACGTATTAAACCAGAAGTATATAGCACTGTTTACTCAATTTTTGGAAAGTTGGAGCGAATATCGCCGTACGGGGTATCCGAATTTTCTGGTTAAAAGAAATGACGTAGTATTCAACGGAATCGTCGAAGGTGAAAATGTTTCTTACACTTTTAATCCGTTGTTTGGAGATGGGAGTGTGCCTTCGCGATTGTATTACCCGGTAAAGGAACAAACTGTAAATAAAGAAAGTTATCAGGACGCCATTGCTTCACAAGGCGGAGATGTGATTGAAACCAAATTGTGGATATTTAAGTAAAACTGAAGATTATGCGAAGATTAATAGTAATAACAATTGTAATCAGCACGTTGATTGCATCGTGCACATTACAAGACACTCCAAAATTAAAGGAGGGAGTCTGGAGAGGTGAATTGGCCGTGCAGGATAAATGGACGCCGTTTATTTTCGAAGTAAAAACGATGGGGAATGACTCTGTCGCGGTAGTTCTTAGGAATGGGGATGAAAGAGTTGAACTTTCCAATGTTACTTTCTCCAACGATTCAGTAACCATTCCGATTGAGGCATACGACGCTTTTATCAGGGCAAAACTAAATGGAAAGAATCTCGAAGGGAGATTCCTGAAAAATTACATTGAAAATGATCAGGGTGTCCCTTTTAGAGCAGAGTTTAATCAGACAGACAGATTCCCGGTTGTCTCCAATCCGTCTGAAATTAGAATTGATGGTAAATGGGATATCCATTTTGTTGACGAGAAAAGCGATACCACACGCAATGTTGGTGTATTCAAGACCGATAATAACACAGTAACCGGTTCAGTTCTGACAAACGCAGGAGACTTGCGTTTTCTGGAAGGAAATTATACCGATACTGGCGTCCAACTTTCGGCTTTTGGCGGTTTAAGTCCTTATTTGATTGAAATTTCTTTTCGTGATAACGATAATTTTGATGGCCAGTTTTACACAACACGCGGTATTACGAAATTGATTGGAGTAAGAAATGACCAAGCGTCTTTAGCAGACCCCTATACGCTTACTAACATGAAGCCTGGCTATGAATCATTACATTTTTCACTTCCAAATCTCGATGGAGAACTGGTTTCTGTAGATGATAACCGCTATAAAGACAAAGTGGTTATTGTTTCTATTTTAGGTAGCTGGTGCCCAAACTGTCTTGATGAAATGGAATACTTGTCTCCCTGGTACAAGGAAAATAAAAACCGTGGAGTGGAAATCATCGGACTTGCATTTGAGCGTAAAGATGATTTGAATTACGCGAAAAGCACGCTCTCCCGATTGATAAATAAATACAATGTTGATTATGAAATTCTCTTCGCCGGACAATTGGGGGATGCCACGGTTCAAAAAGTTCTTCCCGAGATTGATAAACTCTCCAGTTATCCCACGACTTTTTTTATCGACAAAAAAGGAAAAGTCCGTAAAATACATACCGGATTTACCGGGCCGGCCACCGGTTTATTTTACGAAGAATTCAAGAAAGATTTCAATTCGCTAATCGATAGTTTACTTTTGGAATAATAGCTGAGTTGTTTTTACTCAATTTCTCAGTGGACCTGGAGGGATTCGAACCCTCGTCCAAACGAGGAATTAATTTGCTTTCTACATGCTTAGTCTCATTTTAATTGTAGGGAAAGAGCGCGACTGAAACCACCAAACTCCATC
>JALHIE010000123.1 GCA_022840285.1 Porphyromonadaceae bacterium
TGTAAATATAATGAATATCAGTGAATTGCACAAGCATTTTTGAAACTTATTTATAACTTTTTCCCGCTAAATTCTTTAGGAATAACTGCGGATAATCATTAAAATAAATCATTGTGGAAATATGACTAGGGTAATTTCCGCAATTGAATCCTCAAAAAACGCATTCTGTTTTGTTTTTTTGGCTTTTTATCTGTGGTGACCGATTCGCAAGGAGTGGATAGAATTAACAAATCTTATTGATAACCTGTTGAATTTCTTTTGAAATAATAACAAAATAACACACCGTACTCATAACGTTTAATTTATTTAAATTGATGTTGGGAATTATCCAGAACTTTAGAAAAACTCCGGATAATTCCCAAAATTTAAAATTATATTACTTTACATCAATCTCCAAGACTTGTTTGTCCTTGATTAATCTTTCTTTCAGCAACGAATAGTCGATGTCTTGAACTGCTTTCTGTTGGTCAATTGCCTGGCAGGCAGCCGTTGCTGCGGATTGGCCCAACACCATAAATACGGGTTCCATGCGGATGGATCCAAACGCAATATGTGTTGCACTTACGCATACGGGTACCAGCAGGTTATTGCATTCATCTTTTTTGGGAACGATTGACCGAAAGCTGATCGGATAAGGATTTGGGACATGCGCTTCCACGTTTCCTTCGTTCTGCACAAAACCGTTGGCATCCACGTATCGTTGCACGTGGTGTGAATCCATCCCGTAAGCTCCCATGCCTACGGGATCTTCAACGACATCTATGCGTTCGCAGTTTTTCTGCGTCATGACGTAATCGCTTTTCATGCGGCGGGCCTCCCGGATATAGAGCTGTTCCTGCCAGCCGTTGCTTCCCTTTTCATATTCATCCTTGCAGGTGCCCCATTTTGATACCGCATCCCTCACTTTCTTGGGAATCCGGGGATGATAAGCCAATGTCCACATTAATCCCTGCTGATAGTCGCGGTGTGCCTGGACAATTTTTTCCCTTTCTTCATAGCTTGCTTCGGGATAATCGTAGTTTTGCCCGATAAAGTCGGTTGAAAATCCTTTCTGATTGTTTGTGTCCGTCTTCCTGTTGGGCATAGGCGAATTTATCCAGGGGACCAGTTTGTCGCCATAAGAATACATCTCTTCAATCGGACCGGTGGCCGCTTCGTAATTTCTAAAAAGGAGTTCATAATTTATCTCCTTATAGTTATCCGGTTTTTTGAAAGGAATTCTGTTTTCCGGATGATCCGTTAGCGTCATCCGGAAACAGTATGCCTGGATGCCTTTGTCCCCGTTCCCGTCAATTCCGGGTTTTCCTCCTTCAACGATGTACGGTAACAAACCACTGCCTGGGTCTCCCTTTTTCACGTAAGGATCTACGCCATCAATAAAATTATGGTTGTGAGCGTTTCTGGAAAGCGTCCATTTCAATGTCCTGTTGATTCTGTTTGCCTGGACCCCGTTCAATGTTTCTCCGTACTCGCTGTTCGACTCTCTTCCTACGCTATAGGATACGCCTGCTGATGCCATCAGATCTCCTTCATAGGTTGCGTCAATAAACATTTTTCCGGTGTACCTTGTGCCATTCTCCATTTCAATAGAGACAATGCGGCCCTCTTTCTTTGTTACTCCGGTTTTCCTGTTTAATCTCTCACCGTACACGACTTTGACCTTCTCGCCGGAGAGCATTTGGTGAAATACTTTCATGGCGGCAGAAGGTTCAAACGTCCACATGGCATCTTCTCCTTTAGCGGTTCTTGTTTGTCCTTCGTCCATGTAATCACTCCTTTTCTGCCATTTCCAGTTTTCCGGAACCTGGTAGTATTTGCTGATATTCTGGTAGAACTCTCTGGAGATTCCGCCCACTACGTGCTTGTTCCCGATATCCGTTTGACCCAGCCCTCCTGTAGTCAGTCCTCCGAGTCTTTTACCCGGTTCGATAAGTACGACCGATTTACCCATCCTGGAAGATTGAATTGCGGAGGCTATACCTGCGGATGTGCCGCCATAAACAACTACATCGTAACTTTTTGTCTTTTGGGCAAAAGAGGTTACAATAAAAAAAGCGAGAATAATGTTTGTCAATAATAATCTCATAGTCTGTTTCTTTTGAAGTTATTCTCATCCAAGATGATTGTGTTAATCCTGGGTTTATCTGTTTTTCAATTCCCGAATATAATTTTCAGTGAAATGACGGAGCGTTATGTGATCGGTTATGTCGTTTTGCGAGCATAGTTTTTCGCAGGATTTATAATCCAAATATATATAAATTTGTAGATATAGTCAAAGAAAAATAAAATTTACTTTTGCGGTGTTGTTGAAAAATAAATGGCTTTAAAGAAACTATTATTATTCAAGAAATGACAATTATGAAGATACACCATGTATTATCTCTGAAAACTCCAAACTTTGCGGATTGCTAGATTAGGTTGAAATATTTAAGTCATCCGAATTAATTCGTTTTACTAATAGATATCAAGTAAGGAGATCCTTTACTGTTCATTTGTGAATGCATAGAGTCCAAGCAACTATTTTTGAAAGGACACTCCCGAAAATCTCATCCGATAATGCTTTAAAGAATACCCTAAATTTGAAAATTAACAGTTGCTTGGAACTCTTGTATGATTTAATCAAATGCTTGGATGACGTGGTAAATTAACTAAGCCTCTTTCCATTGTTTTCTCAACAAGTCGAGCGCAGCCGGGACAACTACCTTTCGGTCGCCCTGGCAGCCGCATTCAAAGCTGACGTACTTATCGTAACCGATCATTTTCAATCCGCGGAAACCGTTCACGTAGTTGTCGGCTTCTCCGTCTTCTCCCGGCATGCTGCGGCGCTTACGGCTGGCCATATGCACGTGTTGCAGGTATTTTCCCGCTGAAACGAAAGCCGCCATGTCACACGTTTCTTCCCACGTCATGTGCCAGAAGTCTCCCAGACAGGTAACTCCGGGGTTGTTGATGTCGCGGCATATGGATGCAGCATCCGCCACCTGGCGGAGGTAAAAGGCTTCCTTTCGGTTCAGAGGCTCCAGGATAACCGTTGTGCCATACTTTTGAGCCGTGTTGCCCATTTCGTTGAACTGCTCACACAGGAAATCGCGCGTTTCTTGTGTATGTGGCATCACCGGCACCTGCGAATTGAACGCCGGAACGATGATCACTCCCGTTGAGCCAAGTTCACCGCCCAGGATGATCAGTTCTTCCATCGTGTCACGGCATTTCTTGCGGATAGCGGGATCGGTAGAAAGAATGAATCCTTCGAAGCCGGCGCAAACGGCGCTAACTTTGATGTTACGCCCTTTTAACGCATCCTTGAACTCTTGCATCCTGCCTTTCATCCCCCTGCCGTGGGGCTCGAACCCCACCACGCCGTGTTCTTCCATAAAGTCGAACTTTTCGTTCAGGTTTGCACCGGGAGCTGTCCCTTCCTGAAACGATATTCTGAGCTCTGCCTTGATCGGAAAGGCGGGAGGAGTACCGGCCGGGGTTTCACCCGCGAAAGCGCTCAGGGACTTTCCAAGGCCGGCTACAGCGGCACCGGCAAGTGATGATTTGATGAATTTTCTTCTGTCTATCGTCATGATTATAACGTATTTATTCTTTTATTTGGCACTTCCCGGCACAGGGACAGTAAAGCCTTTCATGTCCATCTTGCCGATGTTCAGGTCTGCCGGGGTATAATCCAGGGGAGCCGCCGCCATGGCGTCCC
>JALHIE010000124.1 GCA_022840285.1 Porphyromonadaceae bacterium
CAAAGAACTTTTTGGGTGAATTTCACCTGCTTTATAAAATTTATTGTGCAAAAATATTATCAACTAAATTGTCCTTCCGACTTTTCGGAGTGGACTCATAAGTATTATCCCCAGATTTACAAGCTGATTCAGAAAGATGTTGAAAACAATAAAATACACATAAAAGAATACCGGCAGCAGGGAATCGATCAAGGTTATATCCGCGGGGACCTGAACGTGGACGTGGCAGCCTTCCTGGTAGAGGAAACCACATACACGTATATTCGTGCGGCGTATCTTGAGAAACCGCCTTTTTCCTTTCAGCAGCTTTTTTTTACGATGATGGTGAATTTTATTCGCGGAATTTCTACCTATAAAGGAATTCAAATTATTGATGATTATCTTACAAACAACAACAGTTCGGTATTTTTTTAAAGAATCGCCCATAACTGATTGATTATCAGTGTCTACTCTTCCTTTTAAAATGAAGGGGATAATTTGCTGATTATGTGCGCATTAAATAAAAATTTACCGAACTATTAAAACAAAACATACGAAAACAATTAATTACTTTTTATGAAAGCTAAACTATTAAGAATCTTTTTAATGATGGCTTGTGGATTGTTCGGATTATCCACAACAACGGCACAAAATTCAAATAGTTTGATCGTTGATTTAAAAACCGCTATCGATATTGCATTAAGTGAAAATCCATCGGTAAAAGTTGCCGATATGGAGATTGAGAAAAAAACGTATGCTCAAAAAAGCGCCTATGGCGCCCTGTTGCCCCAAATTGATCTTATCGGACAGTTCCAGCATACCTTGAAACGTCAGACGATGTATTTGGATACGGATATGGGCAGCCTTTTTGGACCCGGTTCCATTGATCCGGGAAATTTTACTCCCGAAGAACTACAGGTGGCGGAAGTACTGGGCAAGTTGATGACGCCCGATCCCAATGCCGCTGATGAAGGCATTCAGGTAGGCAGAAAAAACATGTGGACGGGAACATTGAATGTTAGTTTACCGCTCGTGGTCCCCTCGTTATGGAAAAACATCCAGATGAGTAAGGTCGACCTGGAGATAGCCGTTGAACAGTCGCGCTCATCGAAGATTGATATGACACATCAGGTAAAAAAGGCCTTTTACAGTATATTATTGGCAAAAGACAGCTATAATCTGTTCAGGGAGACATATACGACCGACTCTTTGAATTTGGTGAATATAAAAAATAAGTTTGAGCAGGGTATCGTTGCCGAATACGATGTCATTACCGCCGATGTCCGCCTCAAAAGCATTATTCCCAATATTCTGCAGTCAGAGAGCATGTTGAAAATTGCGGAACTACAATTAAAAATGCTGATGGGCATCGATGCGGAGATACCCGTGGAGATCGTAGGTTCGCTTGCTGATTATGAAGTATGGATGTTTGAGGCCATTGTTCCCTCTGATAATAACTTGCTTGAAAATAGTGAATTGAGACAATTCGACCTGCAAGCCATGCAGGCGAGAAATGCACATGAGATGCAAAAACTTCAACGTTTACCTACGCTTACCTCATCATTCAACTATTCCTATATAAGCCAGAACAATAATTTCAAGTTCAATACCTATCGCTGGGATCCTTATTCAATGGTAGGTGTGACGCTTGCCATCCCTATTTTTAGCGGAGGACAACGGTATCACAACATTAAACAGTCCGAAATTCAATTATTACAACTGCAAGAGCAACGTCATAACCTGAAACGCGGTCTGCAACTATCTGTGAAAAACAGTGTAGAGTTTATCAATAAAAGCATCGAACAGGTTGTCGCCGCCGAGTCGTCGGTACAACAAGCAAAGAAAGGTTACGAGATCACACAAAAACGATACGACACCGGAATGGGAACTATTGTAGATTTAAACGCGGCTGCACTCGCAGTGACCAATGCCGAGCTGCAATACCGTAATGCAATCTATGACTATCTGGCATCCAAAGCCGATTTAGAAAAAACACTCGGTTACGATATTAATCCCACAAACTAAAAAATATAAATAACTTGATTTATGAAACAGAATAATGTTCTGAAATTTACGCTGCTGGCAGCTCTTCTTTTACTCGCATCTTGTGGAGGAGGATCGACAAAAAATGAAACACAATCTGAAACAGTTAAGCAAAACGTAAAGATAGAAGAAGTCCGATTGACCCCTGTCGATCAACTATCGACTTTTACCGCAACGGTTGAGGCAAACACAGTGAATAATATAGCACCAGCCATAGGCGGACGACGCATACGAAGCATTCATGTGGATGTAGGTAACCTTGTTGGCAAAGGACAAACACTTGTTACGATGGATGCTGCCAATTATTCGCAGCAAGAAACGCAATTGGCTACGCTGAAACGCGATTACGAGCGATATAGAGAACTATATGAAGTAGGTGGCGTTTCCAAACAACAACTCGACCAGTTGAAAGCGCAGCTCGACGTGGCACAATCTGCTCTTAATACGCTGGATGAAAATACCCGTTTGACAAGCCCGATAAGCGGAGTGGTAACCGCACGAAATTATGATCCGGGAGACGTAACAGCAGCGATGCCTATTCTTACCATTGAGAATATCAATCCGGTGAAAGTAATCGTACATGTTTCCGAATCGTTTTACAACCAGGTGGTTAAAGGAATGCCCGTCCATGTTCAGGTTGATGCGCTTGCCAACGAAGTTTTCGAAGGTAAAGTGTCATTGATTCATCCCACGATAAATCCGGGTTCACATACTTTCCCGGTTGAAATAGAAGTAAATAACAACGATCTGCGTCTTCGCCCGGGAATGTTTTCACGTGTGACCATAAATTTCGGGAGTTACGATCGTCCACTCGTACCCGACATGGCAGTATTAAAACAAACCGGCTCCAATGATAGATACGTTTTTGTAGAAAAAGACGGTATCGCCATCTACACGCTTATTCAACTGGGAAGCCGAATCGAGGATAAATACGAGATTATTTCCGGTTTAAGTGCAGGCGACAGGGTTATCGTGCAGGGACATACCGGTTTAATTGACGGAGCCGAAGTGCAGGTGGTTGATTAACAGCTTAAACCATGAATTTTAAAATTTACATTTCCGAATTTTAATTTTAATTTTAATTTAGCGGCAATCAATTTTAACAATAGAAAAAATAGTAACAAATGAAAATATATGAAACCGCGGTAAAAAATCCTGTGGGAACATCGTTGGTATCTATCGGTCTTGTTCTTATCGGACTTATGTTTTATCAACAGCTTCCTGTCGATTTGTTTCCCGAAATAGAACTAAATATGGTGTCGGTGATGACTTCTTATCCCGGTGCCGGCCCTGATGACATTGAATCGAATGTCACAAGGCCGTTGGAAAATGTACTTAACTCTACAGAGAATCTCGAAGAAATTTCATCGGTATCGAAAGATAATGTCTCGGTAATTATGCTCGAGTTTGAATGGGGGTCTGATATGAATGCCATCATGAACGATGTACGCGACAAGGTAGATTTAGTTTCGGGAGCGCTTCCCGATGGCACCAATGATCCGATGATTATTAAGTTCAGTTCCGATATGGCACCTGTAATGATTCTTTCGGCCACTGCCCGGGAAAGTTCGGACGCGTTGTATAAAATTCTTGATGAACAGATAGTCGCCCCGCTCAACCGTAGGGTGTGGGAACTGTTGCACTTTCAGGTGCACCGCAGCGTGAAGTTCAAGTGAATGTGATACCTGCAAAATTGGAAGCGTATAACATTTCCCTGGAACAAATAGCGCGGGTTATTGCCGCTGAGAACCTGAATGTTCCTGCCGGAGATTTAGATATTGGTTCACAAACCTATATGTTGCGTCTCGAAGGTGAAATTGAAGAAAGTCGCGAGCTCAATAACATAGTGGTTGGCAGCAGTTTAGGACAAGCCATTTATCTGAAAGATGTGGCCACCGTGAACGACACGGTGCAGTCTCGCATAATGGAAAGTTATACCAATGGAGAGCGCGGTGCCACCATCATGATACAAAAACAAACAGGAGCCAATTCGAAAACAACTTCCGGAACTGATGAAGACACTGCCGCCCGACATTGAAATAGTCACCGTGATGGATTCGTCGGAGAATATAAAAACTTCTATCAACAGTTTGTTGGAGACCATAATTATTGCACTCATCATTGTGGGTTTTGTTGTCCTTTTCTTCCTGGGGCGATGGCGTGCAACCATTATTATTATGGTAACCATTCCAATCTCACTGATAGGTTCGTTTATTTATCTGTATCTCACGGGAAATACCATCAACATTATTTCGCTGGCGTCACTTTCCATCGCTATTGGCATGGTGGTGGATGATGCCATTGTGGTGCTCGAGAATATTACCAAGCATATTGAGCGTGGCAGTCGCCCACAACTATTATCGCTGTATTCCTGCCGATGACGATGCTCAGCGGATTATCCGGAGCACTGTTCAACCAACTGGGTTGGATGGTAACCATCATTATGGCATTATCACTCGTTACCGCTTTAACGCTTACACCGATGATGGGTGCCAAAATGATGCGTTTGAACAAAGACACTAAATATAGCAGGTTTGATAAATGGTACAATAAAAACATCCTGCCGCTACTCGATAAATTAGACTCGGCTTATAGCAAACTGGTAAATAAAGCAACCAGAAAACGTAGTCTTACACTGGGTGTGATTATTGTTGTGTTTATTGTGGGAATCGGCATTACCGCCGTAACGCTCAAAACCGAGTTTATATCACCATCTGATAATAATGCCATAACGATGTCTGTAGAGATGCCAACCGGTACCAGGATGGAACTCGCTCGTGAAACAGGACATAAGATTACCAGGTTGATTCAAGAAAAATATCCTGAGGTAGAGATATCCACTTTTACGGTGGGACTAGCTGACGAAGACAATCTTTTCGGATCCCTGCAGGATAATGGTTCAAACATTATGAATTTCAATATCCGGACAAAAGAAGCGAAGTTAAGAAATAAAACCATATTCGATATTTCCGATGAACTGCGTACCGATTTGGCTGCTATGCCCGAAATAAGTAAATACGTGGTAACCCCCGGCGGAATCACAGGAATTATCGGAGCAAGTAATATCTCCGTAGATATTTATGGACACGATTTGGCTGAGACCGATCAACTGGCCGCACAGATGAAAACAAAACTTGAAGGTATTGAGGGATTGCGTGACGTAACCATTTCGCGTAAAGATTACCGTATTGAATATCGCATTGAATTCGACAGGGAAAAATTATCACTCAATGGATTAAATATTGCAACTGCAGGCGGTGCCGTTAGAAACAGCATCAACGGACTTACAACGTCGTACTTCCGTGAAGAGGGTGAAGAATACGACATCAGGGTGCGTTTCGACGAAGAACACCGTCAAACTATCGAAGATATCGAAAATATTGTGATATATAATCCGATGGGGGTCGGCATTCGTGTCCGCGATGTGGGACGGGTTGAAGAAAACTCGTCGCTTCCGCAAATCGACCGGAAAGACCGCCAGCGCATAGTGACCGTTCAGGGGACCATATATAAGCGTGCGTTGAGCGAGATTGTAAAAGATGTAAACGTCACTCTTGCCTCACTTGATGTCCCATCCGGTGTACAGGTGGAAATAAGCGGATCGTTGGAGGATCAGCAAGATGCATTCTCCGATTTAGGATTGTTGCTTATCATCGTGTTTCTCCTTGTTTATATAGTGTTGGCATCGCAGTTCGAATCACTAACTTACCCTTTCATTATCATTATGTCCATTCCTTTTGCCTTTATTGGGGCTTTATTGTTGCTTTCATCAACAGGCAGTCCACTTGGTATTATGGGATTTATCGGGCTTATTATGCTTGTGGGTATTGTGGTGAAGAATGGTATCGTACTCGTCGACTACATCAACTTGAACCGTGAACGCGGAATGTCGATTATAACTGCCGTTGTTCATGCCGCAAAATCGAGGCTGCGTCCCGTATTAATGACTACATTTACCACCATTTTGGCGATGATTCCGTTGGCAATCGGTACCGGGCAAGGTTCGGAGTTGTGGCAACAGTTGGGATTAACAATCATCGGTGGTATGACATTCTCTACAATCGTAACGCTGATTCTTGTTCCTGCGCTCTACTCCATTTTCGGAGGAAACGGCGTGAAACGCAGGCGTCGTAAGCATCGTGAGGAAATTCACCATCAAAACGGACAGGTAGAAACATCAACTTATTTGAAAGGAACAGAAGCATGAAAGCAGTAATGATAATATTAGACCAGGCGCATTATTCACAAATAATAGACGATCTTTCCAAACTCAATATCCGGGGTGGCAGCCATGCCTGGCCATCGGTAAACAATGCTGTCCTTGCTGTGGTGGAAGATCACCGCGTAGGACCGCTGATGGATTATTTGAGGGAGTTAGACAAGGCTTATGAAAACCTGGGGCTTCGGGCGTTCGTGTGGAACGTGGAAGATATGATTTAAATGGGTTTACCGTCCGAGTTTTTAAAACAGCAGTTGTTTCAAAAAGCAGCTGCTGTTTTGTTTGAAAAGCCGTCGACCAAATCTTCGATAAAATTTTTATCTTTGTGGCACAAAAAATAAGAAAATGATTTATATAGTCAACAAATCCAATAAACCCGATTATAACATAGCGCTGGAAGAGTACTGCTTCAAAAAATTGCTGCATCACGATAAAGTGTTT
>JALHIE010000021.1:0-11667 GCA_022840285.1 Porphyromonadaceae bacterium
AAAAGCAGGACAATTGGTGGATTACGCCATAGCACATGGCATAAACTATTTTGACACCGCATGGATGTATCATCAGGGAGAATCGGAAATTGTTACCGGAAAACTCCTGAAAAAATACCCCCGAAACAGTTATTATGTGGCGACTAAGTTGCCGGGAAGCGTAAAATCGAGAGAGGATGCCATTGCCACGTACCACAAACAATTGGAGAAGCTTCAGGTGGATTATTTTGATTACTACCACCTGCACAGCCTGAGCAGTGATGCCATGTATGAGCGTATTTACAAAGAATGGGGAATGCTGGACTACCTGTTGAATGAAAAGAAAGAAGGGCGTATCCGGAATCTGGGATGGTCTTTCCACGGAGATCAACCGCTTTTTGACAAAGTCCTTGCAGAACCTGTGGAGTGGGATTTTGTGATGATCCAGATGAATTACTTCGATTGGAAGTACGGCCGTGTTCCCGCGGAATACATGTACAACAGGCTGGCGGAACGGAACATTCCCGTTATGATCATGGAACCGTTACTGGGGAGTCGTCTGGCAAAAGTAAGCCGTGCGGTATCGGAAATGATGCAGGAAGAACGTCCTGGCGATACACCTGCGCAGTGGGCTTTCCGGTTTGTGGGTTCACATCCTCAGGTAATGGTGGTATTGAGCGGTATGACATTGATTGAACATCTGCAGGAGAACATAAAAACCTATTCACCCCTTGTTCCGGTCACCGATAAGCAGAAAACCATGCTGGCAAAAGCAGCAGATATCATCCGCACCTACAAAATCATACCGTGTACCGATTGCAAATATTGTGTTCCCTGTCCTTATGGGGTGGATATTCCCGGAATCCTGCTCTATTATAACAAGGCGACCTGGGACAGCAACCTCCCGGACCTCGAGGGACCGCGTGATGCTGAATTCAAGCGTGCCTCCAGGACATTCCTGGTAGATTACAACCGCGCCATTCCTGAGCTGGAACAGGCAAACCATTGCATCAATTGCGGGGAATGTGAGCCTACTTGTCCGCAAAACATAAAGATCCCCGCCGATTTGCTAAAAATCGATAACCTTGTTCAACAACTAAAAACCACCTGATAACCATGTTAAAGAAAATAAGAATTGCTTTGGCAATAGCCTGTTTTGTTGTTATCTCCCTGCTGTTTCTCGATATCTCGGGAGTATTGCACAAGAATTTTGCTTTTTTGGCCGAATTTCAGTTTGTTCCGGCCCTGTTGGCGCTCAATGTGGTTGTACTCGCCGTGCTTGTTGTGCTCACCCTGGTTTTCGGGCGGATTTACTGCTCCGTTGTTTGTCCTACGGGGGTGTATCAGGATATCGTTTCTTTCTTCGCCCGGAGAATGAAGTCGAGAAAAGCACGCCGCTACAGTTTCTCCGCCGCGAAAACGGTGCTGCGGATAGTAGTTCTCGCCGTTTTTATTGTAGGGGTTGTTGCCGGAATCGGTATTGTTTCGGCTATTCTGGATCCTTACGGAGCATACGGCCGGATGGTCACCGAATTAGTCAGCCCGGTTTACGGGGCTATTAACAATCTTTTTGCAAAAGCGTTGGGAGTCCGGCATTATACATTTGCCTCCACCGAAATCTGGATAAAAAGTATTTTTTCGTTTATCCTGGCTTCACTCACGCTGTTGATCATCGGATTTCTGGCATGGAGAAGCGGACGCACCTACTGCAATACTTTCTGTCCGGTAGGCACTATCCTCGGATACCTCAGTAAGTTTTCCCTACTGAAACTCCGCATCGATAAAACCTCCTGCACCGTGTGCGGCAGGTGCTCCAGGGATTGCAAGGCATCATGCATCGACTTTAAGAATCACACCATCGACTACACGCGTTGCGTTGCATGCTTTAACTGTATCGAATCGTGCAAAGACGGCAGCGTGACCTATTCGATAAAAAAGGCAGCTAAAAAACAGCCGTTGGAGATTGTCGGCGTCTCTCCGGAGAACAACTCCCGCCGGCAGTTTTTCATAACTTCACTCCTGATGGTTGCCGGTGCAACCGGGCTGAAAGCTCAGGAAAAAAAGCGAAGCATGATTAAATTCCCGGCCGTTCGTAAAGACCGTTATAAACGTTCCGTACCCGTTTCTCCTCCCGGATCGGTGAGCCACAACAACCTCAACGATAAATGTACGGCCTGCCTGCTGTGCGTCAATCAGTGCCCCGACAAGATCATCCGCCCGTCGGTCAACGAATACGGATGGACGGCGATTATGCAGCCTACCCTCTCTTTTGAGCGCGGTTATTGCCGTACCGGCTGCACCGTTTGCTCCGATGTTTGCCCTACCGACGCCATCACAAAACTTTCAAAAGGAGACAAAACCAAAGTGGCAATGGGGCACGCCGTTTATGTACGCGAGAACTGCATCGTGGTGAAAGATGATGTGAACTGCGACGGGTGCTGGCGTATCTGCCCCACCGACGCCATTACACGTGAGTACCGCGATAGTGGCGCAAACTATCTCTCGCCTGCCGGTCGGCCGGACGCAAACACGGTTGATTTAAGGCTTGTACCCGTAGTAAACAAAGACAAGTGCATCGGATGTGGCGCTTGCGAATATATCTGCCCGGCAAGGCCGCTGTCCGCTATATTTGTAGAAGGGTATAAAAAGCACCTGACGATGAATTGACGAAACCGTTGTTTTTATCACTTACTGTTGTTGGTATTATGGCCCTATTTTTTTCTTGTTCCACTCTTTCTAGGGGGGCTGTTGCCGTCAAACCCTTTGACAAAGAGAAATACTTGGGTAAATGGTATAAGATTGCCAGGCTGGATTTTAAATACGAGAAAGACCTGAACAACACCACTGCTGAATATTCTTTAAATGTCGACGGTACCATCAAGGTCGACAATAAAGGATACCATACTTGGCCCATTTTATTCAGGCTATAACGTCCTTGCCATTGATCCGGACTATACCTATGCATTGGTTGCCGGAGCGAGTTTAAAGTACCTGTGGATCCTGTCCCGGAAAACAACCGTTCCGGATGATGTAAAAAGCAAGTACTTAAAGATCGCTCAGGATATCGGATACAACGTATCCGACCTTTTGTGGATTGAACACGATAAGCAACCGTGAATTACTTTGATTTATCGCCATCGTATCCCCATTTCAGGTAGACGCTACCCCAGGAAAAACCGGCACCAAACGCGGTGAGGATAATGTTGTCGCCCTTTCGTAGGTTGCGCTCCCACTCCCATAAACAAAGTGGAATGGTCCCGGCGCTGGTGTTGCCGTAGCGTTCGATGTTTTTCATTACTTTTTCGGGTGCAACTCCGGCGCGTATCACAGCGGCATCAATAATCCGGATATTGGCCTGATGCGGTACAAACCAATCCAGTTCTTCGTGAGTGAGGTTATTACGCGCCATGATGTCAAGCGAAACCTGCGCCATATTGGATACGGCGTACTTAAACACTACTTTCCCTTCCTGATAAACGGTGTGCTCGTTTCTGTCCACCGTTTCGTGCGTGGCAGGATACTTGCTTCCGCCAGCTTTCATTTGCAGCGGGGCGTAACCTACGCCGTCGGAACGAAGAATGGCATCAACAATACCCAGGCTTTCTTCTGTTGGCTCAATCATAACAGCTCCTGCGGCATCACCAAAAAGGGGACAAGTGGTCCGATCGGTGTAATTTGTTACGGACGACATTTTATCGCCGGCGATCAGGATAATTTTTTTGTATTTTCCGGTTTTTATAAATCCGTTACATACCTCAAGACCGTACACAAACCCCGAACATGCCACTTCCATATCGAAACAAAAAGCATTTTTTATTCCGTTGTTTTCAGCGACGATAGATGCTGCGGATGGAAAAGGATGATCGGGCGTTGTTGTAGCAAAGATTACTCCGTCAACCTCTTCGGGTCTGGTGTGGGTTTTCACGAGCAGTTCCCTTACTGCCCGGGTTCCTAAAACAGATATTCCCTGTTCTTTCCCTTTTAAAATTCTTCGCTCCTTGATACCCACACGGGTCATGATCCACTCATCGGAAGTATCTACCATTTTCGATAGTTCTTCGTTGGTAAGTATATAATCAGGTACAGCTGCAGTGATTCCTGTGATAACAGCGTTTAAATTCTTCATTATCCTGCTTTTATTGAAAAAAACCCCGAAAAACAAGGTTATTCAGGGTTTTGTTTATTACGAATGAATGAGTTTATACCGCAACTTCTTTCTCAATTGCCAACTTTCCTCTGTAATGTCCGCACTCACCACAAACAGTGTGATAGATATGCCAAGCACCGCAATTGGGGCAGATGGCCATAGTTGGCATTTTGGCATGGTCGTGCGATCTTCTTTTTCCTTGTCTTGCAGACGACTGTCTTCGTTTTGGATGTGCCATTTTGTATATTTATTTATTAACGTTTATATTTTAAATTATTCCAAATTCAATCCTTTTAAACTTTCCCATCTCGGGTCGATGTTTTCTGTTATTTCTTCGTCATCAGTAAACTCTGTATCTTCGTCAGGGATGTCACCGCTTTCATCTTCATCCTCTCTGCTTACTGCCCGGTGCTTGCGAAGTTTAGTAGACATGGTCTTGTTGCATTTGCCCGGTTCATGAACATGCTTTATAGGAATGTTCAACGCCACAAACTCATACAAAAACCACGCAATATTGATCTCTCCCTCGTCTTCGGGAATGATGACCACCTCATCACTCTCTTCCGAATATTCTTTCCCGAGTTTTACAATTAAGCGGTTCTGAGAATCGATTTCCTGATCCAGGTCATCGAGACAACGATTACAAGGCACTTGAACGATACCTTTCAAATCGAAATTAAACTCATACGTAGACGATGTTTTTTTAACAGTCAACAGCACGTTGACATTGCCTTTTTTTACCTCATCACCATCAATCGCTTCGAAAAACTTCCTATCCAACTCATACTCATAAGTATGTTTTCCCTGCGAAAGATTTTTTAAAGGAATATTGTATAAGCTAAACTTTGCCACTTTTTACCTAAAAATAAAGCGGTGCAAAGATAGTAATTTTTTCTTCACACTGCTCTTTTTTTACATTATTTATTTTCCCGCACACACCGTGCGGCATTTTTATTTATACTTTTCCGCTACCGATAACACGATCTCCTGCATCTTATCGAAATTCTGTTCAAGGCTCTGCAAAAACTTATACTGAGCTTTTGATCGCACCAGGTTGTGAGTGCCGTAAGCAATTTTATAATAGGTGTCGCCATCGATATAGTCAGTCAAAAAGCGCACGGTTTGCATATAGGTCAGCAATTTTGCGCCAAAAGCAAGATGTTCTATTTCCACGTCGGTAAGAAAAGAAGCGGCGTTTTCCAGATATCCTTTTGTATATCCTTCAAATATGTCCAGATCGAGAGAAACATTATCTAAATCCGGATCATCTTCCGCACCTTTATTTGCCCCTGTGCGGATAAAATCTCCGAAATCGGACAAGACATAACCCGGCATAACTGTATCCAGATCCACCACACATAACACCTGGTCATCCTTATCAAAAAGGATATTATTCACTTTCGTATCGCAATGGTTGGTCCGCTTGATCAATTTCCCTTCCCGGTGCATTCTTTCAGCTTTGCACATTTCGTCTGCACGGGCCTCCAACTCATTCACAAGCTCCTGTACTTCAGCCAAACGTCCTACTTTATTTGCCCGGACCGAATCCCTAAATGTCTCCAATCTCGACTCGATATTGTGAAAATTTGGAATAGTTTCAAACAACGGACCACCCGGCAGGTCGGCCAGTATTTTCTGAAACTCACCAAAAGCAAGTCCGGCCCTGTAAGCCAAATCAGGATTGATTTCATCGTAACTTTTACTGTCTCGGATAAAATCCATCATTCTCCAATAGTTACCCGACTCGTCCTGGTAATAAAGTTTTCCTCCAAGCGTGGGAACAAGCGTCAACACCTTGCGGTCGATATCGTTCACCCCGGCATCCATCAGCTTCTGACGGATGTGCATTGTTACGCGCAGAATATTGCTTTGCAGTTCCGGGACATTTTTAAAAATTGAATGATTAATACGTTGTAGCACATATTCTTTTTCTCCAACCTGTACCTTGAAAGAGTCGTTGATGTGACCCGCTCCTAACGGTTTTACGTCAACCTTTCCACTGTCGCCGGTAAATTGGGCTACGATCTCTTTTAATTCACTAAATTCCTGCATAGTATTCAAATATGTTTTTGTGTTACGTGTATATATTGCGGATCACTCCATTTCCAAGAGTCCAAAGAACTGCGGAACGTGAAAATCGGGTGAGGGCAAATCAATGGGATTCCAACTGATGAAATGCGTTTCGGGAGTCTCGTCACCGCATTTATAAAAATTTGCCCGGATCTTCTTTCCCGACAAATCCTCATCGGCTTGAAAACCCATTGCTTGCCGGGGAATTGCCAGATACATCGTCCAGTCGCTTACCTGCTTGTTGTTTTCATACCTGTGCCAGATTGTGGAAAAACGGGTGATCGAAGCCATATGCTCCGTCAATTTTTCTGCTACATGCCGGGTTTCGTGCCTTGCAGCAAGTAACGCTCCCAACACATTGCATTCAAAATTCCGATAGACGGTTTCTCCTTCCCGCTGCATAAAAAACTCCACGCAACTGTCTTCCCAAACCGAACCGAAATCTTCGCTATTCACGGCCCGTATTTCTTCACCGATCACCTCATAACAGAGGTAGATTTTTTCTCCATCGTGGGCAACACGCACCGTAACCGGAAGTGACTTGGGAAATTCTTTTTCCCAGTTCACCTGGTCAACCTTAGCTACTGCACCGGCTTCGCGCAATAAATTTATGCAATCGAAAATAGTTTCGCATTGCGAAATGTGTTGCTTGGGCACTTTTAGGATTTTCATCAGAAATTGTTATTTTTCTCAAAAGTACCGGTTTTCCCCGGATTTAACAAAAATGCCGGCCATTTTTTATTGAAAAAAGTTCTCTCAATCTCCCCTTGTGAATTTCGGGAGCATAGAACGGCAAAGATACCACGAGTTCTGCTCTTTTTACGTTCAGACTTTATAAATTCGCTGACAGAAATTTTCTTATCATTTCTACTTTCGTATTCCGGCGGACGGCATAATCGTGTAGTTGCTCTTCGGAAACAGGGCCGATAACGAAATATTTCGATTGTGGATGAGCAAAAATGAAACCGCTGACCGATGCCGGCGGATTCATCATTCCGTTCTCCGTCAACGAAATGCCGATTTCACCGGTTTTAAGCATATCGTGCAACACAAAATTCATTGTCTGGTCGGGAATGGACGGATAACCCACTGCGGGACGGATGCTCCGGAATCTTGAAGCCAGCATATCGGCGACAGGCAGGTTTTCGTCCGCCGCAAATCCCCAGTATTCTTTCCGGATCATGTGGTGCAACCATTCGGTTGCCGCTTCGGCCAGCCTTTCGAGCAACGATTTCATCAACATAGCCGAGTATTCATCGCCTTCGTCTTCATAAACTTGCAGCAGCTTATCGGCTCCATCTCCGGCAGTAACCGCAAAAGCCCCGATGTAATCCTTTTTTCCGGATGATGCCGGCGCTATAAAATCACTCAGGCTCAAGTATTCGTTTTTATCGTTCTTCTTTTGCTGGCGCAGCATGGGAATGCGAACACCTTCAGCCAAAATAGCATCGTTTTCACTGTATGCCTCATACAGACCAAAAACAGCATGGATATATCCTGCCTTGTCGCTCACCAGCTTATTGAGCAAACGACGTGCATCATCGTATAATTTCGCTGCTTCGCCGGCTTTTTCCTGCTCGTCATCCTTGAATTTTGCCAACCAGACATCGCGTCTTTCCGCTGTGAAATCCGGGTTGGCAATGGAGCCGAACTTGGCCGACAAGTTCCATCCGTGGAAGAAAAACTTCCAGTCGATATAGGGAATAATATCTTCTACCGGAATGTTTTTCATCACTTTTCTTCCCATCATCCGGGGTTTCTCCGCAGAAAAATCCTGCCAGTCGATCCTATATGCGTTTTCCCTCGCTTCTTCAAGCGAAACCAGTTCTACTTTTCTGTCCGTACTGTTTTCGCGAAGAGCAGCGTACTCATCACGCACCTGCTGGAAATAGATTCCGTTCGTTTCAGGATTTAACAGGTTCGCCACCACTCCCGGACTTTGTGACGCATCCTTTACATATACCACTGCTCCCCGGCTGTATTTAGGTTCTATTTTCAGGGCAGTATGCAGCTTTGACGTGGTGGCACCTCCAATGAGCAGGGGCATCCGAAAACCGGCTTTTTCCATTTCAGCCGCAACAACAGCCATTTCTTCGAGCGAGGGCGTGATTAATCCGCTCAATCCCACAATATCGGGTTGTTCCCGAATAACGGTTTCGATAATTTTTTCGGGCGGGACCATCACTCCCAAATCCACAATTTCGTAATTGTTGCACGACAACACAATGGAAACGATGTTTTTTCCGATATCGTGCACATCACCTTTTACGGTAGCCAACACAATTTTTCCGGCTTTTTGTGCCTCTCCCGACGATTTTTCGGCTTCGATAACGGGTTGAAGTATGGAAACGGCTTTTTTCATCGTTCGGGCAGCTTTAACCACTTGCGGAAGGAACATCTTCCCGGAGCCAAACAAATCGCCTACCACGTTCATCCCTTTCATCAGCGGCTTATCAATAACATCCACGGCTCGCGGATATACCGCAAGCGCTTCAGCGATATCTTCGTCCATAAAATCACTTATTCCCTTTACGAGAGCATGGCTCAACCGCTCATCAAGAGACAGGGATCGCCACTCGAGCACTTTTTCCTTCGATTCTTCCGGAGTTTTGTTTTTGATGCTCTGTGCATACTCCATCATCCGTTCCGTGGCATCTTCCCTGCGATTAAAAATGATATCCTCCACCCGTTCTTTCACTTCGGCGGGTATATCTTCGTACGATACCGATTCTGCGGGATTGACTATTCCCATATCCATTCCGGCCTGAACGGCATGATAGAGGAAAACCGAGTGTATCGCTTCCCGGACATAGTTGTTTCCCCGGAATGAAAAAGAGAGGTTGCTCACTCCTCCGCTCACCTTGGCTCCCGGTAAATTGGACTTTATCCATCTCACACTCTCCAGGTAATCCACGGCGTAGTTGCGGTGTTCTTCCATTCCCGTAGCGATTGCCAGCACGTTCGGGTCAAAAATGATGTCTTGCGGAGGAAAACCGTTACCAACAAGCAACCGGTAGACTCTCTCACAAATTTCAATGCGCCGATCGTAGGTATCTGCCTGTCCCTTTTCATCGAAAGCCATTACCACAACTGCCGCACCGTACGATTTCACCTTTTCGGCTTCCTCCAGGAATTCCGCTTCACCGTTTTTCAAAGAGATGGAGTTGACAATACACTTCCCCTGCATACATTTCAGGCCGGCCTCTATCACCTCCCATTTCGATGAGTCAATCATCACGGGAACACGCGAAATATCCGGGTCGGATGCCAGCAAGTTGAGAAAACGGGTCATCTCCTGTACACCATCGAGCAACCCATCATCCATGTTTATGTCGATGACCTGCGCACCGTCTTCTACCTGTTTGCGGGCGATCTGCAGGGCCTCTTCGTATTTCTCCTCCTGAATCAGGTGCAAGAACCTGCGAGAACCCGCCACGTTGCACCGTTCTCCGATATTCACAAAGTTAATTCCGGGCGTCAGCACAAATTCTTCCAGACCCGAAAGGCGCATCAATCGGGGTTGCTCCACAGGCGTCGGCGGCACAACACCCGCTACGATTTCGGCATATTTTGCAATGTGTTCGGGAGTGGTTCCGCAGCAACCGCCAACGATGTTTACCAGCCCCTCGTCGACAAACTCCCGGATTTGGGAGGCCATCTTTTCGGGTGTCTCATCGTACTCTCCAAGCTGATTGGGCAACCCTGCATTGGGATAAGCGCTCAGGTAAAAAGGTGAAACGCGGCGAAGCTGCTTCACATAGGGTTTCATATCGGATGCGCCGAACGAACAGTTCAACCCCACCGAAAGCAAATGGGCGTGGCTTACCGATGTGAGAAAAGCGTCTATCGTTTGTCCCGACAGTGTCCTCCCCGCCTTGTCCGAAAGCGTTACCGAGAGGGAGACAGGGGTATTCCTGCCCCATTTTTTGGCCACTTCGTGAGCCGCAAAAAGGGCAGCTTTAGCGTTAAGCGTATCGAATATGGTCTCGATAAGCAGGATATCGACCCCGTTTTCCACCAAGGCGTCAATTTGTTCGTAATAGACATCGCGCAGATCATCGAAAGTTACCGCACGATACATCGGGTTCTCCACATCGGGGCTCATCGATGCAGTCTTGTTGGTGGGTCCAATGGATCCGGCTACAAAACGGGGTTTCCCGGGGTTTTGAGCCGTAAATTCATCGGCGGCTTTTCGCGCGATCTGAGCCGCTGATGAATTGATTTCCCTTACCAGATGAGCCATTCCGTAATCATCCATCGAAATGGCGTTGGCATTGAACGTGTTGGTTTCGATGATATCGGCTCCGGCAGCCAGGTAGCTGCGGTGAATTTCATCTTTCCTTTCTGTAGCTTAGCAGCATCCCTGAACCGTTTGCCGCGGTACTCTTCTTCCGTGAGCTTATAACGTTGTATCATGGTTCCCATAGCACCATCAAGAATGAGGATCCGGGATTCTAAGATTTCTTTTATTTTCATTTTTAACTTAATGTCTGTTTAATTATCCTTATGCGAATACATGGTTTTTCGTTTCATTTTTAAATAAATCCGCCGAATCCAAACGACCAGCCACGCTGCCGCCAGCCTTACACTCAAAATCCACCAGACCGATACTCCCAGCGCCACGAACAATAAATTATCCTCGATAACGGAGTGCGAAACCGCCAAGTGGTAGTTTAACAAACTAGTATCCGACCGGCTTACTTTTCCCTCGTTCATCTGGTCAATCATCAGCGCACCTCCGTATGCCAGTCCAACGATATAACCGATAAGCCAAAGAAATCCGGTGCTCGCCGGCAGACCGAAAAAACGCAAAACAGGTTCTATAGCTTTAGACAATTTTGTGATCAGATTATGTTGTTCCAACACTTTATAGATAACGTTCAGAACGGTAATAATCGCAAAGATCAGCAATGCCATCTGAACCGAACCTTTTAACCACAATACCAGTACGTCTACTACAGAGGTCATCGCTTCGGCATCTACTTTGACAAAAACAGGCATTCCCATATCTGCCGGAAGAATCAGGTTAAGCAAAATCCCGACCAATATACTGACAACAATTCGTAAGGCAAACATGGACCAGAACGATGTGCCCGTTTTTGACTGGATAGCACTTTCCACGGGCAGGCTATGTGCAATCTGACACATCAATGCCAGAATAGTCAGTTCACGCAACGTCACCGCCATCGACATTATAATCGCCAATGGCGCATAGAGAGGAAGGAAGATACTGGTGATGAATATAATAGCCGTGCTTCCGGGCAACCCGAGATGCAGGAAAACGGGGTCAAGGAACTGTGCAATGAAAGCCAAGGCCCCAAAATAATCAAGAAAACGAACCAGCAACGAGATGGGTAAAATAATTTTGAGCAGCCATATCGTCGTACTTCCTGATTTTCTGAAAGACGGGAAAAGTATCTGTTTGAGAAAATTCATTTTTTAAACATCCTGTCCATTGAGCGTTTGTCTTC
>JALHIE010000021.1:11730-37730 GCA_022840285.1 Porphyromonadaceae bacterium
AGCAACAGTTTTCGGTCGCGCCGTGCCACGTGGTTGTTGTAGGTTCCGTAAAAATATTCGGCGATATGCATGTTCCGCACCCAGAGTTCGCCTTTCTCGAGCAGGCAATAGGTATCCACCAGACTGGCCTTGCCCAGGCGAATCGATTTTATTTCAGTTCCGGTAAGCACAATACCCGCGGTGTAAGTTTCGAGCAGTTCGTAATCGAACGTGGCCCGTTTGTTTTTTATATTTATGGGTGCTTGTTTCATTTCTTTGAGACTATTGGAGATCAAATGTCAGACTTCAGACTGTTTTGTTGAGTGAATAGCTTTCTTAACCGGGCAATAAATTTATCACAAATTCCAATAATATTTTTATTGCCAGAGGAACAACAACAATAAACAACGATGCAATAACGGTGAAACTCAACTTTTTGTTTGTCGTCATGTGTAAAAAATCACCGACACCTGCGTAAACGATATACAACGTATAAATTACAGCAAACCACAAAAAAACAGCTTCCGGCACGAGGGGTATCAGGAAAAACAAGAGGTATAGCACCACCGATGAATAACCCACAAATAATTGTGCGGCATGCAACTTTTTACCTAACCCAAATCTCGGGAAAAGCTCGTTTAATGCATACGATACCAGGTAAAATCCGCCAAAAAGCGCCGATACCACGATAACCACCTGTTTTAACGCCCAATGGATTCCACCGTTATCGGCAAGCCACATTCCGCCAATAAAAGATGGAATGGCAATGAACCCGAAAACGGGAAACAGGAAGTTATTGATAAAATCCTGTTGCCCAGCATCTCTGTCAGAAATTCTTCTCCATCCTTTTCGCGGTGAAGCAATTAAACAATAAATCGTTTGAATGATCGTTGCAAACATTACCTTTTGATTTTGAAGTGCAAAGGTAATGATTTCTTGCGAAATTAATTACCGGGTACAGAACATCAGTCAGGCAGGTTCTTTTTTTGTTACCTTTGAAAAAAAATCCGCCAACCGGTGTAAGATTTTTTCCGGCTTCCCGTCTATATATGTGTATGAACGCTCAGCAATTTCAACATCAAATCCTGTGCTATTCCGATAAGCTGTATCGCATGGCACGCTCGGTATTAAAAGACGAAAGCCTGTCGCAGGATGCCTATCAGGAATTGATGATGCGGTTGTGGGAAAAGCGCGGGCAGTTGGAAATAATCGAAAACCAGCAGGCCTTTGTGCTGACATCGATGCGAAACTTGTGCATTGATTGGCTGCGAAAACAACAACCCAACGGGGAAATTCCTGCTAACGCGACATACCCTGCACCCGGTCCGCATCAGCTTACGGAGGAGGCCGATACGGTAAACACCATCAGCAGGATGATTGATTTGCTACCCGAGATGCAACGAACCATTGTCCGGATGAAAGACGTGGAGGAGATGGAGGTTAAGGAAATTGCCGAAATCATGTCGATAACGGAGAATGCGGTTACCGTAAACCTGTCGCGGGCACGGAAAAAACTCCGCGAAATGATTCTGACCCATCAACAACAGGAGAAACTGCTTTATGAACAACATAGATAACATACTGAACAATTATTTTGAAGGCAAGACATTGCCCGAAGAGGAAAGCAGGCTGAAGGAATATTTCCGGAGCAGTACCGTTTTGCCTCAGCACGAAATATATAAACCCCTGTTTATTGCTTTCGATAAAGAAAAACAAATCGCTGCTCCCGTTTTTGAAATTCCGGCAGAAAAGAACCGTAAAAAACCGTTTCCAATCCGGAAATTATGGATCGCTGCAGCAAGTATCGCCGCAGTTACTCTCCTGGTCGTTACTTTGTTTCCGTATAAAAACAAAACCGGAGTACCGTCCGGCGATTACCTGGTTTTCATCAATGGCAATGAAGTAACCAATCCGCAAAAAGCGCAACAATACGCCGATAAAATGTTTATGCAAGCCGATGAAATCATCCGCACCAGCTATAAACCGATTGTTGAAGCAAATGTCATACAAACCAAAATGGATGCCGACAGGATCTTTGACGACTTGTCGCAAAAAATCAATTATATGGAATCGGTGAAACAATAATTTATAAACCCTACAAATATGAAAAAAATTCTTTCAATTTTATTTTTGGTAACCGTTTTTGTTGCCGGAGCATCGGCTCAACAACTCGAAAAGTTGTTCGACAAATATATGGAGGATGAGCGTTTCAATTATGTGTATCAGAAAAAAGCGAGCATGATGGACAGGCTGAACGATACCGGAAACGTAGACGTCTGGGTGTTCGACAAATCGACAACAAGCCTGGGACGTCAAATGCTCACGTTGAATTCGACCGACAAATCGCTGGACGAAAGTTTTACGCGGGAAGTGGAAAATGCACTCAAGGCCGATAAATACGAACAGGTTTCGATCGTAAGAAATGGGAAAAACAGGGTGGAAACGTATGAGAAAAATACCGATAAAGGGATAGCAAAAGTCAGCTTTATAAAAAATCCCGGCAACATTATGGTTACATTGAATGTATACGCTCCTAAGAAATAACGCTACTTTTAAATACAAACACTTTACGGAAATAGGATGCGATATCGTGTTTTCGTTTAACAACCAAAGGTCAACAGATGCAACCAGCCAAACCCTACCGCGATTTTTCAGAATTTCTCTCGCAGAAATTTCCCTATAAG
Source organism: Porphyromonadaceae bacterium (assembly GCA_022840285.1). GTDB lineage: Bacteria > Bacteroidota > Bacteroidia > Bacteroidales > Dysgonomonadaceae > Petrimonas. The sequence continues at coordinate 14,394 of JALHIE010000021.1, forward strand.
GTACAAAAAATATCCATTAACGCCGGTTTCACCTGTCCCAATCGTGACGGCTCGAAAGGCCGGGGAGGATGTACCTATTGTAACAACCAAAGCTTCAGTCCGGGATATGGCAAACCGACCAAAAACATTTCGGAACAATTGCGCGACGGAATTGATTTTTTCTCGCATAAATATCCTGAGATGAAATACCTGGCCTATTTTCAATCGTACACCAATACATACGACAGCATAGAAAAACTCATCGAGATGTACGAAGAGGCGCTTGTCTATCCTGATGTTGTGGGCATCATCATAGGCACCCGACCGGATTGCATGCCCGATGAGTTGCTGGATTATTTTGCAGAGCTCAACAAAAAAACGTTCGTTTTAATTGAATACGGCGTGGAAAGCACGCTCAACAAAACACTGGAACGCGTTAACCGCCAACACACCTGGGAGGAATCTGTTGAAGCCATTACAAGAACAGCAGAAAGAGAAATTCCAGTAGGTGTACATTTAATTCTGGGGTTACCGGGAGAAACAGATGAAGACATTCTAAGTCACGCCGTAGAAATCTCAAAATTACCGCTGACAACCGTGAATCCCGATTTTTATATTGAACGATTTGCGTCCCAATCACCAAAATCACTGCTTATTGCACCCGATTGGGAATTGAAAAATTATGAGTTGACAGAAAAAGTGATTAAGCGTTTTTGGGAAAGGAAAACCTGGCAAGGATGTAATTTCCGGGAATCGTCGCGATGAAACAACTGTTCCGGTTTTTTTCAGGCAATATCAAAAAACACAGTAATTAAATCATTTTTACCATTGTGGGTTTTTATTTAAAATGTACGTTTGCAGAAAATCTTTAAATAATCTCGTTTTCAGTGCACACGAGCATTTATTCTCAAACGCTTTCGCAGGTTTTATGCAAAATCGTAAGAGTTACCGTAAGGAAAACAACAAGGGAAAAAATCTAATAAAACATTAAAATGCTTCAACAACGTTTAACGGTATTTATTATGATGTGCCTGTTGGCCGGTCACTGTCGGGTAGCAGCGCAGGAAGTTGTTTTACCCCACGGACTGACAGTAAACATGCTACTTAACACAGGGCAAGTATTTTTAAACGGGTATCCGGCAAATACTCCGCTGGAACAGGCAGTAACCTACCGGGAAAACTGGCAGTTCACCGATATATCCACTGCCCGACCCGTTTTTGGATGGATGTTCAGTTCTGGTTCAGCCAACACCAAACAAACAGCCTACCGGATATTGGTGGCATCCAGCAAGGAATTACTGGCACGTGACTCTGCAGATCTGTGGGACACAGGCAAAATAAACAGCGATCAGTCGCTTCACATCTCATACAATGGGAAGCAACTCAAGGCCGGGGCCGTTTATTTCTGGAAAGTAAAGACATGGGATAATTACGGGAATCAATCCATTTTTTCAGAGATGGCGCGTTTCAAAATGGCCGATAGGTTAGTGGACTACGCGACGGACAGGCATCCCATCCAAAAGCAGGACGATTACCCGGCCCGGCTCGAAAAGGTGAATGAAAATACCTGTTTCGCCGATTTCGGAAAAGCCTCTTTCGGAAGATTACGCCTCAACCTATACTCCGAAACCGGCACGGACAGCGTTCATATTCATTTGGGAGAGGCTAAGAAGAACGGAAGGATCGACCGATCACCGGGCGGCACCATTCGTTATTCGCGCTATACGGTGAAGCTCCGACAAGGGTGGAATACCTATGTGATCGCGATACGTCCCGGCAAACAAAATACCGGACCTCAAGCAGTTTTGGTACCCGAACATATTGGAGAAGTTACTCCTTTTCGTTACTGCGAGATAGAGAACTATCGCCACCCCTTACAGGAAAAAGACGTAGTGAGGGAAACGGCATTTTATCCTTTTAACGAGCAAGATTCCTATTTTCTCAGTTCCGATACGGTGCTGAACCGGGTCTGGGACATAAGCAAATACTCCGTCAAAGCTACTTCATTCCTGGGGGTCTATATCGATGGAGACCGTGAAAGAATCCCTTACGAAGCAGATGCAGTAATTAACCAACTGTCGCATTATGGAGTGGCACGCGAGTACGGCATGGCCCGTTATTCACACGAGTATTTGATTCATCATCCGACATGGCCAACCGAATGGATACTGCAATCGGTACTGATGGCATGGGAAGATTACATGTATACCGGGAACAAGCAATCCGTGGAACATTATTATAATGACCTTAAAGCCAAAACATTGACGATGCTGTCCGATAAAGATGGCTTTATAAGTACACGTACCGGAAAGGTTACACCAACAGTATTGGAATCGATTCATTTCAAAGGAGAATTGCGCGACATTGTCGACTGGCCACACACCGGTATTCTGGGATTGGAAAAAGAAGAAGGAGGAGAAACCGACGGTTTTGTGTTTACGGATGTAAACACGGTAGTCAATGCCTTTCACTACAGGGCCTTGACACTGATGGAACGTATCGCCGAGGCATTGGGAAAAACGGATGATCAAAAATTTTATCAAGAACGTGCGACCCGGCTAAAACGATCATTCAACGCACGCCTTTTCGATAAAAAGAGAGGAATCTATGTGGATGGCATCGGAACAGACCATGCGTCACTTCACGCAAACATGTTTCCGCTTGCGTTTGGATTGGTGCCAGAAAACCATGTCCGTAGTGTGTCGGAATTTATCCGCTCACGGGGGATGGCTTGCAGCGTGTATGGATCTCAGTTCCTGCTCGACGGTGTCTATGATGCTCACGATGCAGATTATGGACTTGAGCTGCTGACGTCCACCGGCGAAAGAAGCTGGTACAATATGATCCGTGTCGGCTCCACCATAACATTGGAAGCATGGGACAATAAATACAAGCCCAACCAGGACTGGAACCACGCATGGGGAGCAGCTCCTGCAAATCTTATTCCACGTAAACTGATGGGGATAGAACCCTTGGAGCCGGGATTCAAAAAGATCAGAATCAAACCCCAACCCGGCAACCTCAAACATGCCGAAATAAAACATCCCACTATCCGGGGTACTGTAAAGGCAAGTTTTATCAACCGTCCAAACGAATCGTTCCGACTCGAGGTGGATATCCCGGTCAACACCACCGCAAAGGTATACCTCCCATTTTATTCGGGAAAACAATTTTTTTACATGGATGACAGACCGATATCCTATAAACGGGAAGGAAACTTTTCAGTGATTGAAAATGTGGGTTCCGGAAAGCATGTTTTTTCAGTGGGCCGATGAAAATTGCCCGGCAACCGAATATACAGATTAAGACATGGAAAATAATTTAAAAGAAACAGGGAGACGTCAGTTTTTTAAGGAGGCTGCCGCTTTAGGAGTAATGGGAACGATTGGAGGAGGATATCTTCTCTCATCTTGTAACCAACCTAATAAAAAGAAATCCACATCAACCTATGAGGCACCGGTTTTTCCTGAAAAAGCTCCCGACGGAAAAGTATTAAAAGCCGGCTTGATTGGATGTGGTGGCAGAGGAACCGGAGCTGCAGTTAATTTTATCAATGCCGGCCCTAATTTACAGGTTACTGCCTTGGCAGACCTATTCCAGGATCAGATCGATAAATGCAGGGCAACATTAAAGAAAAACAGTAATGTTGAGATTCCTGATGAAAACTGTTTCGTTGGTTTCGATGCATATCAGCGACTAATAGATTCCGATGTGGATGTAATATTACATGCTACCGCTACGCATTTCAGGCCAATGCATTTGAAAGCGGCAGTGGAAGCCGGGAAGCATAGTTTTATAGAAAAACCTGCTGCTGTAGACCCGGTTGGTATCCGCTCTGTCATTGCTTCAGGTAAAATGGCTGAATCACTAAGCATTACAATCGTTGCAGGCACACAGAGAAGATACCAGGATGATTACAATCACACCTTCAGTATGATTAAGAATGGTGCGATTGGGGAGCTAATTTCTGCCAACTGCTACTACAATAGAGGAGGTGCCGGAAATTTCATAAGAAAACCCGAATGGAGTGATATGGAAGCAATGATCAGGAACAGGGCAAACTGGAGATGGTTGACAGGTGATTCTATTGTAAATCTATTGATTCATAATATTGACGGGCTCAACTGGTTCTTTGAAAAAACTCCGGTAAGAGCATCAGGTTTTGGAGGCCGCTATCACAGGCCAACGGGAGATATGTATGATTTCTACAGCATTGATTTTGTATTCGACGACAATAAGCACTACCAGGGGATGTGCCGTGAAATGGATGGATGTACAAATAATATTGGTGATATAATTTTAGGAACAAAAGGGTATACTAATGCTCAAAATAAAATATTTGATTATAACGGTAAGGTAATCTGGGAATATGAATATCCATTAGGAAAAGATGGTAAGCCTACCAATAGGACAGCAATTTCACCATACGACCAGGAGATGATATGTTTCGTGACGGCTATTCGTACTAATAAGCCAATTAACGATGCAGAGCAGCTAGCTCATTCAACACTCACCGGTATTATGGGTAGAGAATCGGCTTACACCGGCAAGGATGTGACATGGGATGAAATTATGTACTCGGATTTGAAACTTGGACCAGATGAATATGCATGGGGTCCTGTTGATATCCAGCCCGTATCACCTGTTCCGGGAATACCTCCATCAAAATAAAAAACTCTGTGTAATTTATGATTTTAAACAGATGATATATGGGCATAATCCGGGATTTCCCGATAATTCAGTTATTTTCGGGAGTATTCAGGGGGTATTCAGCAGAACTGAAAACGATCCGTCTGTCTTAAATATATTTCACTAATGCAGATATTTTTAGTTCATCATTGATGGACTAAATTACGGATCTTTTGCTTAAGAGAATCTTGTCGCGGAATGACATCAGGGAATTTTTTATATTTGAGCGTACACCGGTCACTAAATGCACTCCCGTGTCGGACTGCTGTTGTTTTTTCAACTTTATGTCATTTCTTAAATATCATTTTTTACAGTTTTTATATCATTTTTCAGGGGTAAAGCAAAATTTACCCGTATATCTTTGTACATGTTAAATATTTTCAAATAGTCACCAATAAATAGGTGACTACGGCATGATTTTTCACAAACGAAACTTTTTTTTAACACTGATTAATACAATGAGCCGGCTTTCCGACACCGATAAATGTTCAAAAAACAATAAAATGATTTAATAAAAAATAATTTATTCCTATTCGAACAAGATCAAACCTGTATAAGTAAAAACATAATTTAAATTAATTCACATGGGTAAAACAGTAAAAGTATTTCAATTTAAAAGCGCCTCCTGAATGGAGAACTCCACGCGCCAATGAATTCACATTTTTTATGAGCTTAATCTAAATAACAAATCACCAAATGAGATGAAGAGAAAAAATTCAAATCCATTTAAAGGAATTTTGTTCATAGTTTTATGGACATTTTCCTTATGTATTTTTGCTCAGAATATTACCGTCAGGGGAATAGTCACTGATGCATCAAATGAACCGTTGATTGGGGTTACTGTTCGAATCGAAGGGACATCAACCGGAACGATTACCGATATGGATGGAAACTTCACGTTTTCAAACATCCCCTCCAATGCAGTTTTAGAAGTATCTTACGTAGGTATGGTATCGCAAACCATCCCGGTGAACGGAAGAACCACCATTAATGTTGTCCTGAGGGAAGACAGCGAAGTGTTGGAAGAGGTTGTCGTAGTAGGCTACGGTGTACAGAAAAAGGAAAGCATCGTAGGATCTATTGTGCAGACAACGAGCGATGATATTAAAAGGACCGGTGGTATTACTAACCTGAAGCAAGCATTAACGGGACAACTTCCTGGTGTTGTCACACTCACCTCTTCCGGTGAACCCGGTGGAGTCGGAGGTGGTAATAACGCCACTGAAATTTACATCCGCGGTAGAAATACCTGGAATGGCGGACAACCCTTAGTCTTGGTAGATGGAGTGGAGAGAAGCATGGAAAATATTGACGTGAGTGAAGTTGAAACCATTTCTGTACTCAAGGATGCTTCTGCAACTGCTGTATTCGGTGTGAAAGGAGCAAACGGTGTTATCCTGATTACCACCAAAAGAGGCCAGACGGGTAAGCCGGAAATGAGTTTCACTTACAACACCACGGCATTGATGATCTCCAGGCTGCCGGATAAACTGGATGCGTACGACACGCGCAGCTTAAAAAACGAAATAGTTGAACGGGAGGTCGTGTTAAACTCAGGTTCGTGGGCGGATTATACTCCTTATGAAATATTAAAGCGCTATCAGAAGCCACAATCAGCAGAGTACGCAGAGATATATGCGAACGTTGATTGGGCGGATGCTCTATTTAAAGACGTAGGCATGTCGCAACGCGCCGCTTTCAATGTTACCGGGGGAACTGATTTTGTCAATTATTTTGGTTCTGTCGCCTATCTGCATGAAGGTGACATGTTTGAAGATTATGACAATGCCAAAGGGTATTCTCCCAATTATAATTTCGACCGGTTTAATTTCAGAACCAATTTAGGCTTCAACCTGACAAAAACCACCAAGTTAAGCGTAGACCTGTCGGGATACTACAGCATTAAAAATACGAATTACAGTTATAGGCAAGAGTCTAGTGGCGGAACTAATAATCCAATGGTCTGGGCTGCAGCTTACTCCATGCCACCGGATGTGTTTCTGCCTCAATACTCCGACGGAAGATGGGGAGCATCGTTCCTTTTACCCGAAGAACAGATGGTGAATCCCGTGGCGTTAATGTATAACACCGGGATCATGACTTACAAAACGACGTCCATGAACGCCGATTTCGGGTTGAAGCAAGATTTAGGATTTATCACCAAGGGACTTAGCGCGGACGCCTCTTTCTTCTACGACACCTTTGTTGTAACACAGCGGCGACTGTATGACGCCAATGCGGTTCGTCCCAACGACGGAAACCTGGCTGCAAAAGTGATCTATCCGGAAAAATACGAAGGACCGGATCAGGATCCCAACGAATATACCACCTATGTTCCTATGGTAGGAAGCAATAAATTTGACTGGGTTGTACGTCCTTGGTGGATCGAAGGTGAAGAAATGCTTAACGGCAATATTACCCGACGGATGATGTATCAACTGCGTGCTAACTACGCGAGGAAGTTCGATTTACATAACGTGGGTTTAATGGGCTTCTTTAAACGCGAAGAGTACGCACGTGGGAATATGTTTAAAAACTACCGCGAGGACTGGGTATTCAGAACTACATACGATTACGACACACGGTATTTATTCGAAGCAAACGGCGCCTACAACGGATCCGAAAAATTCGGTCCGGGCTATCGATTCGGCTTTTTCCCGTCTCTTGCCTTGGGGTGGTATGTTACCAACGAGAAGTTCTGGACCATCGATTTTATCAATCGGATGAAACTGCGCTACAGTATCGGTGTAGTTGGAGATGATCAGGGTGGAGCGAGATGGGCCTATTCCAATCAATATTCCTATGGAGGACAGTCACGGTTGAATGCAAATGCAGCGGAAGTGAGCCCGTACATCTGGTACAGACAAACCGGCATTGGAAACCCGAACATTCGCTGGGAAACAGCCCAGAAACAGAATTGGGGATTAGAAACGGGTTTCTTCAGGGACTTGATCTCCCTCAATTTCGACTATTTTAATGAACACCGAACCGATATATTGATTTCCGGAAGACGGGACGTGCCCTCCTATTTTGGCGCAACACCTCCGTCAACGAACATGGGTGAAGTAAAATCCAACGGATATGAACTCGAACTGAAATTTAATCATCGTTTCAACAACGTATACCTCTGGTCCAATTTTTCATTTACCCACACGGAAAATGAGGTGATCTACCGTGATGATCCGGATTTACTCCCCGCTTATAGAAAGTTGAAAGGATATCCTATCGGACAGCAACGCTCTTTAATTCGTACCGGTTTCTACAATAACTGGGATGAAATTTTCGCAAGTACTCCTACAGAGACCAACGATTTACAGAAACTTCCGGGATACTACAACCTGCTTGATTTTGATGGCGACGGGGTAATTACCAGCAACGGAGACAGTGCACCTATCGGTTACCCCAACGTACCGCTAAACACTTATAATTTTTCCATTGGCGCAGAATATAGAAATTTCAGCTTGATGTTACAGTTCTTTGGTGTGAACAATGTTTCTCTCTATTTACCGCAGTCCAATTTTTTCAGTTACCAAAATGTTCTTTTTGGACACGTTCGTGACTACTGGTCGAAAGAAAATCCGGACGCCACATCTTTCTTGCCGCGGTGGAAAACCCAGGCACAAAACATTGGAGACTACTATTTGCACGACGGTTCCTACCTGAGACTGAAAACTGCGGAACTGGCCTATTCGTTGGATAAAAAGCTCTTGTCTAGCATCGGATTGTCTGGCTTGCGCCTGTTTGTAAACGGTAATAACCTGTTTTTTTGGTCCAAACTACCCGATGACAGGGAGTCATATTCGCAAGGAGGTAGTGCTGGAGAAGGAACTTACCCGACACCTCGAAGAATTAACTTGGGATTTGAGTTAACTTTTTAAATAATTTGACATTATGAACAAAAGAAAAAAAAATAACGGCATACAATTTATCCTTTATATCTTCATCTTGGCGTTAGGTTTTGCTTCATGTGAAGATTACCTGGATAAAGCCCCGGAGTCTGATATATCCGACAACGATGTGTATGGAAATTTTATGAGTTTCCAAGGATTTATTGAAGAGATGTACAACTGCATTGCAGATCCGCATAAGGCAATGGCAGGGAATCATTACTACAATTCTTTTTTTGATGACGCTACCCTATCTAATTCTCCTCTTCCTTGGGACGATGGCAACTACTGGTTTGCGCAAGACAGGATCTTAACCGGTTCGGTTAACACAAACAACGGGACCATGAATAAACGAATATACCCGTTAGCCTGGTATGCCATCAGAAAAGCCAATCTCGCACTGGCCAGCCTCGATTTAATGACTTCGGCCACACAAGAAGAGCGAGACCTGATTGCAGGACAAGCCTATTTTTTCCGCGGTTTTTTTCATCTTGAATTGATGCAGTATTACGGGGGTCTCCCTTACATTGACACCCTTTTGGTCGCATCACAAGAGATGAAAGTTCCCCGTTTGTCCTACAGGGAGACAGCTTTAAAAGCAGCGATCGATTTTAGAAAAGCGGCTGATCTGCTTCCCATCAATTGGGATAACACGACTGCCGGAAAGATGACCTTTGGAAACAATGCCCTTAGGGCATCGAAAATTGAAGCATTGGGCTATTTAGGAAGAAACTTGTTGTATGCAGCCAGTCCGATGATGAACGAATCCTCTACCGGTGTTAACGCGTACGATACGGAGCTGTGCAAACAGGCTGCCGAAGTATTTGCCGAAGCCATCAAGTTATGTAACGAAACAGGCGCCTATAAATTGGAACCGTGGGAAACAAGGACCAACAACTTCTGGGTGTGGTCACCGGGGAACAGAGAGAGACCCGGGGGCACAGAAGTTATTAGAAATCAGTCGATCTATGATGTCAGCTATACCCGTTGGTGTACCAACCGCACCAGTAATCCGGTTCAGTTTGGCGCCGGTAATACACGGGTGGAGGTCCCGACCCACAACTACGTTGAAAATTACGGAATGGCAAACGGCTTGCCGTTGGATGATCCTGCTTCAGGCTATGATCCGGAAGACCCATTCAGCAACAGAGAACCCCGTTTTTACGTGGATATCGTGGTGGATGGCAACCGAATCGTAAACAGTACCAGTGCAGGTGCGAACCAATTTGCCCAGTTGTTCAACGGTGGAATTCACAAAGGGGGTGCCCAAGGGAGCGTTACCGGCTACCTGTATAGAAAATACACACCATTAGGCTGCAACCAATGGGACAGAGGATGGGATAATTTTCAAGCATATCAACCCAGGCTGCGTCTCGGCGATATTTACTTAATGTATGCCGAAGCCGTTTTGTGGGGGTACGGCTCTGCTAAGGCGAGTGCAACCGGAATTAATTTAACTTCCGAACAAGCATTCAATACAATCAGAAACAGAGCCTTATTGCCTAATATCGATCAGAAGTTTTTAGCCACCAAGGAGAGCTTTATGGAGGAAATCATCCGGGAAAGGGCAGTTGAGTTGGCATTTGAAGGACTGAGGTGGTTTGATCTTCGCAGGTGGAACCTGCTGGGTGAGATGAAATACAGGGAAAAATATGCACTTGATTACGACCGCGGCAGTGACGGTAAGCCAATAAATATCCAAAAGAGACTTGTCACCACAAGGGTGGTTGAAAAGAAGCACAACTGGCTTCCATTACCTGTCAATGATATTAGTCTCTATGCTGAGTTTCCACAAAACCCCGGATGGTAATTATCAAATAAAAAGAATACAATGAAAATAAAACTTAATTCATTACTGATTATTACGGGCTTTATCCTGGCAATGTATACTGCTTCTTTAACGGCCCAAAATAATTCGAACATTCCGCTGACAACAATAGAGTCGGTTGTTGCGGATGTAAATGGAAATCCTATACCAGGAGCTCTTGTTCGTGGAGATGAAGGTACTGTCTTTGTCAGAGCAGACCGTTTAGGAAAATTCACTATATCGGTGCCTCAAGGCAGTGAACTCTTTATCGAAGCCCAAGGGTACGAATCGGCAATCTTTACGTCGTTTGATTACGGTGATCAAAAACAGCTTCAATTAATTGCTTCTCCCCTCTTGGAAGGGATGAGGGATTCGGTGTATATCGCTTTCAATAAAATTACCAAAAGAGAGGTGACAAATGCGATCAGCGTCATTAATCCCAACGAACTGAGGCGGTTTGACAATATAGAAAGTATTTCACAAGCCTTGTCGGGCAGAGTACTTGGCATGCTTGGAGGAGGCAACATCCGCGGCATTGGTGCGCCGTTGTACGTGGTTGACGGTTTGCCCAGAAACATCGACAACCTGAATCTTTCCGAAATAGAACAGATAACTGTGCTGAAAGACATCAACTCTTCTGTTCTCTACGGCTCTCAGGCTCAGAACGGGGTTGTGTTGATTACCACAAAAAGGGGGGAAGCCTATAAAAAGGACATCAACGTCACCGGCTATTACGGTGCCAACACTCCCCTGGCCTTACCCAACTACCTGTCGTCGGCAGAATATATGCAACTGCACAATGAAGCTCGAACGAACGATGGCCTCGACCCGCTCTATAGCGAGGAAATGATCAACAACTTCCAGACCGGAAACCCTTACAGGTATCCAAACGTAGATTATTACTCATCCGACTATGTAAGGAACTTCAAACCGTTTTGGAAAACCATGCTGGAACTTTCCGGCGGGAACAACAGATCACGATATTACGTAAACGCGGGATGGGAACACACGGGTAGCTACCTCAACTTCGGAGAGGGCAAGAAAGCCAATCAAAACAATTTCAATGTCCGCGGGAACGTGGATATGAGGTTGAATTCCTGGATTACTACCGCGCTCGATGCTTCTGCCTATTTCTACAACAGAAGAAATCCAAGGGGCAGTTTCTGGAGCGAAGCGGCCACGACGCATCCGCATACAAACGCGCCATTAATCCCCATCAGCTTAATAGATCCCGAGAACGAACTGTTGTTGGGCAGAAAAAATGATATCGATGGGCTTTACCTGTTGGGCGGAAATTCAGCGTACCTGACCAATGCCATCGCGCATGCCTATTCTGCCGGATACGTGGAACGATTTGACAGGACATTTACATTTAATAACCGCATAAATTTTGATTTGGATCGTGTTCTGGAAGGACTTTCATTCCATACGAACATAAGTTTCGATTTCTATACGGGATACGATCAGGCAATACAGAATGAATACTCAGTATACCAACCCGTATGGTCGGAAGACGAGGATAAAATTATTGATCTGGTTAAATTTGGAGAGGACGTCAGACCGGGCGTGCACTACGCCGGAAATTCACAGTACAACAGAAGACTCGGATTTTACGGAATGTTCGATTATAACAAAACATTCAATGACGATCATGAGATCAATGCCAACCTTTTAGGATATTCCAGTACCTACAACGTTATCGGCGACTATCAGGGAGTGAAGAATTACACCGCCGGGTTGCGCGTCAACTACGCGTACGCTAAAAAATACCTGGTAGACTTCAGCAGTGCATACATTATCTCCAACAAGTTGCCGGCAGGCAATAGAGGAGCCTACTCTCCCTCTTTGGGTCTCGCGTGGTTGATAAGTTCGGAGGATTTTATGCAATCCGCTTCTGCAGTTGACTATTTGAAGCTGTACCTCTCCGCTGGAATTCTTAACACAGATGTAAATATAGGAGGATTTTTCTTGCACGCAGACCGTTACGGGTCTTCAGGAAGTTATCAGTGGTACGACGGTGCTTTTAGCCGTTCGGGAACAGTGGCCGTACAAGGAGCGAATCCCAAGCTGGGGTTTGAAAAATTCAGGGACATCAATTTGGGAATTGACGGGCAATTCTACGGTGGGCATCTATCAGCGAGCGCAACGGTTTTCCACAAAACCAATTACGACCTGCTGGCACGACCTCAGACGATTTACCCCGGCTTCTATTCCGCATTTATCCCGTACGAGAACTTTGGAGAAAATGTATATCAAGGATTTGAATTAGGCCTGCTGTATAAGGAAAGTATCGGTAATTTCCGGTTTGAGTTGGGTGCAAACTTGTTGTATAACGACTCCGAAATAAAAATCCGTGACGAAGTTTACGACGATGCCTATCGTTACCGCGTGGGAACACCGGTAGACGGCCGTTGGGGACTTGAAGCCGATGGATTCTTCATGGACGAAACGGAAGTAGAGAACCATGCCAAACAATCCTTTGGAGAAGTACAGCCCGGAGATATCAAGTATGTCGATCAGAACAACGATGGAGTGATTGACGGAAACGATGAGGTTTTGATCGGACGTTGGCAAGCACCCTGGAATTACGGGTTAAACCTGAAACTATCCTATTCAAACATCACCCTTTTTGTTCACGGAACGGGCAGATCGGGCGCCGATGGGTATATCTCAAACAATTACTATTGGATAGACGGAAGCGACAAATATTCCGAATATGCATTAAAGAGATGGACGGAAGAGACAAAACATACTGCCACCATGCCGCGACTGACCTCTCTATCGAGTTCAAACAACTACCGGTCCTCCACGTTCTGGTTATATAAGGACAACTATTTCACGCTTGACAGAGCCCAATTAACCTATGCGCTTCCAACCCGATTCGTGGAAAACCTGAAAATGCAGAATATAGACCTATTTGTTGACGGGACAAGCCTGTTTACCATCTCCAAATACAGAGATATCCGTGAATTATCCATTGGTGGGGAACCCTACTCCCGGAATTTTTCATTAGGCCTAAAAGCGATATTTTAAACGATTAATACGAAAGTTATGAAAATAAAAATAGTTACATTTTTTGCCTGCATCCTCTTGTTAATGAGCTGTCAGGATATGTTTGACCCGGAAAATGAGAACATCAGCTCGTTTAATCGAGTCTATACCGACCCCGGCTTTGCTGAAGGATTGTTAATTTCGGCGTATGCCAGAATTCCGACCAACAGTTTATCGTTCAATGACGTCGCTACCGATGATGCTGTTACAAACGATAAGAATAACGGTTACCTCCGTATGGCAACTGGAGAATGGTCAGCGCTGTACAATCCGGAAAACCAATGGACCGATGCCAATACCGCGGTAATTTACCTTGATCAGCTGATCAACATCATCGACTCCGTGGAGTGGAAATGGTCAAACAGTGAAATAAAATCGCTTTACGTGAAACGGTTCTACGGTGAAGCGTATGCCTTGAAAGGAGTTATCCAATACCATCTTCTTCAAACGGTAGCGGGATACGATGAAGCTGGAAATCTACTAGGTATCCCTTTCTTTAAGGACGATAAGAATTTCAATATTCCAAGGGCGACCTTTGAAGAATCGGTCAACCAGATTTACAGTGATTTCAACAAGGCTCTCGAATACTTAACGATGGATGATTACCAGAACATCGGGAGTGCAAGTGAATTACCAACCGGATATGCCGGCGTGAGCATCGACAACTACAACGAGGTTTTCGGCAAAGAACTGAACCAACGTATCAGCGGACGAATCGTGAAAGCCTACAAGGCTCGTTTGGCTTTACTGGCTGCAAGCCCTGCATTTTCTCCCGATAATGATGTCACCTTGTGGCAAAATGCAGCTAATTATGCCGGTCAAGTTCTATCAGGCATTGGCGGAGTTTCCGGATTGGATCCAAACGGTCACCGGTTTTACGATGCAGCCCGTGTTGATGGAATTAACCTGGCGTCGGGATCCGATTCAAAAGAGATCATCTGGAGACGCTCAATAACAGTTTCAAACAGCAGGGAGTTAAGTAATTTTCCCCCATCGCTCTTTGGACAAGGGAACGTTAATCCCACACAGAACATAGTGGAAGCGTTCCCCATGGCAAACGGGTTTCCAATAAAAAATTCATCGTCTGGTTATGACGCCGAGAACCCATATGCCTCACGCGATCCAAGGTTATCGCTTTATATTGTATACAACGGGGGAACCATGTCCGGAAAGACAATATATACCGGAGTAGGCGGGGGTGAAAATGCCCGGGACTCAATCTCCACCTCTACCAGAACAGGGTACTACCTCAAGAAACTGTTGCGGGAGGATGTGAATTTGAACCCGAGTTCTACAAATACAAAGAAACATTTCGAGGTACATATGAGGTATACTGAATTATTCCTTATCTTCGCAGAAGCAGCCAACGAAGCATGGGGTCCTGATGGAACCGGTTCGTTCTCCTACTCTGCAAGGGATGTGATTGCCGCAATACGCAAAAGAGCGGGAATTGCCCAGCCCGATGCATACCTGGCTTCGATCACCACGAAAGAGCAGATGAGGGAGCTTATAAGAAACGAGAGAAGGCTTGAACTCTGTTTTGAAGGATCACGATTCTGGGACTTGCGCAGATGGAAATCGGATTTGACCGAAACGGCTAAAGGAATCAACATCAATGGAAACTCCATGACTGTTATTAATGTCGAAAACAGGCTATACGACAACAGTTTTATGCACTACGGACCTCTTCCCGAGAACGAGTTAACTAAATTTGATGCGTTGATCCAAAATCGAGGATGGTAATAAAACAACTTCATAAATTAAAGAAACATGATGAAAAGAACACTCATATTATTGGCACTTGCCTCTTGTTTGATCTCCTGCCAAAATCAGGAAATTGATTTCCCCGATTTTGATTATACGACGGGATATTTTCCCTATCAATATCCTGTTCGCACCATTATTCTGGGAGATTATATTTACGATAACAGCAACGATAACAATCATGAATTTATCGTCTCTGCAGCAATGGGAGGGGTGTATGAAAACACACAGCAACGAATCTTCAAGTATGTAATCGATGAAGAGTTATGTACTAACGCTTTTTTTGAGGACGGAAGCCCCGTTCGCCCTTTACCCGCATCCTACTATCAGTTGTCCGACAACGAGAAAATTGTTATCGAGCCGGGAAATGTCAGTGGAGGTATTAAGGTGAAACTTTCCGACGATTTTTTTGATAATCCGCTATCAATCAAGAACACGTTTGTACTGCCTTTGCGGCTTACCGGGGTTATCAATCTCGATACATTGCTACAGGGAAAAGCAGGTTCAACCTCTGCTGATCTCCGGGTTGCAGGTGACTGGTCAGCAGCTCCAAAGCATTTCACAATGTTTGGTGTAAAGTTTATTAATCCCTACCACGGAAACTACCTGTATCACGGAGCATCCTCATTAAGCCAGAACAACACTGTGCTTGAAGACAGCACATATAAAGCCAAATATATTGAAAGAAACACGGTTGTCAAGTTAACAACTGCTGCGCGTACTCAAGTATCCATGCGAATTCCTTTTCAGTCAACTTCTCTTACCGGGCATTTTGATATGTTACTCAACTTTGAGTCGAACAATTTCGATGCGGCAGAAGGAGTATCATGTACTGTAACAGCACCGGAGGGATCGATTTACACAATCACAGGGACCGGAAAATACATGAGTAAAACGGAAGAGTTTGGCGATAAAAAGCGCGACGCGATTTATCTCTCTTATACGGTAGATAGCGATACACATCGCTATACTGCAACCGATACTCTTATCATGAGGGATCGAGCGGTTGTGATGGAAACATACACTCCTACGATTAAAAAATAATCATTTAAAAATCCCATCTTTTAATGAATCGATTCATTAAAAAAGCACGATATTTTAAATAAATACAGAAAAAATGAACGCAAATCGTAATAAAAATCTGATTTTCCTGCTTCTGATCTCTTGCTTTTTAGCAATTGCATCGTGCAGTACGGATGAGCAATCTGAAATGATCGAGATCTCATTAGACAAGAGTACCCTTACCCTAGTCTTGGGAGATACTGAAACGCTGACAGTTACTCCGAGTTCCAACCAAATTGAGTGGATCAGTAGCAACACGGATGTGATCACCGTCACAAATGGAGTAATTACAGCCGTAGGGTTGGGCGATGCTATTGTCAATGCTAAAATAGGGAATAGCAGGGCTTTTTGTGAAATTTCAGTAATTGAGACACCAATTAATGTAACGGGAGTGACCATTACTGAAGAGGAAGTGATATTGACTGTAGGTAAAACTAAAAAATTAGAGGCTGTAGTTGGGCCTGAAGACGCCACGTATAAAAACGTGAGGTGGAGCAGCAATAAGCCTCAAGTAGTTTTTGTAGATGATCTTACCGGCGAAGTAACGGCTAAAGCATTGGGCGAAGCCACGATTACTGTAACTACTGTTGATGGCGGAAAAAAAGCCACCAGTCTGGTAAAAGTGTGGCCTGCATTAAACCTGCACCGCCCGCATAACGAGACGTCATTGACGTTAGACCCGACCGATAGTGAAGCAAACACCCACTTCTCATGGATTCCGTTTGAAGGTACTACCAATTATGTACTGAAACTGAGCCTTTCTGAAGACTTCTCCTCTCCTCTTTACGAAAAAGAAGTCAACGGATCGTCTGTTGACGTATCGTCTTACGAATTTAACGAGATGATTAAACAGATCGCGGGTGAGACTGTCAAAGTTTACTGGACCGTAGAACCCAAAGATCCTATCCAGGTAGTGGGAGAAACCAGATACCTTTCGGTGGCTGCCGACCGTAACGAATACCTGAGGTTGTCACCTGCAACTGCGGTCAACCTGACAGCATCCAAAGGTGCCGGAGAATACCAATATTCAGTTGTAGCAGGATCGGGAACATCTTCGATCAACACGGTGCCATTGACTGCACCACTCGACCCCAATTCCCTTATTGCCAGCATAATGACAAAAAACTCAACGGTTCAGTCAACATTGAGTATATTCTTGGTGAAAGCCGATGGAACAGAGGTAGGTTCCGTAACTTCACCGGGGACCAACGCTTCAACAACCTGGCTAGAATCCGCAATCAATGCAAAGCCTGTTTTAGCGGGATCCTCATGGGGAGAACCGGGAGATTACCTGAGGTTGAGTTTTTCGGGTAGCGGTCAACTCGAGATGAATGCACTCCATTTCAGGCCAATGAATTATCAGGAGATTAAAGACAATTATGTACCTGAAATACTGCAATTGGTTTCAAAGAGTGGACATACGACGTTGGAAACTATCGCTGAAAATCATTATAAACTAAGAACTACGGGAAGTGACCCGAATGCCACGACCAGTAAACTGAAAGCCTCACTGCCTGACGGTGCCTGCATACTCACGTTCGAATACAAGAGCAACACGCAGATGGGAAATAACCTGCAGTTATTCCTGGGAACGCCCACGCAAGGATTAGCCGAATCGAGATCCCTGAAACTGGGTACCGTTCCTGCTTCGCCGGAGTGGACCACGTACAGGGCAGACCTGACGCCCGGTATCACCGGCTGGGGCTGGGGCGTTGCAGGCAGTTACATCCGAATGGATATCGGTGAGAAAGCCGACTATGAAATTGAGATAAGGAATATAAAGATCGTTTATAAAAATTAATTGAATATCCTTATAGTAGGTCCCGGTTACATTTCGTTGCCGGGACCTCTATTACTTTCATTTCTCTAACTATTTCAACCAATACCACGAACCAAGCACATTTTTCAATTAATTGTTTTTCGAGAATATTTATTTGAATTACGGATCCCATTCAACGACAAATATCCGTCTACGAGTTAAAAGATAAACCTAAACACTAAATAATCCACGGAATGATTCAAGCAGCTGATAAAATGTTGGACAAAAACGGGAAAACATCTATCAAAAACCTGGTAATAAAAGTTTTATTATTGTGTCTATTGACGCTCTTTTCTGTTTCATCTTGTGAGGAAAAAGGACAAGAGTACGATAACGAAACGGACGAAGAGGAAGTTCAAAAACCGGTAGAAAGAATTATTAAAGACATACAGTTGGGTGCGTATTTTTTCGATGGGTGGTCCGGAATAAACAGCCATGCAAATGATCCCGATCAAGCCTGGGCAAAAAATGCTCCGACGCATCTCACACGACGACTTGCTTACGAATTCTCGGACAGAAAGCCTATTTGGGGATGGAGAGGTGATTCACAAGCAATTGTAGAAACTCAAATTAATTTAGCAGTCGATCATGGCTTGGACTTTTTCCTTTTTTGCTGGTATTGGAGAAACAATCAGGGGCCCATAAATCCCGCAGCCATTGAAAACGACTCAAAGCATACCCAGCTGGGCATGTACTTGAAAGCAAAAAACAAACACCTGTTGAAATTCGCCCTTTTGGTTGCCAATCACGCTGGAGCGGAGATCGTAGGTCCCGATAACTGGGAAGCTGCAGCCCGATACTGGATGAAATACTTCAAGGATGAACAGCATGTAACCATTGACGGAAAACCGCTGGTTGTTATCTTCAATTCTTCCGGAATAGATAAAGAGAGCATAGCACGCATGCAACAGGTAGCCATAGACAATGGGTTCCCTGGACTCGCTATCGCCGGGTGTGGTAATCCGGCGTCTGATGTCGGGTTTACCCATCGAACGCATTACAACATCGTTCCGGGCTATTCTGCCGGCTCCGAGGAACATGCGTACAGTGAACTGGTGGAAGCTCATAAAAGCAATTGGACAGGGACCGAAAAAATGCCCTATATTCCCGAAGTTACCGTAGGCTGGGACAAAAGACCGTGGGAAGGCCCGGATGGTTTGGGAACAGTTGAGGGGTGGTATTATACTGACCGAACACCTCGACAAGTGGAGAATTTTATTCAGGACGCCATCACCTGGATGGATAATAATCCCACTAAAACGACGAAAGAGCGGATGATCTTGCTTTATGCCTGGAACGAGAATGGTGAGGGGGGATATTTAGTGCCTACGGCGGGAGACCCGGACGGAGAATTTTTAAAAGCTGTCAAAAGGGTAGCGAAAGATAGAGAGAGACCTCCGGTTAATGTAACGGGTGTATCAATCACAGAAGAGCAGGTGACCATTGGTTTGAGCAGAACAAAAACATTGAGGGCCATAGTCAAACCGGACAATGCCACCTATAAAAACATAAGATGGAGCAGCAGTAACCCTCAAGTAGCTTCCATTAATAACCTTACCGGTGAAATCACGGCAAAAGCGTTGGGTGAAGCTACCATAACCGTTACTACGGTGGAAGGGGAAAAAACAGCAACTAGCTCAGTGAAAGTGTTGCCTGCATTCAATTTGAACAGCCCGCTTGACAAAACTTCATTGACATTAGATCCAACAGATAGTGAGGCAAATACCAACTTCTCATGGAGTCCGCTTGAAAATGCTACCAAGTATATATTAAAAATGAGCCTTTCTGAGAACTTTTCCTCTCCTCTTTACGAAAAAGAAGTCAACGGATCCTCCGTCGCGGTATCTTCCTACGAATTTAACGAGATGATTAAAAATATATCGGAGAAAGCTGTTAAAGTATACTGGACCGTAGAACCAAAAGATCCCATTCAGGTAGTGGGAGAAACAAGGTACCTGTCGGTGACTGCCGATCAAAACGAATACTTGCGGTTGTCGCCTGCTAGCGCCGTCAACCTGTCGATATCCAAAGGCGCCGGCGAATACCAATATGCAATTGTTGCCGGGTCGGGAACATCCTCGATCAACACGGTACCATTGACTGTGCCCCTCGACCAAAATTCGGTTATAGCCAGTATAATGATAAAAAATTCGACTGTTCAATCAACGTTGAATATATCCTTGATGAAAGCAAATGGAACAGAGGTTGGTTCTGTGGTTTCGTCGGAAATTAATGCTTCAACAACCTGGCAAGAATCCGCTATAAAGGTAACCCCTTTGCTAACGGGATCCTCTTGGGGAGAAGCAGGAGATTACGTAAGATTAAGTTTTTCGGGGAGCGGTCAAGTCGAGGTGAATGCTCTCCACTTCAGACCGATGAATTACCAGGAGAACAAAGATAGCTACGTACCTGAAATGTTGAAATTAGTCTCGAACAGTTCACACGCGCTGTTGGAAACAGTATCTGAATATCATTTCAAATTGACAAGTACGGGGGCAGATCCTTTTGCTACAACCAACAAGTTATCGGCATCATTGCCTTCAGGAGCCTGCATGCTCTCTTTCGAATACAAGAGTAATGCACGCATGGAAAACAATTTTCAGCTGTTCTTTGGTATTCCCGGACAAGAATTGGCTGAAGCCAGATCCCTAAAGCTGGGCGCCGTTGCCGCTTCGCCAGAATGGAACACATACAGGGCAGACCTGACTTCTGCCATAAACAACTGGAACTGGGGTGTTGCAGGCAGTTACATCCGAATGGATATCGGAGAAAAAGCCGGTTATGAAATTGAAATAAGAAATATAAAAATTGTTTTTAAAGATTAGCAGCTCACTTGTTGTCAACTGCTTCCCCGATCTCCTGATGAAAAAAGAAATTATAAGTCAAGCAAAACAATTGCCTAATCATAATTGGATTTAAATGGAAGATTTTATGAAAACATTACTGTTGCTTTTAAGTTTTCTTGTTGTTTCAACTGCCTTTGCCCAAGAAAGTAACGAGAAAAAAATCAAGTTAGGTACTTATTATTTTGCCGGATGGGCCGGTAAAAATGCCAAAGATGACGGAACGCCAGAGAACGCCTGGGCCAAGGGGATGCCGGGTAATGCTACAAAGAAACTGGTAACAGAATATTCCGACCGCATGCCACCATGGGGATGGAGAGATGATGCCCCGGGAATGATGGAACATCAAATTGATCTGGCTGCAGACCACGGTATATCTTTTTTCTCCTTTTGCTGGTATTGGTTTGACAACAGAGGTTCGATAAACAAGGAAGCCATCAACACCTCCCGTTTACATCTGGCCATGCAACGATTTATGAAAGCCGAAAATAACCACCGGATGGAGTTCAGTATTCTGGTAGCCAACCACGGGGGATTTGAGATTATTGGCACCCAAGCATGGAAAGATGCGGCAGATTGTTGGATTGAACTTTTTAAACATCCCCGTTATCTGAAAGTAAACGGAAAGCCTTTGGTTACCATCTTTTCTCCCCAGACTGTTGACGCTGAGGGTGTGGCATATTTGCAACAGGCTGCACAGAAAGCGGGTTTTCCCGGAGTTGATCTGGCTTGTTGCGGTGAAGGCGATCCCAAAATATTTTCATTTCGCACGCGGTATAATGTGATTCCCGGATATGGGAAACCGGATGAAGAACATCCCTACTCTGAACTGGTACTCGCTCATGCAAAGGAATGGCGTGGCACACCGCAGCAGCCTTGCATCCCTGAAGCCACAGTAAGCTGGGATGCACGTGCACGAGGTACGAAATCTTGGTATTACACCGGTAGTACGCCCGAAGCTTTTGACATTTTTCTCACCTGGATGGTGCAATGGATGGATGAACATCCGGAACAGGTTAACCAAGATCGCCTTGCTATTGTCTGTGCATGGAACGAACTGGACGAAGGTTCTATTCTCGTACCTACCCGCAAAGATCCCGACGGAAAATATTTGAAGGTAATCAAGCGTATAGTTTACGGAAAATGAAGTTTGCAATTCACGATCCCGCGTGGTCAGATAGAAAATGCAAAAGGTAATTATTATGGGAATATCAAGAAGAAAATTTATCTCTCATTCGGCAATGGGATCCCTGGCTATTCCGTTTGCCAAATCAAATTTTAACGCCGAAAATCGTGCCGACAAGCCGGTAACAAATCCTCAAGAAACTTTCTCTGTCCTGTGTTTGGGATCAGGGGCCGCGGATTGGGATGCTAAAAAGTATCCTCAGGACAAGGACATTTTATTGTCCGGTGCGTACAGAGGACAGTCATCCATTCTGATCAACAATTCTATACTGGTAGATTGCGGCGTTACGGTACCGGCAGCGTTGGATATTTTCGGCGTAAATGTCGATACAATTACGGATATTGTAATTACACACACCCACGGAGATCATTTTAATATAGAGTCGATAAAAAGGATTGAATCAAAAAGAAGCAAACAGAACAAACTAAACCTTTGGATAGAATATCGTGCCGCATCCTATTTTAAAACTCTGGAAAAAGATACCGGATGCGCAGTCAAGCCGATAAAGTGCTTCGAAGGCTTTTCAATAAACGAGATTGAAATTATGCCCGTCGAAGCCAATCATTTTCGTGCAGATACCGGAGAACAGTGTCTCCATTATATTTTCACCACAGCCAACAAATCGCTCTTCTATGCGTTGGACGGAGGCTGGTTTACCACTAAAACATGGAATTTACTAAAAAAAACAAGGTTGGATGCAATTATCTGGGATGCTACGTGGGGTTCTGATGTCTATTACTGTATTTTTAGCCACAACAGCATTCCTGCGATCCATTTAATGAAAAAACAGTTGTTTAAAGATCAGGTGCTGATACCGGATAGTAAGGTTATCGTTTCGCACTTGTCAAAGAATAGCCATCCTTCACACGGGAACGTGGCAACAAACATGAAAACGGAGCAAATTATTACCGCTTACGACGGAGCTGAATTTTCAATCTAAAGAACAAAGAAATATACGCTAATTTTACAAACTGCAACTAAAATAAGAAATCAAAATGAAAACTTCAAAAAAAATGACTAAACAGAATTCCTTTACAGTTTTATGGCATTGGGGAGTATGGCCGGCAACCCTTTTCGCACTGATTCTCTTGTTCACAATATCTTGTTCAGGCAACACAAATAAGGAAAGCTCAACCCCCAAAAAAGACATCCAAATAGGAGCCTACTTTTTTGACGGGTGGTCCGGAAAAAATCGCTACGCGGACGATCCGGACCAACCCTGGGCCAAAAACGCCCCCACTCACTTAACA
>JALHIE010000125.1 GCA_022840285.1 Porphyromonadaceae bacterium
TCGTGCCGTGATTTTGTGCAGCTTTGCATCATTGCTGTACCGAGACACATATACCTTTCGGCAAAACAATTTCAAGCTTATCAAAATTCCAACACCATAACTAAAGGGTATGACGACATTAAAAAGGATCTTACTTTTGTTTTTTATTTTGCCGGCGCTGGGTGTGTCGGCACAGCATTACACCATTAGCGGATATATTACGGACAAGGAAACCGGCGAGCAACTGATTTCCGCTACCGTCTTTGACGAATTATCGGCTAAAGGAAACGCCACGAACAATTTTGGCTTTTTTTCCCTCACCTTGCCTAAAGGCGAGGTTTCTTTGGCCTTTTCCTATATCGGTTACCAGCCCGAAAAGCAATCGTTTGTGTTGCAACGCGACACGGTTGTCAATATTCAACTCACCTTGCAAAACGTGTTGCAAGAAGTGACCGTGGTAGGGCACCGCTCCGAAACGGGGGTGCGCGGTTCGCAAATGAGCGCCGTGGAAGTACCCATCGCACAAATCAAAAATATTCCATCGTTATTGGGTGAAAACGATATCATTAAAGCCTTGCAGCTGTTGCCCGGCGTGCAGTCGGGCACAGAAGGATCGGCCGGTTTGTATGTGAGGGGCGGTGGGCCCGATGAAAATTTGTTACTCCTGGACGGTATCCCGCTCTACAACGTGAATCACATGATGGGCTTTTTTTCCGTTTTCAACAGTGATGCGCTTAAAAACGTAACGCTTTATAAAGGTAGCTTCCCGGCACGTTTCGGAGGACGGCTTTCGTCTGTGGTGGATGTGCGCATGAAAGACGGCGACGATAAAAAGATCAGCGGGACAGCCAGCATCGGGACACTTTCGGCGAAACTCCAGGTGGAAGGGCCCATCGTGAAAGAAAAAACCACATTTAATGTTTCGTTGCGTCGTACTTACTTCGATATTTTGGCCCAGCCGCTTATCAAGTACGCAGCCAGGCAGGAGGAAGACGATACGAATTACGGTGGCGGATATTATTTTTATGACATTAACGCCAAATTTACACACAAGTTTTCCGACCGTGACCGACTCTATCTCAGTATTTACACGGGAGATGATGCCATGCATACCAAAATGCGTACAAAATCTGCCAATAGTTCAACATATGAAAGCAAAGAATGGCAAAAAATGAACTGGGGTTGGGGCAACCTGGTTACGTCATTACGGTGGAGCCGTGTGGTGGGCAGCAAACTGTTTATGAATACTACTGCGGCATTCACGCGATACAGGTCTGACCTGAAAATGGGCTACGAAGATCAATACGTGGATAAATCCGTGACGCCCCATAAAACGAGTAAATCGGAAATTGCTTTGAAATACGATTCGGGTATCCACGATTGGACGGCTAAGGTTGACTTTGATTATACGCCCGGCCCGTCGCACGATATCAAGTTCGGCACAAACTACACGTATCACACGTTTTCACCCGATGTGTCGTCGATAAAGGTAAACGATACCGACCCCAATACGCAAAAAATCGATACGATTGTGGGAAGTCCTAAAGTGTATGCGCACGAGACCATGAGCTATATCGAAGACAATATTGCGTTGGGGGAATTGTTTAAGGTGAACCTGGGTGTGCATTTTTCGTCGTTCCACGTGCAAAAGGAAAATTACTTCTCGGTGCAACCGCGTGTGGGAATGCGGGTGATGTTGGCCGAAAACTTTTCGGCAAAAGCCGGTTACGCCTATATGAACCAATATATCCATCTGCTTTCGAACAGTTCGGTGAGTCTTCCTACCGATTTGTGGGTTCCCGTTACGAAAAAGATAAAACCCATGTCGTCACACCAATATTCGGCGGGCTTGTTTTATACGGTACCGCACGTGGCCGATTTTTCCGTAGAAGGGTATTACAAAACCATGGACAACCTGTTGGAGTACAAAGATGGAGCGTCGTTCATGGGAGCATCGTCCAATTGGGAAGACAAGGTAAGTATGGGGCGTGGTGTGGCTTACGGCGTGGAGTTCCTGGCGCAGCGGTCGTTCGGAAATACTTCGGGATGGTTGGGCTACACGTGGTCGAAAGCCGATCGTATTTTTGATCGGCCCGGACATGAAATAAACTTCGGAAAGGTTTTTCCTGCCAAGTATGACCGCAGGCACGATGTGAGCCTTACTCTCATGCATAAGTTCTCTGACCGGTTTGATATTTCGGGATCCTGGGTTTACAGCACGGGTAACGCTGCCACGTTTGGCTATCAGTCCTACCGCACTGTGCCCGCACCCAATTATCAGGAATCGCATTACGCCTTGCAATCTGTCACTTACGTGGAGAGCCGCAACAACTTTCGATACAACAACTATCACCGCATGGATTTGGGCGTAAACTTTCACAAAACTACCCGGCGCGGTTGGAAGCGTACGTGGAACATCAGCGTATATAACGTGTATAATCAGCTGAATCCGTTTTTCGTGTATCCTTCGTCAAAAACGGAACAGACGGGGCCGAACGAGATTCGCTCGAAAACGGTGCTCAAGCAGGTGTCCATCTTTCCGGTATTGCCGTCGGTCACGTATGTGGTGAGGTTTTAAATAGTTAACGGTCAATAAAACAACAATCAAAAATGAATAAAAAATCCATATCCTGTATTATTTTGCTCTGCGCACTCCTGTTCGGCGCCTGCGAAAAAGAAATCGAATTTAAAGGAGATGTAAAAAAACCGGTTCTGGTATTGAACGGTTATCTCACGCCCGATGAAAATGTAACGGTACATCTATCGAAAAGCCGTTTTGTTATGGATGACCATACGCCCTACGTATCTATCGAAAACGCTTCTGTGGAGCTATACGTGAACGGGGTGTTGAAGGAAAAGCTTGTTTACGGCAATGAGGGGAATTACGCCGGGCAATATCGTCCGCGAATTGGCGATGAGATTGAAGTCCGCGCATCGGCTCCGGGTTTCGAAGCGGTAAAAGCGAAAACCGGGATTCCGCAGGCTCCGGTATTTGAATTGGCGGATTCTACCCTTACTCATACGGTAAAAGATGTTTCCAGCCAATTCACCGATGATCCAAGATATACATTTAAGCAATGGGAACATGTCAACAAGATCCGCTTACGCTTAAAAGAAGAAAAGGACGAGGAGAATTTTTATTTTTTCAAAGCCGAACACAATTTATACGATAAGGATAGATTCATCGGAAAAGAGCAGCAAAAGGTAGAGTTGAGTAAAGTGTTGAAAGGAAATATTTCGGATACGGGTAACCCGCTCGAAGAAGTTTTGTGGGGAGAAGAAGATTCCGGTTATAAAAGGCAACTGGAGAATATTTTTTCCGATGCATTGGTGAACGGAAAAGAGCTGTTCTTTAATTTTGAATATTATGAGAACCTCAAAACCGTCATGAAAAGGCCAAATGGAAACGAAGAAATCATCAATGCCGGTGGTCCTTTCACGAAAGAATATGTTATCGCCTTATCCAGCATGTCTTCCGATTATTATCATTTTGTGGTTTCTGCCGCCAAATCGTATAATGTGGATGAAAACCCTTTTGTGGAGCCAGTACAAGTACGGACAAACGTGGAAAACGGATTGGGGATTTTAGGCTATTCAATACAGTGGTAGGCTTGATCGAAACCTAAACTCCAGGAGTTGTAATTTCCTGGAGTTCAGAATGTGCGCCGTGCATGGTGATTAACTCGATGGTGAAAGTCCATTATGGGGGTTTATAGTCGCCAACCATTAGCCAACGGCAAGGGTGTCCATCGTGAGGTGGAATCTGAAGGAAGCCCACGGCAAAGTCCTGCCCCGAGTAACACGAATCGTATACAGGCATAACCTGTGGGATAAGACTGCATTTCAAGTCAAAATCCAAAGACTATACGGACACAGGGATGTAAATGCGGCGGGGATATGGGATAAAAGTTAATTGCCTTACCACGGGAGGTCTTTCGGACGTTTGGCGAAGATGATTCATTCGATGCACCATAGCGGAGTAAAGCTTGCCGCAAGAAGTCAGCAGAAGCCATAGTACCATATGTCACCTTAAGTATGGGAAGGGCTGAACCTTAATGGGCGAGTAGTAAATGAATGTTACCATAGTATGAAAGGAAGAAGGCAGAAAATCTTTGATAAAGCAGAGACCTGCCCGCAGAAGAATAGGACGGCATCCGAAGGCTATGCGGGAGGGCAGACTTTCCTGTGGATAACTGAGAACAACCTCACCGAACCGGAAAACCGCAAAGAGAATGGACTTCTTGAAAGCATTCTTTCACCTGCCAACCTTAATGCAGCTTACAAGCGAGTAAAGAGCAATAAAGGTGCAGCAGGAGTAGACAAGATGGAGGTGGATTCTTTAAAAGATTATCTTGTCAACCATAAGGATGCACAGATAAGCTCTATTCTAAGGGGTAAATATCGCCCCCATCCGACACGACGGGTATTAATACCCAAGGGAAACGGCAAACAGCGCCAGTTGGGTATTCCTACAGTAGTAGACAGAGTTATCCAGCAAAGCATATCACAACAACTATCCCTTATTTACGAGCCACAGTTCTCTGACCACAGCTATGGGTTCAGACCCAGGCGGTCAGCTCACCAGGCAGTCCAAAAATGTCAACAGTACATCACCGGGGGATATATCCATGCAGTAGATATGGACTTGGAAAGATTCTTTGACACGGTAGTACACGGCAAACTGATTGAGGTACTATCCCGAACCATTAAAGATGGCAGGGTGGTATCACTCATTCATAAATACCTTAATGCAGGTGTAATACAACAAGATGGACGCTTTGGTGAGACTCTTGAAGGAGTACCGCAGGGTGGACCATTAAGTCCCCTGCTTGGTAACGTCCTTCTTAATGAGTTAGACTGGGAGCTTGAAAGAAGGGGACATAAGTTTGTACGATATGCCGATGACTTGGTTATACTATGTAAAAGCAAACGAGGTGCCGAAAGAACTATGAAAAGTATTACTTCTTATATAGAGGAGAAACTTTTCCTTAAAGTCAATCGGGATAAAACCAAAGTTGCCTCCATCAGGGATATCAACTTTCTTGGCTACGGTTTCTACCGTTACAAGGGAGAATGCAGGCTAAGAATACACCCCAAAAGTGTGATAAAGATGAAAGCCAAAATCAAAGAGCTGACATCCAGAAGCAACGGGTGGGGAAACGAGCGCAGGAAGACAGCACTCGGTTACTATATTAAAGGCTGGGTGCAATACTTCAAACTGGCAGATATGAGAAGTTTGTTAGAAAAGACGGATATGTGGTATCGCCGACGGTTACGCATGGTAATCTGGAAACAATGGAAACGGATAAAGACCAAAGTGACCAATCTCATCAAGCTCGGTATTAATAAATACAAAGCCTACGAGTGGGGTAACACGAGGAAAGGTTATTGGCATATCGCCAAAAGCTATATACTAACCCGTACTATTACAAATGAACGTTTATGCAAAGCCGGTTACGTTTTCTTTACGGATTATTATGAAGCGGTGAGACGGTAATGTTAAGGAACCGCCGTATACGAGATCCGTACGTACGGTGGTGTGAGAGGTCGGAAAATAAAATAGGAGGAAAACTATTTTATTTTCCTCCTACTCGATTTGGGCCGTAGATATAATCGGATGCCCTTCCTGCACCGGTATCGAAATCTTTTTGATAGGCATTGAAAATGTTCTGCACTCCCGCGTTTAATTGCAGCGTGGAATACTCGAGGACGGGAATGTCGTAAGACAATTTTGTGTGCAACTCAAAAAAAGAATTTACCCTTTCGATTTTATTTTCCGATGCAAACCGGTCTTTGGCAGGGTCGCCTTCCCCTTTCACGTGGGGCACGTACATCCGCCCGGTATAGTTTCCCGAAAGCGTTGCTGAAAAGCGGGTCGCCGGTTTCCACGTGGTGACGAAATACCCGTAAGTATCGGGAGTGCGCATGAACTCGCGATACCCGCCTACACCTTCTATCGGTTCCTGGGCCTGGTCAAACAAGCTTTTCTGAAACGTTACCCCCAGTTGCAGATCAGGTTTATGCCGTATACTTTTGCGTTTTCACCTTTGGCATTTACCACCAGTTTTTGTCCTTCCACGTTCGGATCGTCAATGGCGGTAATCTTATTTTTCAAGTGCGTGAAAAAACCTTCTGCCAAGATGTTGAACTGCAGGTTGTCCGTGGTGTGGTAAAAGTCAACCGAGCCACTTACGCTGCGTGAGCGCTCTTCTTTCAGATCTTCCGAAAGGACACGCACGATCTCCTCTCCACCGGCAATCTCCACATGCAGGTCCTCATCGAAATACTGCGGCGCACGGAACCCTTCGCTATACGACAGGCGGAAGTTGACTTTCCCGTTTGGGTTATA
Source organism: Porphyromonadaceae bacterium (assembly GCA_022840285.1). Classification (GTDB taxonomy): domain Bacteria; phylum Bacteroidota; class Bacteroidia; order Bacteroidales; family Dysgonomonadaceae; genus Petrimonas. The sequence goes on from JALHIE010000125.1 coordinate 6,329, forward strand.
ACGGATGTTTGCCCTTGGACTGAAAATAGCCGATTTTACCAACGAGTGCTTGTCGAGGCGGCCGCCCAGAAGAATGCTCCACTTGTCGTCTTTCCATTCATTTTGTAGAAAACCGCTTGAGGTGTGGGTCTTTTGATCCACGTCGTTGGTGCGGTATCCGCTTACGTCGGTCAGTGTATTGTTCAGGTACTCGGCTCCGGCAGTCAGCTCGGCAGGCATAAACAAAAGATGGTCCATGCTTCGGGTCCGGGTATTACTTCCACCGGGTCGCCCCCGCCATAATAGCTTTTGCGAAGGGTGTGCTGAGCCGAAGCGTAGAGGTTGAACTTGTTTTTCATATCTGCCGAATTTTGCACATAATTGATGCCTCCTCCGTTGATATAGTGTTCCAGTTGTTCGGTGATTTTTGACTGGAACGGTTGCAGCTTGAGGCTGTCGCCTCCGCGGCGGAACTCATGCATGTTGTGGTACTCTATGGAAAGTTTGGAGTATAGCCCTGTTTTCAGGAACGACCGGAAGCCAAACGATCGGTTTTTGAGCATGGGCATCTCGGTAAAACTGTCACCGTCGTGATCATAACCTTGGCGGTCGCGGTTTTGCCCGTAGAGCATGATTCCCGCTTTCCGGTTTTCGGTAAGGATCGATGCGTTGAACATTGTATTGTTTTCCGCAGCTTTCCCGTTGATGGACGAGAACATGTGGACAATATCCCCGCTGTTGCGGGAAGGTTCTTTCGTTATCACGTTAATAACACCGCCGATGGCTGACGAACCGAACAGTGCGGACCCTCCCCCGCGGATTACTTCAATCCGGTCGATCATGTTGGAGGGAATCTGTTCCAGCCCGTAAACACCGGTCAATGCACCATAAATGGGGCGGGAGTCAATGAGTATCTGCGAGTAAGCCCCCTCAAGGCCATTGATCCTCACCTGTGAGAAACCACAGTTCTGGCAATTGTCTTCCACGCGTAAGCCGGGCTGGAAGTTTAGTGCCTGGGCTAAATTTTTCGAGTTGGTGGCTTCCAGCATCTTTATATCTACCACGCTCACCAACGAGGGGGCCAACATCCGGTTGGTTTCGTTCCGGTTGGCCGACACCACCACGGCGTTGAGCGGGATGCTTTCTTCTTCCATCTCGAAATCGATCTCCTGGGTGGTGTTGGCTATGATCTTCACCTCTTTCGTGATGGTTTTATACCCGATCATTTTTACTTCGAGTGTGAAATTGCCCGTTGGCAGGTTTTTCAGGAAGTAGTGTCCCGTTGCATCGGTTGTTGTTCCAAGGGTAGTGCCTTTCAGCTGTACAGTAACGTACGGCAAGTGCTCTTTTGTATTTTTGTCCAACACATGTCCGAAGATGTTTGCGTCAGTTTTATAGGGTTCGTTTCCCTTTGCCTGTCTCCATATAAAAAGAGTGGATAGGCATAGAAGGAGTATGTATCTTTTTTTCATAAGAATGCTATTTATTTCTACTTTCTTCATGCTGTTTTTCGCGTTCAAATCTATCCAAAAATAGACCTGAAACAGCACATGAAAAAAATCAAAACAGTTTTTTAGTTGGTTTTATTGTAATTTGAAAATTTCCGTGGCTGCCTACTTGTCGCCACGCATAAAAGATCTTGCCCGTTGTGAAAACGGACACGATTCAGAGACTGTTTCTTAAAAACAGGAGAAAATCAAGCTGCGGGAGGAGCTCTGAGGAGAGTCGGGGTTTGATTTTTAACAGGATGTAATCCTTCGTAAAGTATAGTATAGTTAATGAACGAGGATTTGGACAGTCCGGACAAATCGAAGTCGGGAATAATGTCCGATGTTATTGGCGTGTGGTAAAAATGGGCAAGAAGGAAAAGTTGATTTTTGGTATGCGTATGTTGTGCTTTTTCTCCCTTTTTAAACGGGTGGGAGTGCACGTAGGTTACCCGATTGACAACATGCGTATGCGTAAAAAGCGATATGGTGATTACGTAACTTGCAAACAAGGCAAGCAGAACCCATTTTTTCGCAATATGTCGGTTGCCTTTTCCCATATCCGCGCAAAGATACACTTTTTTAATTTATTCGACAAGTACTATATAGAATATTTCTAAATAACAACCGTTTCTCTTTTCGTAATCTTTTGTTACCTTTGCAAACTTATGTATCCGCTCGAAATTATCCTCAAATATTACAAACCGGGAACAAGGTTATACGACATTTATATATCTCACGTTTCCGATGTAACCGGCAAGGCGCTGCATGTCGCACAAAAGCATCCTGAGCTGGCAATAGATGTGAAATTTCTTGAAGAAGCAGCCATGTTACACGACATCGGTATCTTCAAAACCCGGGCACCGAATATTGCCTGCGAGGGGAGCTTGCCGTACATTTGTCACGGCTATTTAGGCAGGGAATTGCTTACCATGGAAGGGTTTCCCAGACACGGAATGGTGTGTGAACGGCACACAGGGACAGGATTGAGTTTGGAAGCCATCATCCAGAAAAAATTACCTGTTCCACACAGGGACATGCGTCCGAAAAGCCTGGAGGAAAAAATCATCTGTTTCGCCGATAAATTTTTCTCGAAATCTCAATTGGGAAAAGAGAAACCCTTGAAAAAAATCCGGGAGAGCCTCAAGAACCACGGTACTCATCAGGTAGAGACATTTGATGAGTGGTGCGAGTTGTTTCTGTAATAGTTTGGCAAACTATTTGCAGTGATGAAGTCTGAACGATCAAGATTTTTTTATTGCTGAAAGGCAGACACATATATTTTTTAGATGATTATGAAGAAAAATAACGACTATACCGGCCCGGAAGAATTGTACGAAGACGA
>JALHIE010000126.1 GCA_022840285.1 Porphyromonadaceae bacterium
TAACCATTGATGAATTTTGGAATCAGTATAATATTAAAAAAGAATCAATTAAAAATGTCGCTTAACTTTTTGTCTCAATTAAGTTTGCAAGTCCAATATTGCTCTTATCAATCATATGGGAGGAGGATATATACAAAATTCGATGTTTCAAGGACGTAACAGAAGAGATTGGATTCACGACCCTGTTTTGGTCGAAAAATGTAAAAACTACATCAGCCAATTGCTCAATCGTGTCAATACCTACAATGGAATCAAGTATAAAGATAACCCTGCAATCGCAATGTGGGAGATTATCAATGAACCGAGCGCATATTCATACGATGCTATCAAAACCTCTACATTTTACGAAGATTTTAAGAAATGGATTGGTCAAAAGGACCTGGAGGATAACTTCACTTCCTATGCTGCTTATCGAATGATTCTTGTGCGCGATTATATCAATTCCATGTATGATCTGATACGTAGCCAGGGCGATGCACACCCTGTTGTCTGGAGTTTGAATTGGCATCGTTATCGTAACGGCAATATAGATTTGTTTGATGCTGCAGTATCCTCGAAAGTCGAAGCGGTGGCTTTCTGCAACTATCCTGGACAAGACAACGTTGGAGAAAATTATGGCCGTAACCCTAAAGATTTGACCGAAATAGACTTTGCCCCATGGTTTGCAGAGCAGTATAGAGAAGTGAACGGCTATCGTTGGGCGCTGACACCCGATTTTATGAAAAAGGCGAAGATTGTCTACGAGTTTGAAACATTCTTCAACCAAAGCAGCTATCTTTATCCTATTCAGGCGTTATTCTTCCGTTCGCTTGGAGTACAAGACGCAACTATGTGGACATACACTCCCGCAGAAGTCGCTCCTTATGTGGGCGGTTCCCACTATTTGAGTTTGCTGTGCACTCCCGGTAAAACTGCAAGCTATATGATTGCCAACGAAATTTTCAAATCGACACCTTTATATAATGCGTTTGATACGCAAAACATAAACGAGCAGGTTGGCAGTAATTACGCCATATCGAAGAGTCGCGACCTATCAATATTTTCGGATAAGGATAAGTTGATTTATTCCCGTGATATCACAGGCTGGTGTCCGCTTGAGATTCATCCGCGGGTTAAAACCATTATAGGCCGTGAAAGTTCTTCTTTGGTTTCATATAGCGGTAGCGGTTTGTACTTTATTACCGTCAATGACATGGAACTTTCAATCGTCGTCAATCCCAATGCTACATGGAAGTCCAATCCGGCTTTTGTAAGCCTGTTCAACACCACACTCAATACTGAGTTAGATTACTCGGCAAATAGTATGAGTATAAAACTTGCCGGTTGGGAAAAAGGTGGAACGCTCTATAAGATAGACTCAAAAGGCGTACGCAAACGTGTAACAAAACTGTCATCGTTAGCAGATATGTCGCTCACACCGGGCAGATATATTGTTGTGAAACAGTAATTCCGGCAATAGATAGTAATTAAAAAAGTATTCATTCAAACGATTAAAAATTTATGAAAAAGTTAATTATTCCAAAATATTTGACAAGACATATGGTGTTATTCATCTGTTTTCTTACTATGGGTGTATTTTTTTCAAATTGTATCTCTAAGGGGGACATACAAACAGAAACAGGATCCGAATACCCCATCCAGATTAGCAAAGAGTATCCACAGTATTTTGTAACCAACACAGGAGAAACATGGATACCGATCGCAACCAATTACCTGCCGTCGCGTTTCAGAGACGACGGCGATAATGAGGCTGCGTATGAACTGATGGAAGACTATTTCAAAAAGTTCTCTGAAAATGGCGGAAATTCAATGAGAATATGGATTAGCACCGCTCCTTTGGAAATTGAGGATACAAAAGAAGGTGACTATAATCCGGAAAAATTCAAACGGATCGATAAAATGTTGGAGCTGGCAGAAAAGTACAATATCTATATCAAATTTACCTTACATCACATCCGTTCGATTCAACCGACAAACGAAGGTGTTGCCGGCTGGTCGAACAGTACGGCTTTAGCTACTGCTTTTCAAAATATTACAGAGTATATCAATACCCCAAAGGGTATCAATTCTTACCTTAACAGAGCCAGAGCCTTAGCTGCAAGATACAAAGACCACAAGCAAATATACTGCTGGGAATTATGGAATGAAATGGATGCATTACCCAGTTCGGCATGGCCTGTCTTTACCCCTGCCGTACTGGATTCCGTGAAAAAAATATTCCCCAACCGGTTAGTAGTTCAAACGCTGGGAAGTCTTCATTCAAAAACGGCAGACATGTCATATCAAAAACTGTTTTCCTATAAAAACAATGATTTTGTATCCATTCACCGTTATTTGGATTTAGGAGTAGACTGGGGACAATATGAGTACACCAAATTAGATATCGACGAGTTAGTTTCCACAGCTATGGATTTTGCACATCAATATGTGAGCGATAGGCCAATAGTAATCAATGAAATAGGAGCAGTAGAACCTAATCATGCAGGTCCCTACAAATATTATAGAACGGATAAAGATGGCATGTTGATTCATGATATGATATTCGCACCGTTCTTTTGTGGAGCAGCAGGAACAGGCGCAATGTGGCATTGGGATTCTTATATTTATCGAAATGATCTCTGGTATCATTATAAACGGTTTAAAAATGCAATTGAAGGAGTCGATCCAATTAAGGAAAGGTTTAAACAGTATATGTTTGAAACGGACGGGGTACGGTGTTTTGCATTAGGCGGAACCACAAAAACCATTATTTGGGGAAGAGATTCCGGTAATAACTGGAGAACCGAACTCGAACAGGGAATAGCGCCTCAACCCAAGAATAATGTAATCATCAAATTGGAACAACTTAAAAACAGTAATTACAAATCAGCTAAGATTTATGATCCGTGGCAAGACCATTGGTCGTCGGTTGAGATTAACAACGGACAAGTGTCAATACCTCCCTTTATCCGTTCATTTATTATTCTTTTCCAATAAATTAAATACAGACAAGAGGAAAAAACTGTAGTACCTCCGTTTCGGAGATCAGTTGTATTAATTTTAGAATAAAAAGTATGGCTAAAAGAGTAATCAATCTCCTATTTTTCATTTTTTTATTAGTGTTTGCAAATGCGCAAGTAAATGACTGGGAGAATCTGGAAATTACGCAAATCAATGCCGAAAAAGCGCATGCAAGCTATATTCCATTCGAAAGATTAAATTGGGAAGACAATGTTCTCGATCACTCTCCGTTGGTTCAGATACTAAATGGAAACTGGAAATTCTTATACTTCGAAAACCCGGGACTCATACCTCCAAATATTCATCTGGAGACCAATACATCGGATTGGGACAATATCCGGGTACCCGGCAACTGGCAGCTACAGGGCGACGGTAAATAGTCTCTCCTTAATAAATCACTTTTATCAGGTCGCAAGTTGTAATCTCTGCTTGAAAAATATTCTGAGAACAAAATCCAAAAACTCTCTTACGAGTTT
>JALHIE010000022.1 GCA_022840285.1 Porphyromonadaceae bacterium
TTCATTGCTGCATGCTGCATGGGATGAGATGATGGAATGGATTGAGCATAACGATGTAAGTAGATCGATAAAAAGAGAAGATTTCCTGAAATTTACCAACCTTGTGTTGCATAGAATCCGTACACGGGGAGCAATAGACCATGCTTACTATTCGAAATACAGAACGGAAAGATTGAGTCTGTGGGACCTGAATTGGCAAAAGGATGGACGCCATTTTCTGAATCCCACCTATCATCCCAACAGTTCGCGTTTTCCCAAGTTGCTGACCAATCAAGGATCGCGCGACAACCTGCTGGATACGACCACTGCCCGCAAAAGCAACTGGTTTCATGCCTATTTCAACAAGACATTTTTGCAGGCAGCCGTAACCCCGGATTTTATCAATGAATTTTACGAACAATGGACGGCTGCGCTGACTGCTGTGGGGATATTGAACCGGGAGATGGCCGGTGATCATATAACCTATGCGATCAATGCGGATGCAATCTGGGTGGCAAAATATGTGAATGAGTTTGCCTGCTCCCAGTGTGAAGATGTGCTTTACTCGCACGACGATCTGGAAATGGCGGATGACGCCTGTTGTCTGAGCCATCGCTGTACCGGCCACTACAAGGCAACCCCACAGACGGTGAAAAACTACTATAACGCAGTCTATAACCGCAATCGCTTCCCCCGAATTTATTCATGTGAACATACCGGCTTATTGGATCGACAGGTGCGTGAAAGCCTGGAGATGAGCTTCAAGAAGAGAAATCGTTTTGATTCCCCCAACACATTGATCGCGACCAGCACACTGGAGATGGGGATTGACATTGGCAGTCTGAACACGGCTTATAACAACAGTGTACCCCCCTTGCCTTCCAACTTCCTGCAACGCGTGGGTCGTGCCGGACGTAGCTCGGGTGCCGCTCTGGTGGTGAACTTCGTGAAAAATCAGAATCACGACCTTTACTACTATGCCGACCCCATGGAGATGATGCGGGGTGATGTAAATACGCCCGGATGCTACCTGGAGGCAAAGGATATATTGAGACGCCATTTTACGGCCTATTGTATCGATAGCTGGGTGGCTGTCAATCCGACCGAGAACAGTATTCCCACTTTTATGAGGGACTTGAAGCTGGGTTCAAGAAATTTGACGGATACAGCTTTCTTCATCAACAGGCTGAATAATTTTATAAAAGAAAATAGGTACCGCCTTGTACCTTACTTCCTGAAACAGTATCCCACGAAGATTAAGAATCAGGTGTTCCCCGAGATCAATGATTCGCTGACATCAGGAGCATTCTATGATCATCTGCTTTCGGTTTTTATGAAAGTAAAAGAGGAGTTGCTCGAAATAGATAAACGACGAGAGGAGTTAAAGGAGGAGGTGAAGATTCTGAACTTGGCGAAAGGGGATCCTCTCTTTGACGAATACATAAGGGAAGGAAAGAACCTGGGTGGTGTGAAAAAATCAATTTTTGCCCGCAATGTACTGGAACATATGACGAATGTGGGCATCCTGCCTAATTATGCTTTCCCTGAAACAGGGGTGCAGCTGCATGCACATGTAATCAGTTCGGCGATTGCAGGTACCACAAACAGAACACTGGACAAGAGCTTTGAAGTGGTAAGGCCCGCCAGCCAGGCCATAAAGGAATTGGCTCCCGAAAACTACTTCTATACACAGGGATATCGATTCGAAATAAGTGGTGTAAATACATTCGAATGGAGTGACCAGGCGCTGTTTCACGACAAGCGGTTTTGCTCCAAATGCGACCATCTTGAAAATGATAGCCTGTCGAGCAAGGGGAACTGCCCCAAGTGCGGTGATCCATCCTGGGCATCATCTTCAAATGTGCATCGCTTTGCCAAACTTATTACGGTGAAATCATTCAACAGTGAGGCTCGTTCACGGTTGAAAGATGACAAGGATGACCGGGATGTGCAACAATATCAGCTGATGCATCATGTGATCTTTGATCGAAACAGTTCTGAGGGTGCGTGGGTTCTAAAGGAAATACCATTTGGGATCGAGTTTGTGAAAAACGCAACCATCACTTCCGTAAATTATGGGCGGTTGGATGGAAACGATGCCCGAAAGATTAAAATCAACGATACGGAAGCTTTGACAAAAGGTTTCGTAACCTGTCGTTTGTGTGGAAAATCAACGTCGTCAACCCATCTGATCCGTGAGGCAAAGGATTATCATTATGGCTATTGCAAGCATCGCAATACGAAATACAAACCGGGTGAGACAAATGATGTGTTTGAAGAGGTTTATTTTTTCAGGGAGATGCATACGGAAATCCTGAAAATAATTCTGCCGGTGCAGGAGTTCAACACAGAGGCTGACATCCGTATGTTTCAGGCTGGATTGGAACTGGGATTAAAAAGGTATTTTAAAGGGAATCCCGGACACATCAGGGTGCTTTCTTACAGAGAATTTAACCGGCAGACCGATAAATTCGATCGTTTTCTTCTGTTTTATGATACCATTCCCGGTGGTACCGGATACCTGAAACAGCTGTTTGCACACGAAGAGTTTTCGCTCCTTTTGAGGGAAAGTTATGAGGCAATTCGGGATTGTGCCTGTCAGCTGGATGGACATGATGGTTGCTATAAGTGTATATACTCCTATGGAAATCAGTATAATCGTGCCGATTTAAGTCGGAAAAAGGCAGAGGAGTGGTTCGAGAGGATATATAGAAGCTCAGAACAATGGATTAAAAATGATCATGGCCTTGGCTCGCTGACCAACTCGGGGAAAATTGAAGAATCGGAATTGGAAGAACGGTTTATAAAACTGCTTCAGATTTTTGCTGAGAATAATGAAGGGTACGGATTTCAATCGAGGAAAGATGAAGATTCAGTATATTACGAACTGAATATCAACAAAGGGGATACCACTGCGAGGTATTGGATCAGGCCCCAGATTTCGTTAGGTCCAAAAGATGGTATCGCTTACAGCACAAGAGTTGACTTCCTGGTAGTATGTGCAGAGTATACATACAAGGGGATATCCTATGTTGACGAGGTGTCCAAAATTGCACTCTATCTTGATGGATACCAGTTCCACGCTTCCAAAGAACACAACGTTTTTGAAAAAGATGTCAGAATTCGCCAGGCAATTGCTGCTCAACCGGAATACCGGACCTGGACGCTTACATGGAACGACCTGAATAATCTACAGGCAATTTTGGAGAAAACGGGAAATGGTTTCGATGAATTGTATCAAAATTATCTAACCCGGTTTTCACACAATTACCTGGGAAAATTGATACCAACAGTTCGTCATGGCGAAATTGTGAATTATGCTTTGCCAAAGAACAACTTTTTACGATTTTGGGAACAACTGCTCAATCCACCAATAGGTCTGTTTGAAAAATCCTGGTTTACCTATTTGGGTTCATGGACCGAGAAGTTATTGGAACCATCATTCAATCCGGATTCTTTGAAATTGCTACTATCGAAAGAGATGATCTACGACAGCTTCATCAAAAATAACCGGGTTACTGACTTTAACGCACTGCTGCCTGTTGAACATGGAGCTTCTTTTGACTTTGCCGAATGGAATATTTGGGTGAATATCGGAAATAAAAGAATTTATTCCAATCTTCAGTTGAAAGAGTCAATGAATATGGATAAACAAGAATGGGAATATTTTTGGCACCTTTTCAACCTTTATCAAACATCAGAGTTTGTTGATCAAATGATTGATGTTGGTGAAGGAATGACTGAACAGACCGATGAAAACTTGCTGGAAGAGTTGAAACAGCTGTATGCTCCTAATTTTCATCCGATATTGAAACAAGGAGTAAAAAACAAAGTGATCAACCGGGAGAACATGGATTTCTTGGACTCCTGGGTGGATGATGACGGGAATATTTTGGCTGATGCTGAATTGGTGCTTGAAACATTGAGGATTGCTATCTGCCCCTATTCCGACGAAAGTTTGAAAGTGTTTCAAGAAGCAGGGTTTACAATCTACAACAAGGAGCAACTAAATGAAATCATACTATGAAGCTATTTATTTACGATAAGTTTTGGGATGCCTTTCTAAAAATCAACAAGGGAACACAAAGCAAGGTCACTGACTTTATCAGCAAGTTCAGAACCGACTCCAAAAGTGCGGCAATCAACCTGGAGGCAATCAGCACCTTTAAGGATCAGTCGCTACGCACTGCTCGCATAGACCAGAAATACCGGGCAATACTCAAAGAAGTACAAGCAGGTGAGCTTTATCTGTTGGTGTGGATTGACAACCATGACGAGGCGATGGATTGGGCAAAAAACAAGCGGATAGACTGGAACGAGCAGACGCAGGCTTATCAGGTATTTAGCCTGGATGAGGGCATTGAAAAGGAAAACAGGGAGGTGGTTGAGTCAACCGACCTCTTCATGGGCAAATATGGTGGCAAGGAGTTGATGGAGCTGGGTGTCCCGGAAGTACTGATACCATCGGTATTAAAAGTAAAAAACATTGATGACCTGGGGCAGCTGGAGAATTACCTCCCTGATGATGCCTTTGAAAACCTGTTTTATCTGCTGGATGGTGCCAGTATGGATGCTGTGCTAACCATTGTACGTGAAGGGTTGAATGAGGAAAGTTCGATAGAAAGTAAAAACAATGCACGTTCATTCATTGAACTGACAGATGATGAGATGTTGAATGAAGCTTTACAGGGCTCATTGCAGAAATGGAAGTATTATTTGCACCCTTCGCAGTCGACTTTTGTATATGGACAGTTTAAGGGCGCAATTAAACTTTCAGGAGGTGCAGGAACGGGTAAGACTGTGGCCGCATTGCATCGGTTAAAATTCCTGTCAGAACACAAAACCGATCCACAACCCATTCTTTTCACAACCTTTACCAAAGAACTGACCGAAAACTTAAAATCCTTAGCCCTTGGATTGAATATCAGCGAGCGTTCATTTCACATAGAGAATATTGATGCTTTGGCATTCAGGCTTGCACAGAAATACCACTTGTTGCCAGGTACAGCCAAACTGTTTGGACTGAGTGCGGTGGTGAAACCAATGGAATTATGGGAAGAGGTGTTGATGGAAGAACTCTCTGAATTTGATCAGGAATTTTTGTCACGAGAATTTGAAGAGGTGGTGCTTGACCAGAATATCCAAAGTAAAGAAGAGTATGTAAGAGCAAGCCGTATTGGTAGAGGCAGGCCAATCGGCAGGAAACAACGCATGGAAGTGTGGAATCTAATAGAGAAGTTTATCGAGAAAAAACAAAGCGCTCAGCTTTATTACAAGGAGGAGGTGTATAACTTGCTAAGCAATCATTTAAACGAGACTGAGACCAGAGAATTTTCCCATGTGATTGTGGATGAATTACAGGATTTCTCAAACGTTGAGTTAAAGTTCATACGTTCTTTGGTAAAAGAGAAAGAGAACGACCTTTTCCTGGTAGGGGACCCCTTGCAGAATATCTACAAAAAAAGGATCAACTTCTCGAAATCGGGAATCAATATCCGGGGGAAACGAAGCAATCGGCTCCGGATAAACTACCGAACGACAGAGGAAATTAAGAACCTGGCCATATCAGTTCTTCGGGACGAGGATTTCGACGACTTCGACGGCAATTTGGAGGAGAAGTCGGGGTATTTATCATTGTTTCATGGTGAGAAACCTCAATACAACATATATCCTTCGAAAGAGGATGAATTGGATGCCGTGTTGAAAGAGATAGAATCCCTCTTAGCACAAGGTTTTCATTACAACGATATCGTGATTGCAGCTCGTTTTCGTGATTCGGTAAATGACTTCAGAAACCATTTGCATCAAAACATGGTACCTTATGTGACAAGATTCTTGTTGAACAACAACAATGAGGGCATCCGGTTGACTACCTTTCACGGATTGAAGGGGTTGGAATTCAAACATGTATTCCTGGTGGATGTAAACGACAGAACTCTGCCGTTCAAGCACCATAATTTTCACAACTTAACTGAAGAAGAAAAAAAACAGGAAATCAAATCAGAAAAATCGCTCTTCTACGTTGCTTCCAGCCGTGCCATACAACGATTGGTAATCAGCGGAGTAGGGAATAAAAGTGATCTCATTTGTAAGCCTTAACCCATTTAATTAAAAGAAGATGAAAAAGTTATTGATCATTACACTTATCTTAAGCATTGTTTCCGTTGTATTTATGGTTTTCAATTTTGCCGCTTCAACGGATATTTATCGCGATTATGTTGGAACAGCAATTGTTTCAGGACAGATCATCGATAATGTCGGTAAATTGCCCGAATGGACAACCTGTAAGGGTGAATGGCAGTTATTACGGATAGATTTAATTGTTCGGTTCATTTTCATGCTACCGGTTACCGTGGTTCTGGCAAAATTGATAAGAAGCCACAAGGTTAGGTCAAATCACCAGTAAGGAAGTTAACCCCTTTTATTTCCTAACCCTCATTCCTTTATACTGATAGGCAAACGTCAGGATTGTTACAAAAAACGCGATTAAATCAGCGGCAGGCATACTCATAAAAACTCCATCCAAACCAAAATACCGGGGGAGCAAAAGTAAAAAGGGAATCAGAAAAATAAGCTGCCGCGTCAACGATAGGAACACGGCTATTTTTGCTTTTCCAACCGACTGGAAAAAGTTACTGATAACCATCTGAACGGCAATAACAGGAAACAAAACAGTGGTAATTCTCAATCCGCGGACGGAGATGTCAAGAAGCTCCCTGTCGCTGGTAAACATGCGCATGATCAAAGTTGGGAATAGTTGGGAAAATAAAAAACCGAAAGTCATGATTAAAACACTTACGATGATCGTGTACCTGAGCGCCTTGAACGACCTGTCGATTTGTTTTGCCCCGTAGTTGTATCCTACGATTGGCTGCATACCCATTGTTAAACCAATAACAATCATCCCGAACAGGAAAAGTATCCGGTTGATGATTCCGTATGCCCCGATAGCAAGATCACCACCGTGTTTCATCAATCCGAAATTGATAATCGAAACAACAAGGCTGGAGGTGAGATTCATAAGAAAAGGAGAAACACCGATAGCCATCATGTTGACGACCGTCTTTCCGGACAATTTAAACCCCTTTATCTCAAAACGAATAAGGCTGTTCTTGTTGAAAAAGTGCATCAGCACCCACACCAATCCCGCAAGCTGGGAGAGGACTGTGGCCAGCGCTGTCCCTTTCATGCCCCAGCCAAGAACAAAAATGAAAATTGGTGCAAGTAAAACATTTACTGCAACTGTCAGGAAAGAAGAGAGCATTGCCTTTTTAGGATATCCGGTCACACGCATAATGTTATTCAGCCCGATAAAGACAAAACCAACAGGAAGCAACAACGTTTCACTGGCTCCAAAAAGCGTTAAAACAGGTTTCAGGAAAAACAGCGTTACTACCCCAAGCAATGTTCCGTTCACTGTATTTACCAAGGCAACATGTCCAAGTATACTTCGTGCGTTCTCTTCGTCTTTTTCACCTAATCTGATGGAGGTTAGTGTTGCACCTCCCACACCAATAAGGGTGGAAAAAGCGGCAAGAATATTCATAATCGGAAAAGTCACAGCCATGCCCGAAAGTGCGGATGCACCGATACCGTGCCCAATAAAAATACTGTCCACTATATGGTAAAGCGATGTGATAACCATACCGATAATAGCGGGTAAAGAGTATTGTGCGAGAAGTTTTTTGATGTCGCCCCTTCCCAAAAGGTGCGGATCGTTAGTGTTGTTTTGGCGTAACACCTTTGTTATGTTCATAACCCGGGCACAAAGGTACAAAATTTATGTCAAGCTCGTTTGGGGATTTAGATTTCTTAAGAGTTAAGTAACGCACAAAATTAAATTTTTCCGGGAAACCCCGAGAACCATCCTTGTTTTTCTTGAAAAAAAGAAGTAGTTTTGCGTGGAATCAAGTCAGTCTACGAACCCGGCAAACACTTATCCTATAGTATTTTCTTAAATCATAAAAAACAGAATAAACATGGCACGATTAGTTACACTCTATTCCCTGCAATGGGGCGATTTATCACTGGAAGAGGTTTGCGTAAAGGCAAAAGCATTCGGTTACGACGGACTTGAATTAGGATTACCCGACCATCTGGATGTCCGTCAGACCGATCCTGCCTATTACAGGGGCATTAAAGACCTTTTGGAAAAATACGGCATGCAATTGCGAACCATCTCCTCCCACTTGGTAGGGCAAGCTGTGTGCGATAAAATTGACGAACGCCACAAAAGTATCCTCCCCGATTATATCTGGGGAGACGGCGATCCGGAAGGAGTCCGCCGACGTGCCGCTGAAGAATTAATCCTGACGGCCCGGGCAGCCCGGGTGCTGGGGGTTGACACCGTCGTAGGGTTCACCGGAAGTCCGATATGGCATTTGTTGTATTCTTTCCCTCCTGTTCCACAATCAACTATCGATGAAGGATACCGGGATTTTGCACACCGTTTTACCCCTATTCTGGACGAATTTAAAAAGTTGGGCGTACGTTTTGCATTAGAGGTACATCCCACCGAAATTGCTTTCGACACCTTTTCTGCCCAAAGGGCATTGGAGGCCTTGGATCATCACCCCGCTTTCGGGTTCAACTACGATCCGAGCCATTTGGGATACCAGGGAGTGGACTACGTGGATTTTATCCATCGGTTTCCCGACCGAATCTTTCACGTTCACATGAAAGATGCTTATTGGAGTGATACTCCCAAACAGGTAGGGGTGTTCGGAGGACACCTTCCTTTCGGTGACCCCCGTCGTTTTTGGAACTTCCGCAGTGTAGGACGCGGAAAAATTAATTTCGAAGAGATTATACGTGCCCTTAATGCCATAGGGTACCTGGGGCCGCTTTCGATAGAGTGGGAAGACAGTGCCATGGACCGCGAGCACGGAGCCCGAGAATCGTGTGAATTCACCAAACGGTTGGACTTTCAGGTATCGGGACATGCGTTTGATGCTTTTTTTTCCAAATAATTAACAAAAACACATTACAACGGGAAATTTTTTGCAGAGATCGCCTGTGGGTGTTTCAAAAAAGCGATTAATGTTAAAAAAAACAGTAAATTTGCCGCAAACAACTAACTTCAATACCGATGAGCAAGACAATCATTTCATTTTTGAGTGAAGCTGTCGAGAAGTACAGCGAACGTCCGTTTCTTTACGAAGCGAGGAAAGGAGCAGATTACACCTCACTCTCCTACAAGGAAGTTCAGACAAAAGCCAGGCAGTTCGCTGCCGGGTTAATTGCTTCGGGGATTCAAGCAGGCGACCGTATTGCCCTGATCTCCGAAGGGAAAAACAACTGGGTAATAGGTGAGCTGGGGGTACTTCATGCGGGGGCTGTCTGCGTCCCGCTTTCAGTTAAACTGGAAGCGGAGCAGGACATCAGTTTTCGCGTTAATCACTCCGAATGTTGCGCCATTATGGCTTCCGATCAGCAAATAGCGAAAATCCGCCCGATGAAGGGAGCCTTTTCTACTGTCAGGCAGTACATCCTGCTTGACCCGGAAGAAACCTTGGTTGCTGGCCAACAATCCGTCAGCGTTGGAAGAACGGATAAAAGCCGTTACTCCCGATTCACTGGCCAACATTTCTTACACCTCGGGAACAACAGCTAACCCGAAAGGGATTATGTTGTCACACGGCAACTACGTCTGTAACTCGGAACAGGCAGTGGAGCATTTAAACGGAATACCTTCCCATTTCAGGCAACTACTTATCCTTCCGTGGGATCATTCCTTCGGACACACCGCCGGAATTTATTCGTTCATGAAATGCGGAGCTTCACTGGCATCGGTAGCTATGGGTAAATCCCCTATGGAGGTTCTCCGGAACGTACCCAAAAGCCTGAAAGCGATTAACCCTCATCTGCTGATGAGCGTACCCGCACTGGCTTCCAACTTCCGAAAAAACATCGAAGCCGGAATTGAAAAGAAAGGTAAACTGACCAGTATGTTATTCCGGAAAGCCCTTAAAACAGCATATGCGTATAACAAAGAAGGCTTCAACAAAGGCTCCGGTGGACGTTTCTGGATGAAACCGCTTCTGGCCTTTTACGATAAAATCATCTTTTCAAAGGTACGTGAATCGTTTGCCAGCAACATGGAATTCTTCATTGGGGGTGGCGCCCTCCTCGATATTGAACTGCAACGCTTCTTCTATGCAATAGGCATCCCTATGTACCAAGGCTACGGCCTATCAGAGGCAACCCCCATCATCTCCGCCAATTGCCCTCATGCACACAAACTCGGTTCTTCAGGGAAACCGCTTCCGCATATGGATATAAAAATTGTGGACGACAAGATGCAGGTAGTTCCCACGGGGAAGAAGGGTGAGATCATTATCCGGGGCGGGAACGTGATGAAAGGATATTGGAAAAACCCCGAAGCCACGGCCGAGACCATTGTGGATGGATGGCTCCGGACAGGAGATATGGGATACATCGACAACGACGGATACCTGTATGTGCTTGGGCGCACAAAATCGCTGCTGATCAGCGATGACGGTGAGAAATTTTCTCCCGAAGGAATTGAAGAGTCCATCATGGCCCAGTCTCCGTTTATCAATCAGATTGTGTTGTACAACAACCAACGCCCCTATACCACAGCGCTTATCACCGTAAATCCCGTTGAATTAAAAAAGCGAACGTCAGACCCCTCGGAAGCGGCTCTACTTATTGAAAAGGAAATTGCGGAATACCTCAAGGGAGGAAAGAACGACGGGATGTTCCCTTACCGGTGGCTGCCTTCCGCATTTGCCGTGATTGAAGAACCCTTTACCGAAAAGAACGGCATGGTGAACTCCACGATGAAAATCGTAAAACACAAGGTCTATTCGGCATACGCATCGCGCATTGAAGAATTATACACACCTGCAGGGAAAAAATCAACATCACCGGCCAACCTGGAAGTACTGGGAAGACTGTTGAAAGAGAATTAAATGGTTTGATTCTCCTTTATTTTGTTTTCTGGATATGCCCGGGATTAAAATCGCATCCCTTGCACCCGCCACAAAACCCGGACTCCTTCTTCACAAAAAAGAAACGGTAAATCTCACGAACAACCACGATGGAGACAACAATGCCGATGATGATAACGATGAACAACTGTAAACTCATATTTTAACAACAAAGAATTGGACGGAAAGTTTTAAATAAAGAAACGGCCGGTTTGATAAACCAGGAAAGCTATAAACCAGGCCAGTCCTGTGGAATATACCACGCTGAAAAGCGCCCACCTCCACGAATGGGATTCTTCTTTGATAGCAACGATGGTGGCAATACAGGGGAAATAGATCAGGATAAACAGCAAAAATCCGATAACGACCAGCGGTGAGAAAACAGGTGTCCCGTCCGGATGCTTCTCCTGTAAAAGCCGGGTTTGCAACGACTGCTGGTCCTCACTATCACCGGTATAAAGCACCCCCATCGTACTGATTACCCATAAAATGGCCAATTTTTCCGATGTATGAATTTACCTGATGTTCGGTGTTCCTGATCTGCTCAATTTCCGCTACCCGGATCTCTTTCTCTGCCTGCGGCAAAACCACGCTATCAAGCTGAACAAGCTGCTGATCAAATTGCGCTTCACGCAGTGCATCTTGCGGAAAATACCCCAGAAACCAGATAATAATGGATGCGACCAAAATGGGACCGCCCATCTTCAGCAAATACTGCTTGGCCCTTTCCCACATATGAATCACTACCGATTTAAACGTAGGCATCCGGTAAGGCGGCAACTCCATCACAAACGGCGTATCCTCCTTGGTGAAAAATCGTTTGCGAAGCAGAATCGCCGTCAGAATAGCAACAAGAACCCCTACGCTATACAATCCGAGCATGACAAAACTGCCGTTCCGGGGAAAAAATGCACTCACAAACAAAATATAAACCGGCAATCGCGCACTGCACGACATAAAGGGAACGATCAGCATGGTAATCATTCGGCTGCTGCGGCTTTCGATCGTACGGGTGGACATTACGGCAGGGACATTACACCCAAACCCCATAATCAGCGGAATAAACGATTTTCCGTGAAGACCGATGTTATGCATCAGTTTATCCATGATGAACGCTGCCCGGGCCATGTATCCCGAGTCTTCCATAAAAGCGATAAACGCGTACAATATCACAATGTTCGGCAGAAAAACAATCACGCCTCCCACTCCGCCGATAACACCGTCAACCAGTAAATCTTTGAGCGGACCTTCCACCATATTTGTGCGGATCAAATTCCCCGCCTGGGCAACAATCCACTCAATCCACTCCATGGGATAAGCTCCGAGCCGGAAAGTGGCTTCGAACATCAACCACAGAAAAACAAAGAACAGCGGGAGTCCCAAATATTTATTCGTTAGGACAGCATCAAGCACGGTGGTTTTATCTTCGAATTTGGTTTTTTCGCTCAGTGTCTCTTTGAGCGCACCGGCAATAAATCCATATCTCGCATTGGTAAAAGCCGACTCGGGATCCTCTTTCAACAACCTTTCGATATAGTCCCGCTCTTTGTTCCTACGAACCAGAAGCTCCTTGCCTTTATCGTGCTCACGAATGGTGTTTTCCACCTCTTTATCACCTTCCAGCAGCTTGATGCCGACATATCGCTTCGGCATGTTCAACGCAAAGAAGCCGTTGGACAATAGATCACGACACATAATACCGATGGATTTCTCCAAAACGCGCCCGTAGGGAACCTTTACACTGTGAGAACTCTTGTTGGACTCGTAAATGCTGATGACATTCTCAAGCAACTCAGGGATACCGAACCCTTTCTTTCCCACCGTTGGCACAATAGGAACATTCAGCATTTCAGAGAGCGTCTGGTGATTGAATAAGCGGCCGCTCTTCTCAAGTTCGTCGTACATATTGAGCGCCACTACCATCGGTTTTTCCAATTCAATAAGCTCGGTGGTAAGGTACAGGTTTCGCTCCAAGGCTGATGCCGACACCACATTCACAATAACATCGGGCTTTTCTTCAAAAATAAAGCTTCTCACGTACAGTTCTTCGGGAGAATAAGCAGACAATGAATATGTTCCCGGAAGGTCGGTCAATATAAACTTATAACCGTTATGCCTCAGCGTTCCCTCTTTGGAATCAACCGTTACGCCGCTGTAGTTCCCCACGTGCTCGTGTGCCCCCGATGCAAGATTGAAAATGGATGTTTTTCCGGCGTTGGGGTTTCCAACCAATGCAACACGAATAACGTGGTTGTTTTTCCCGCTATTTAAATTTGGCCTGTCTGAAAGAGACTGCCCGGAGAAGTCCGTTTCATCAATCTCATTTTCTGTCTCATAAGTTTTATCGTTGCCTGCCCCATACACCACGTCTTCTTTCAATTTCGAAATTTCAATCAATACGGCTTCACTGCGTCGCAACGAAACTTCATATTCCATTATGCCGTATTTGATGGGGTCTTTCAACGGGGCGTTCAGTATCGATCTCACCTCCTGTCCGCGCACGAAGCCCATCTCGAGAATCCGTTTCCGAAATGCCCCCGATCCATTTACTTTTACAATGAATGCCTTATCGCCGGTCTGTAGTTCTGAAAGTCGCATAAATAGCACAATCTCGTTTCCAGATGCAAAGGAACATATTTTTTGCCTAAAAACCGAGCTTTTAAGATATATTATTTATAATGAATTTAAATAGGGCGTGTGATGAAAAGATTACCTCATTTCTGCGCAGCATTTTTTCAAAAATTTCATCTATAGGTATTGAAGACATGGACTTTTAATCCCTATTTAAGAAATCATATGAAGAAACTAATTTGGATGTCAATTTTTAGCGTCGTTATTTCGGGAGCTTATGCTCAAAAAACCAGCAATTTTAAGATCGGTGTGGAATTTGGGCAAGGAAGTGTGGAGGGCGACTACAGTGATAAATGGAATATCCGTCAAGATCTTATCACTTCTCTGTACGACCACGGACTGTTCAGTTCGAGAGCGGCTTACGCTCAATCGGATTTCTTTTATTGGGGAATTAAACCACAAGTTTCACTTTGGAACGACCGGGTAAACCTCTATTCAGGTTTGCGTTTCACAATGTTCGACAGTAATTTGGGAGATAGGAACGGCACTAATTTTTTCTATCTCCGCACTACAAACCCCGATGCGGTTGAATTCTACAAAATATTCCTCATCAAAGAAGAAACCGCATATTTGAGCGTCCCTCTCGAAATGAGTTACACCATTTTCCACAGCAATATTTTGACACCAAACATAACCGTATCGTTTTATGGTAAAGCAGGAATGGAAATTGGCCTAAGCATTTTCAGCAAACGGAATGTCAATTTTGTCTCGACAACTATGCAATCACACGAACACGAAGTTTTGAACAGCGTTGAACAGCCAAACAAACTTTACAGTACGTTATACGGCGCATTAGGAGGGCAACTTACCATTGGAAACGGAATACAATTTAACGTGGAAGGAATAATTCCATCGCAAATATTGACCAAAAACCACAACAGCATTATTGAACCGGATACTTTTTCGGGAGTTCAACTCTCTGTGCAATTTCCATTATCTATGTTTATCAAAAACAACTAAATACAAATTATTATGAAACAATATGCGTTTTTACTTTTTATCGTTTGTACAGCATTGTTTTTTTTCGCTTGCAGCAAATCGGATGAGTATCGTTTAAGCGGTTCAGTGTTTATTCCCGATGAAGATTTTCCGGAGTTGCCCAAGTATTCGGAATGGGGCTACAATACTTTTGGAGCATATATCGACAGGACACCTTTTGTTTCTGACAATTACACTATGCCTGTGAAAATAATTGTTGAATCGGACACCTGCCGGATAGGTTTTAGCGGAAAGATGGGCACCCTTACGTTTCACCTGCCCGATTTTGTTCCGGAAAACTATTCCGATTTACTGGCACTCAACGGAAAATCCTACCCGTTAATACAATCTTCCTGCATGGTGACATTTACGAATAACGAGGAAACCGATACACTAAACATAACGGAAGGCACGCTCACCTTCAAACGTGTACAAAAACTGTTGGTGGATAAAAAAGAAATGAAATCGGTGTTATCAGGCACATTTTCAATGAAAACAAGTATCAACGGTGAACCGGTTTCAATCGGGAACGGGCGGTTCGATGTGACTGTTGGAGAAATAAATTTCTTTAAAAACGAATAATCGCCAGAAAGTTTTAACAAAGTCATTGGACAAGGGCTTTTTCTTTGTATTTTTGTGCCTGCTCGAAAAAAACATTTACAAAACATCATCATATGGCAACAAAATCGTTTCATTATCAAGACCCCTTTCCGATGTCGAAAGACACCACTGAATACTACCTACTGACCAAAGATCACGTATCGGTTTCGGAATTTGAGGGCAAAGAGATCCTGAAAATTTCTCCGCAAGGACTTACACTCATGGCGCAGATGGCTTTTCGTGATGTGGAATTTCTGCTTCGTCCCGAACACCAGGAACAGGTAGCCAAAATCCTTACCGACCCCGAAGCGAGCGATAACGACAAATACGTGGCGCTCACTTTCCTGCGAAATTCTGAGATCTCTGCAAAAGGAATTCTTCCTTTCTGCCAAGACACGGGAACAGCAATTATCATGGGTAAAAAAGGACAGCAGGTCTGGACGGAAGGAAATGATGAAGAAGCCCTTTCGCGCGGTGTTTACAACACGTTTATAAACGAAAACCTGCGCTATTCGCAGAATGCGCCGCTCAACATGTACGACGAAGTGAATACGGGAACAAACCTCCCTGCCCAAATCGACCTGTACGCGGTTCAGGGGAATGAGTACAAATTCCTTTGTGTTGCCAAAGGCGGCGGATCAGCCAACAAAACATACCTTTATCAGGAAACCAAAGCGTTACTCACTCCTGAAAAACTGGAAGCGTTCCTGACGGAAAAAATGAAATCGTTGGGAACTGCCGCCTGCCCACCCTATCATTTAGCGTTTGTTATCGGCGGCACTTCTGCCGAGGCCAACCTGAAAACCGTAAAACTGGCATCCACAAAATATTACGACAATCTCCCCACCGAAGGCAATGAATTTGGCCGGGCGTTTCGCGATATTGAAATGGAAGAAAAACTGAAGATCGCATCCGAAAAACTGGGACTGGGCGCTCAATTCGGTGGAAAATATTTTGCGCACGACGTGCGTGTTATCCGCCTGCCCCGTCACGGAGCCTCCTGCCCCGTAGGAATGGGAGTGTCCTGCTCGGCCGACCGCAACATCAAAGCAAAAATCAACAAAGAAGGCATCTGGATTGAGAAAATGGAAGACAATCCAACGCGCCTTATCCCTGAGTCGATGCGTGAGGCCGGTGAAGGCGGCGGCGTGAGGATCGACCTCAATCGCCCGATGCCGGAAATTCTGGCGGAACTGTCCAAATACCCGGTTTCAACGCGGCTGTCCCTCAACGGCACCATTATTGTCGGGCGCGACATAGCACACGCCAAGCTCAAAGAGCGGATCGACCGCGGAGAAGGTCTTCCACAATACATCAAAGACCATCCCATCTACTATGCCGGGCCGGCAAAAACTCCCGAAGGCTATGCTTCGGGATCCATGGGACCGACCACGGCAGGGCGGATGGATTCCTACGTAGACCTGTTCCAGTCGCACGGCGGCAGCATGATCATGCTCGCTAAAGGGAACCGCAGCCAGCAGGTGACCGATGCCTGTCAGAAACACGGAGGGTTCTACCTGGGCAGCATAGGGGGTCCGGCGGCCATCCTGGCACAAAACAGTATCAAGAGCCTCGAATGCGTGGAATATCCCGAACTGGGTATGGAAGCCATCTGGAAAATCGAAGTGGAGGATTTCCCCGCTTTCATTTTGGTGGACGACAAAGGGAACGACTTCTTCAAAGTAGTTACCCAACCCAATTGCGCATTGGGATAATCTCTTAAAAACATTTTCATTTCATATTATTTTGTACCTTTGCCTCGCAGAACAGCGACGTAAAATTGGTAATGAAGATTGCTTTTATAGGTGCCGGCAAAGTTTCAACCGCTTTGGGATTGTATTTCAAAAACAACGGTTTTGAGATAGGTGGCTATTATAGCCGAAGCTGCAAAAGCACCGAAAAAGCGGCCCGGATGACCCATTCCCATCCTTATGCATCTGTAGGGGAGCTGATCAACGACAACCGGATGATATGGATTACAACACCCGATGACCAGATTGAAGCCGTTGTGCGGCAAACCCTCCTTCTCCCGGTTCCCCGGAAAGACGAAAAGCTGGTCTTGCACGCCAGCGGCGCATATCCTCTTTCCATATTGAACCCGCTAAAAGAAAACGGTTATCGAACGGCTTGCGCACATCCGCTTTTGGCATTCGGCGATCCCGTTGTAGCGCAGGAAAAATTAAGCGACGTATGGTTTGCGCTGGAGAAGCCGGAAGAAGATAACGGGCAATTAGCCGATTTCTTCAAGGCGTGCGGAAATCAAACGTTTACCGTAGATTCCGGCAGAAAATCCCTTTATCACGCGGCCGCCTGCGTTTTATCAAACTACCTGGTGACGCTGTTGGATACCTCCTTTGCGATTTTCGAGAAATCGGGCATGCCCCGAGACAATATTCAGGAAGCAACCCGGCCTTTATTGGAAAGCGTTATCCTTAACCTGAAAGGGAAAGATCTTAAAGATGCGCTTACCGGTCCCATTAAGCGAGGCGACAAAAACACCGTCCGGATGCATTTGGAAAGTTTGAATGCCCTTATGCCGGAAATGACAGCGTTATACACGCTGATGGGAAGGAAAACCATGCAGCTGTTGGGCGATTATTCGCTGGAAGAAGTACTTAACCCCCCGCTCTCTAAGCAATAAAAATATGGCACAAAAATTTACAGTAAAATCCTTTCAGGAAGCGAAAGACAACAACCGGAAAATAAGTATGCTCACCGCCTACGATTATTCGATGGCTAAAATGGTGGATGCCGCCGGAATCGATTCCGTCCTGGTTGGCGATTCACTGGGAATGGTCTTCCAGGGAAACGAATCAACGCTCCCGGTTACTCTTGACGAAATGATATATCACACAAAAGCCGTTGTCCGGGGTGTGAAAAATGCGCTGGTAGTTGCCGACATGCCTTTTTTATCGTATCATGTTTCAAAAGAGGAAGCCGTACGGAATGCAGGCAGAATGATCAAGGAAGGCGGTGCCGAAGCCGTCAAGATGGAAGGCGGTTCACTTTTCTCGGAAACGATAAAAGCCGTTGTGGATGCACAAATCCCGGTAATGGGGCATATCGGGTTAACACCGCAGTCGGTCAACGCTTTCGGCGGGTTTAAAGTGCAGGGAAAAGACGAACAAAGCGCAAAGAGAATCTGGGAAGATGCCCGATTGCTGGAGGAAGCCGGTGTTTTTGCCATCACACTGGAATGCATTCCCGACAAGCTGGCCCAACTGATCACGAAATCGCTCCGCATTCCGACCATAGGCATAGGAGCCGGAAAAAGTTGTGACGGCCAGGTATTGGTAATCAACGATATGCTGGGAATGTTCAGCGATTTTGTTCCCCGGTTTGTAAAGCAGTACGCAAGGCTTAACACCGAAATTACGGCAGCCGTCCAGGGTTACATTGCGGAAGTCCGGGAAGGTGACTTCCCGGCTGGAGAACACACGTTTGATATGGATGCGGATATTCTGGACAGGCTGTATTGAAGAGCAAGGAGCAAAGAACAAAGACAATGGACAATAGACAGTTTAACGTTCATAATTCGTAAAATGATCATTACAACCGTAAAAGAATTGAGGGAATATCTCGGTGCGCAACGCAAATCGGGAAAATCCATCGGCTTTGTACCCACCATGGGATTCCTGCACGAGGGGCATCTCTCGCTTATCCGCAGGGCAAAAGCCGAAAACGACACCGTAGTCGTCAGCGACTTCGTTAATCCCACCCAATTTGCCCCCAACGAAGATTTCGAATCCTATCCCCGGAACATTGAACGTGACGAACAACTCGCCACTGGTGCCGGAGCCGATGTGGTCTTCCATCCTTCCGCGGAAGAGATCTACCCCAGCGGAAGTTCCACTTCTGTGGAAGTCGCCGGCGAGATCACCCGGGTACTTTGCGGAGCTTCACGCCCGACCCATTTCAAAGGTGTTACAACGGTTGTTGCTATTCTCTTCAACATCGTCCGGCCGCAAAAGGCCTATTTCGGACAAAAAGATGCGCAGCAGGCAGCTGTCCTGATAAAGATGGCGACCGATTTGCACATGGACATCGAGCTGATTGTCTGTCCGATTGTCAGAGAAGAAGACGGGCTGGCCATGAGTTCGCGCAACACCTATTTATCGGCTACCGAAAGGTCGCAGGCTGTCATATTGAACAAAGCACTGCGGGAAGTACGGGAGGCATTCGAAAAAGGGGAAGACAACGTCGAAAAACTGGTACGGCAAATTACCGGCAAGATAAACGAAGCGCCACTTGCCAGCATCGACTACGTAAGCATATATGCATATCCGTCGTTAAAAACGATTGAGACCGTCAACGACAAAGCGCTTGCGGCAGTTGCTGTAAGATTCGGCACAACAAGATTAATCGACAACATAATTTTAGAAAAATAGATGCAACTCACACTATTGAAAGCAAAACTTCACCGGGCGACCGTTACGGAAGCCAATCTCAATTATACGGGCAGCATCACCATCGATAAAACCTTGCTCGAGCAAAGCGGAATTCTGGTTTGGGAAAAGGTCAGCGTGGTGAACAACAATAACGGGCAGCGGTTCGAGACCTACGTCATCGAAGGAGAGGCAGGCAGCGGTACCGTTTGCCTGAATGGTGCGGCGGCCCGGTTGGTGCAACCCGGCGACAAAATCATCATCATGGCCTATGTTACCCTGTCGCCCGAAGAAGCAAAAGAACATAAGCCTGCTGTATTTATTTTGGACGAGAACAACCGGATAACCGAAAGGATATAATTTATGCTGAACATAGCCATCACGGCAGGCGGAACATCGGAGCCTATCGATGGGGTGCGGAGGCTGACCAACGTCAGCACCGGACTGCTTGGCTGGTATTGCCTGGAAGCAATCCTGGACTACTTTTGCGCTAGAAAACGTTCCGACTTTCGCATAACTTACATTCTTACTGACACAGCTTTCAGGAAAGTGTTAAGCGAAAAACAACGTTCGTTCGTGGACTTTATCCCCGTCTCCGATGCGGAAAGTGTTTACCATGCCGTGGATGCGTTAACCAAAAGGGTTCCGGTAGATTTCTTCATCCATTCCATGGCCATATCCGATTTCACGCTTGCCTATGTCGCAAGTACGGAGGAATTGGCAAAAGAAATAAACAGCTTGCCTCCATACAGCAGTGACGCCGGATCTGCCGTAAGGGAAGTGCTCGAAAATCCGGCAAACAGGTATAGCCTGACGGAAAAAATCCCGTCGGACCGCAACATTATTCTGGGTCTGAAACGCACTCAGAAAGTGATTCCGCTAATTAAACAAAACAATCCGGATACCTTTCTGGTGGGATTCAAACTGCTGAAAGATGTGCCGGAAGAAGAACTGATCCGGGTTGCCAACCGGCTGGCCGGAGAAAACGGATGCGACATGGTTTTTGCCAACGAACTGGCGCAACTGGGGGAGAACAATCATCGCGGCGTGTTGACAAGATCGGGGGAAGTCGTTGACCGGCCGGTCGGGAAGAAACAAATAGCAGAAGCTATTGTAAGGGAAATGATGAAACAAGGAGGAAATAAATGAAAACGATCGTTATCGGAGTTTCAGGCGGAATTGCCTGCTACAAAGCCGTGGAAATTGTCAATCAGCTGAAAAAGGACGGGTACAACGTGGAAGTGATCATGACCCGATCCGCCCAGGAGTTTGTCACGCCGCTCACGTTTAAAACCATGTCGCACAATCCGGTTGTCACCGACATGTTTGACCCGGTACGGGAATGGGACACCAAACATATCGACCTGGCCAAGGCAGCCGACCTGTTCGTCATTGTGCCTGCCACAGCCAATATTATCGGGAAGATCGCTTCGGGAATCGCAGACGACATGCTCACTACCACCGTGATGGCAGCCCGAAGCCCGGTACTTATTTTCCCTGCCATGAACACTTTTATGTATGAAAATCCAATTGTTCAGGATAACATTGAAAAACTAAAAAAATGGGGATACCACGTCTATGAAACCGCTGAAGGCGAGCTTGCCTGCGGTGATTTCGGAAAAGGGAAACTACTGCCCTGGGAGAAAATCGTGAGGATCATCGAAGGGTTTGATTAATCCGTGGGTTAGAACGGGAACACCAAAGGCAAGGCGAACACCATAATTACCATGTAGAAAACCTGCAGCGGCAGTCCCACCCTCACGTAATCCACAAAGCTGTAACGGCCTGCCGATACAACCATGGCGTTGGGCGGCGTGGAAAAAGGGCTTGCAAAACACATACTGGCCGCAACAGCCACCGCAACCAGAAAAGGATAAGGGCTGACACCCAACGCAACGGCAGCCTGCAGCGCAATGGGCGCAAACAAAATAGCCGTTGCCGTGTTGCTGATAAACATCGTGAGAATGGAGGTACCCAAATAGATTCCGGCCAATACCAGATAGGGGCCACGACTTCCCAGCGAGCCGACTATGCCCGAAGAGATAAGTTCTGATGCTCCGGTTTTCTCCATAGCGGTAGCCAAAGGCATCATGGCGGCAAACAAGATGACGCTTTCCCAGTTAATCGTGCGATAGGCATCGCGCACACTTCGAAAACATCCCGCAAGGATCATGGCGACGGCGGCCATCAACACCGCCACCACGGGCGGAAAAAAATTGAATACCATCGCAACAACCATCAACCCCATGATAATTCCAGCAACGGGCGCTTTGTCTTCAAGCGTTACCTTGGATGCCTCTGCCGAGGGTTGCCCGATGACCACAATTTCAGCTTGCAAACGGCTCAACCTGTCAATGTCTTCCCAAGCGCCCTGAACCAACAGCATATCTCCCGACTGTATTTTTTCGTCTTTCACATTCTGCACCAAGTAGCGCGTCTTTCGTTGTAAACCGATAATGTTTACGTTGTAGTTCTTCCGGAAACCCGACTCCCTTACCGGGTGTCCGATAATGTTGGAGTTGGCAAGCACAACCACCTCGGCCATACCAATCTCATCAAACTTCAGTTTCCCCGAAAAAGTAGGCATGGAGTCGTCGGAGGACTGATCGATGAATTTAAGGCCTTTCTCTTCGGCAAACCGGGCAACGTTAGCAAAATCGCCAATCAGGTACAACACGTCGTTATCGCCAAGTACGGTTCCGGCTTCGGGCAATTCCTGGGTAACGGTCTTCTTGAACGGTGAAGTCGACCTGCGGCGTATTTCGGCGATCGTCACGGCATATTGTTTCGTTATATCGAGTTCGGAAAGTTTCTTCCCGACTACCGGCGATTTTCCGTTCGTTTCCACCCTGTACATGTTTTCTGCCAACCGGTATTCCGTAACCAGCTGCTTGGGAGACTTTACTGTCGAGCGGCTGTCATCGTCGTCTTTCTTCCTCAATTTATCAAGTGTTTTGGTCAGGGGCCACAACCCTGTAATTCCGAAAAGCAACAAGATGAGTCCCACGGGTAACGTGGTGAAAAACGAAAATCCCCGATGCCCCGCCTCAACAAGCGCATTGTGTACGATAAGAATGGGTGGCGTTCCGATAAGTGTCATCATACCTCCGATACTGCTGGCAAAAGCCATCGGCATCAACAAACGCCGGGCGCTCATGTTGGAAGAGGCGGCCATACTTACCACAATAGGCATAAGCAACGCTACCGTCCCCGTATTGCTCAACACAGATCCGATAAGCGCTGTTACGGATACGACAAGTAAAAACAACTTGTAGTCACTGTTCCCGGCAAAGCGCAACAACCTTTTACTAACTTTCGCAGCCAACCCCGTTTGAAAAATGGCACCACCCACGATAAAGAGCGCCGCAATCATAATGACAATGGGATTGGAAAATCCGGACAATGCCTCCGCAGGCGTCAGAACGCCTGTGAGCAAAAGGCCCAGTAACGAACAAAGCGCCACAATATCGGAACGTATTTTTCCCCAGACAAACAGAGCTGCTGTTGCAATCAATACAATGAAAGTAGTAACCATATCATAAAAGCGAACAATCCAGCATTTTCAAAAATGTTTTTTCATCGATGATTTTCACCCCCAGTTTTTCGGCTTTTTCTAATTTGGCAGGCCCCATGTTTTCTCCGGCAAGGATGTAATCGGTGTTTTTGGATACCGACCCGCTGTTCTTTCCGCCGTGTTGCAAAATCATCGCCTTATATTCGTCGCGCGAATGCAACTCAAACGTTCCGCTTATCACCACGGTGAGTCCCGCCAGCTTATCCGTTCTTGTCGCCAGGGTTTCTTCACTCAGTTGAAATTGTAACCCGTAAGCGCGAAGCCTGTTCACGAAATCCACGCACCCGGGATTTTCGAAAAAGTTGTTGACACTCCGGGCGATGCGGTCGCCGATTTCCTCCACCGACATCAGTTGCTCCACCGTTGCAGCTGCCAGCAAATCGATATCGTGAAAGGCCAATGCCAGCTTCCGAGCCACGGTCTCTCCCACAAAACGGATTCCGAGAGCGAACAATACCCTTTCGTAAGGGACCGTCTTCGATTTTTCAATGCTTGCCAGCAGGTTATTGGCACTGGTTTCCGCCCAACGTTCCAGGCTCACCAGGTCTTCGAATTGCAACGCATATAAATCGGCAGCATCCCTGATCAGGCCCTTATCGTAAAGCAGCCCTATGGTTTCCGGTCCCACAGTGATGTTCATGGCCTTGCGGGTAACAAAATGCTCGACACGTCCTTTTATCTGTGGCGGACAATTCTCGCTGTTGGGACAGTAGTGCACGGCTTCGTCCTCATTTCGCACCAGCGGTGTGCCGCAATCGGGACAACGGGTCGCAAACCGCACCTTGTCCCCGATAAGGAAACGGGCCCCTTTATCCACCCCGGTGATCTTGGGTATGATTTCACCGCCTTTTTCCACGTAAACCCTGTCACCGACATGCAGATCAAGTGCCTGGATGGCATCTTCGTTGTATAAGGAAGCCCGCTTTACGGTTGTTCCCGAAAGCAAAACAGGCTCAAGGTTGGCCACGGGAGTTACCGCACCGGTACGCCCCACCTGGTAAGTAACGGACTCCAGGCGGGTGAGGGCTTTCTCGGCATTGAATTTGTAGGCAATGGCCCACCGGGGAAACTTGGAGGTTGAGCCGAGATTGCGTTGCTGCGAAAGGGAATCCACTTTCAGCACCACGCCGTCGGTAGCAACAGAAAGGCTTTTACGTTCTACGTCCCAGTATTTCAGGAACTCGAAGACCTCTTCCAGCGAACAACACTTTTTCATCGTAGCGGATACATTCAGCCCCCATTTTCGGGCGAGTTTCATATTTTCGAAATGGCTGTCCGACGGCAGTCTTTCTCCCATCAGGTAATACACGGACGACTCCAGCTTCCTCGCTGAAACCACCTTTGGATCTTGCATCTTAAGTGTTCCCGATGCGGCATTGCGGGGATTGGCGAAAAGCGGTTCTTCCTGCACCTCGCGCTCCCTGTTCAGTTCCTCAAAAACACTCCAGGGCATCAGGATTTCGCCCCGCACTTCAACATACCCGGGGATGTTGTCGCCTTTGAGTACCAACGGAATGTTGCGAACGGTACGGACATTAGCCGTAACATCATCGCCTTGCCTGCCGTCGCCGCGGGTAATAGCCTGCGACAACCGTCCGTTTTCGTACACGAGTGAAATCGATGTCCCATCGAATTTCAACTCACAAACGATTTCAAAATCCTCGTTCAGTGAGCGCTTTACACGATTGAAAAAATCGGTAATCTCCCCTTCGGTGTAGGTGTTTTGCAGCGACAACATCGGATATCGATGCTGTACCTGAATAAAGTTCTTATTGATGTCGCTTCCCACTCGCATCGTGGGCGAATTGGGGTCATAAAACTCGGGATACTGCTTTTCCAATTCGGCCAGTTGCCGCATCAGGGCATCAAAATCGATATCTGAAATGGTAGGTTGCGACAACACGTAATAATTGTAATTATGCTCGTGTAACTGTTTGCGGAGGGCATCCATTTTGCCTTTAACCGCCAAACGCATGTTGTTATCTAAAAACAAATCCTTCATTAAAATATCTTTTATCAATGAAATATTTTCCTCCACGGGTAGCGGGTTTTCTTCCTGTCCTTTGGCATGAAGTTTCCGATCGATGCAGAAACGGTAAGCACCTGCTGAAACAACACGTTGCCTTCGGTGAAATGCAGGTTGCAGTTGAACCGTGCCTTTACAAGATCCGACTCGATCAGGCGGATGTACCATTCACTTTCAACGTACGACCTTGCCCGAAGGAATTGTGTTCCCCAATAGAGGTTCCCTCCAAACGTGTTGGCCAGTCTCATGCGCGGCTCTCCCCGGTAAAACGTGTTTTTTGTGCCGATTCCCCACATTTCGGCATCGCCGCGGGCAACGAACCCGACAGGCTTGTACTGTTCGCTTTCGAACCGACGGTCCCTTTCGTATCCCATCAACGTTCCCACAGCGATTAATCCTTTAAACCCGCCCTCTCCTTCGTATTCCAGCCCGGTTGTCGCTTGCAGCTGCAGGTTTTCACTCACCCCTTCACCCGGCGTGGCAGGTTTGGTGTTGGAGTAGTGAAACAGGTACGACTGAAAATCGGCAAAAAGAAGCCCTTTAGCTATTTTTCCCGATAATCCGACAAAAAAATGCTCGCGTTTCGTAGGTGTAGTATAACCTGTCCTGTCAAACCAAGCGTTGAAAAAATTTTGCCTATCGCCGATTTGACAAAACACGCCCTGCATCAACGGGATAAAATTGTTGATGGAATCCTTGAAAAAGAAATTGCTATAATTACCCAACACTTCGCTTCGTGGAAAAGAGCCGGCACGAAACAGGATTTTTGGCGATTTGTACTGGTAATACATCGTAACATCTACCTTGTCTATCGCTTTATCCATTCCGGGGATTTTCAGCAGGTTTACCCCGGAACGGATGGAATGTTTCTCTCCCCAACCGATGCTCCCCATGGGTTTAAGCCAGATTCCGTTCATGGTTTCGGAATCAGTGAACGATGATCTTCCGTACTCCGTGTTATCAAAAAAATAGTCCAATTCCACTTTCCACCGATATTCCTGAGCATAAACCGAAGAAGAAAAAATCAACACCAGAAAGAAGAGAAACCTGTGTTTCATATTGTTTGCTTTTCGACGGTAAAGATAAGGAAAATTCCCTATATCTTCTTATGCACCCACTTCTTGCTTTGCAAATAAAACAGAGAAAAAAACATCAGCTGCCCCCAGTAGACATGCTCGGTTGTCCAGGCCCAGCTGACCGATAATCGGAGGTAAACAACTATAATCCAGGTATAAAAAACATATCCTAACAAGGTGATGATCTCATAAAGCAGTGCCCTTTGCGTATTTCCTGTTCCCGAAACTGCACTGAACAACACCGTCCCTATTGCATAAAAAGGCAGGGAGGTCAACAGCACGTACAACGGCGCTACCGTATCGTCAATAAGAGAAGTATCGTTCGTATAAATATGAATCATCAGTCGCGGAACAACCGCAACGATAAGGATAATGGCAAGCATCGAAAACAAACTGATAAGGGTAACCCGCTTGATCAAATTCAGCACTTCATTCTGCCGCCCGGCACCGATAGTATTGCTTACCATGGTGTTCACTGCCGAACCCAGCGCATGGGACGGAATGGTGACGATGGTGTATAAGCTGCGCACAATATTGGTCACGGCTAAAGAACGCTCACCCAGGTAGTTTTCTATAAACACAAAAAACATCAGCCAGGTCACGATGGATAACAGATACTGGAGCATCATGTAAATGGAAATATCCAGCACCTTTTTTACAACCGCCCACTTGAATGTAATTCTCCGAAAGCCATACTTCTCCAGGTCGACTGTTTTCCGGGTGTAAACAATGAAAAATAATGTGGATGACGCTTCGGCAATAACCGATGCCAGCGCGGCACCGCCAATTCCCATTTCAGGCAGTCCTAAGTTTCCGAAAATCAGTCCGTAATCGAGCACCAAATTCACCAGAGCCATGACCAGTGAATTTATCGTAAGGACCTTGGTACGGGCAATACCGATGTAAAACGCCCGGAAAGTGCTGTTTGCAAAAGCGAAAACAAAGCCATAGACGCGCCAGTCGAGATAATCGGAAACAGCCTCACTCACATTTTCCGATTCAAACAGACGCATCAGCATATCGGAGAATCCAAGCTTGAACACCGCGATCAACAACAGCGCCGGAACAAGAAGGAATAAAATCCCCTGAATGACAATTTCACCGATTTGGTGGAATTTTTTTTCGCCGTTTCTCCTGCCGATCAGGATCTGGCTTCCCATACTGAATCCGAAACCTATCGTGTAAATGGCAATATAAATAATCCCGGCCAGAGCAGATGCGCCCAACTCCACCTCTCCCACCCGGCCGAGAAAGGCAGTATCTATTACCTGAATGATATTCTGCGCCAGCAAACTGAGCAGGATAGGCAAACTTATTTTTACTACATGTCTATTGGAATACACAAAAAAGTACGATACGGCGGTTTTATGCGTCATTTATTTCAGCGTGCAAAGCAACGAATTTTTTGCGGAAAAAAAAAGTGAAACGTCAATTCATTTACCGAATATCTTCGGGTTGTCGTTTGCATAAATAACTGAAAATCAAAAATAAATAAAAAACAGCCGAAAATATTTTGCAGTTATGCGGATTTTTTTTATTATCTTTGTAAAGAATTTGAAGAAAATTAATTAAATGAGTCAAAAAAGAATTCTTTACATCACGCAGGAAATTTTTCCTTATTTACCGGAAACACAAATCTCGCACCTATCGAGATATCTACCACAAGCCATCCAGGATAAAGGTCACGAAATCCGTACGTTCATGCCTAAGTTCGGCAACATCAACGAACGCAGGAACCAATTGCACGAAGTGATCCGCCTCTCGGGAATGAACCTGATCATCGACGATTCGGACCATTCACTGATTATCAAGGTTGCCTCCATCCAGTCGGCACGCATGCAGGTTTATTTCATCGATAACGACGATTTCTTTCAAAACCGTGAGACGCTTACTGATCAGAAAGGAGAGGAATACGATGACAACGATGAACGAAGCATCTTTTTTGTCCGCGGCGTACTGGAAACCATCAAAAAACTGCGTTGGGTTCCCGACATCATTCATTGCCACGGCTGGTTTACCGCATTGGCGCCTATTTATATCAAGAAAGGATACAAAGACGATCCCTGCTTAAAGAACGCCAAAGTTATTTATTCCGTTTACGACGAGAACTTCGAAAAACCTTTTAACGAAGGATTTTCAGAAAAACTTCGTTTCGATACCATTGGCGACAAGGAAATCGAAGATGTGAAAAAACGGGGAAAAATGGATTTCGTAAACCTCACAAAACTGGCCATCGATTATTCGGACGGAGTTGTTCAAGGCAGTGAAAACATTCACAAAGAGCTGGACAAGTACATCACCGATAAAAAAATACCCTACTTGGGATATACTCCCGATTTTGAGAATAACGTGGAAAAAATCGGCGAATTTTGCGATAAGATCGACGCCTAATTTGTCTTAAAAAAAAATCCGTCAAGCGGGTGTTTTTTGTTCTGATAGACAATTATCATTAAAAAACACAAGAAAGCCCGTTAAGGGCTTTTTTTTCAGATATTTTTTTCAGATATTTGCGCTCATAATTTTTTGAAACGAATGAAACTTCAAACCTTATACAAACTATTATTCATTGCCATTGTTGCTGTTCTCGCTTCTTGCGTTGACACCCTGGATAAGATAGGATTTACCATTCAACCGGAAAACGACAGGGTTTCAGTAGGTACGGACACGCTGGATGTATTCTCTCGAACCGTACAGGTGGATTCCGTTTTTTCCAGAACCAAATATCCCATCCTTGGAGAATATATCGATCCGGTTTTCGGTTCTATCCGGTCTGAATATGTGGGTGAATTTTATTATCCTGAAAGTCAATTATTTAAAGATGGAGCCGTCATTGACTCTGTCCGATTGACCGTTTCCTATTCCTCCATAATCGGCGACTCTCTGGCACCCATGAGACTGGCCGTGTACAAGGTTATTGAAGAACTGCCCAAAAACAAGGACTACACGAACTTCAACCCCAGAACGAAATCGGATATGAGCGCCCCACTCGGCACAAAAACATTTACCGGCAGAAACAACACCTATCGCACAGAAACGTACTATTCGGGAACCGCCACCCAAACAATCAAGATTTACGAGATTTACACGGAGTTGCCCAAATCTATCGGACAATCCTTTTTGGATGAATTTAAAAAACCGGATCACGGTGCGTTGAAGAATACCGATACTTTCAGGAAGTTTTTCCCCGGCTTATACATCACGACAAACTTTGGTAACAGTACGATCCTGAATGTAAACCTGACATCGCTGAACATTTTCTACAAGTACCCCGATCCAAAAGGTTCTTCACAAAAAACAGACACGATACGCACCTCCGAGTTCCGGTTGAACATTACCCCTGAAGTGACACAGATCAATCACATACAAAACAACAACGACCAGTTGCTGGCACCGAACGATAAGGGTACTTTCGTAAAGAGCCCGGCAGGTGTAAACACGGAAATCACGTTCCCTATATCCGAGATATATTCGAAATTGACAACCCGATCGTTGAATCAGGCACGGTTTATGGTTTACGCCCTGCCCGAAGCCAGCCAGGATGAGAAAGTGAAATTATCTCCTCCCGACCACTTGCTTCTGGTCAACAAAGATTCGCTGAAAGGGTTCTTTGAAAACAGGAAACTGCACGACAACGTGACCAGTTTTTATGCTTCTTTCAACAAGGAGACTTACTCGTATAATTTCGGGAATATTGCAGCAATGATCAACTACTACAAAAGGCAGAAGAAAGAAGCGTTCGACCTCACCTATTACCTGGTTCCGGTGGACATCACGTTCACCACGACAGGAGGCTCTTATTATTCACCCGGAACAAGTACTCCCACGGCTATATACAACCAGATGAAACCGTCGGCGGTAATGCTCGAGAACAAACCGGAAAAACTGAAGCTGGACATCATTTACAGCTCGTTTTAGATAAGACAAGAGAGTCAAGAAGATACAAGACTGCGGGCTGCAAATGAAAATTTACAGCCCGCAGTCTTGTTTTTTGGTTCTCAAAACAATAAACCCTGTTCCAGGTCCCTTTTTCGTCCCAAATGCCGGAAAGCGAGTTCCGTCGCCTCGCGTCCTCTCGGTGTACGCTTGAGAAAACCCTCCTTGATAAGAAACGGCTCATAGACCTCTTCGATGGTCCCGGCATCATCCCCTACGGCCGTAGCGATAGTCGTAATCCCAACGGGTCCTCCCTTAAACTTATCAATAATGGTGAGAAGTATCTTATTATCAATCTCATCGAGTCCATAGCGGTCTATATTCAGCGCTTCAAGGGCATAAGACGAAATGGCCTTGTCTATCTTACCCGATCCCTTCACCTGGGCGAAATCGCGGACACGGCGAAGAAGCGCGTTGGCAATACGCGGAGTACCGCGGCTTCTCGAAGCGATCTCTTCAGCCGCATTTCGGGCACAAGCGATATTCAGGATGTTGGCCGAGCGGAGAATAATGCCCGTAAGGGTATCCGCATCGTAATATTCCAGGTGCATATTAATGCCGAAGCGGGCACGCAGTGGACTGGTCAGCAATCCGCTGCGCGTGGTCGCGCCGATCAGCGTAAACGGATTCAAATCGATCTGGATGGAACGGGCGCTCGGCCCCTTGTCAATCATTATGTCAATCCTATAGTCCTCCATCGCGCTGTAAAGATATTCCTCCACCACAGGCGACAGGCGGTGAATCTCATCAATAAACAGCACATCATTCGTTTCCAGCGAGGTAAGAATCCCTGCCAGATCACCGGGCTTATCCAAAACCGGGCCCGACGTGACCTTGAACCCTACACCCAGCTCGTTGGCGATAATATTCGACAGGGTGGTTTTTCCCAATCCCGGAGGACCGTGCAGCAACACATGATCAAGCGATTCGCGGCGCATGCGCGCAGCACTGACAAAGACCCTGAGATTCTCAACAATTTTATCCTGCCCGTTAAATCCGTTAAATGTCAGCGGACGCAACGCGTTTTCGTATTCCCGGTCGTTTTCCTGAAA